>DFYU01000102.1 GCA_002383415.1 Geobacter sp. UBA4074
TGGTGGATTTTTACCAGTACATCAAGACGGTTGAGTATCTGATCTGCGTTGCGTTCTTCGTGGGTTTTCCGCTCTTTTTCAGGTACCTGCACCGCTCAGGCGATGCCGCACGTCAGTCGAACCACTAGATCCGCCGTCACGGGTCTGCACACTAACCACGGCATCGGCAGTATGGTGCCGGACATTTCTTAAGGAGAGGGATTATGCATGCAGCACAGCGACTGATGATTATGGCACTTGCCGGGGTACTTAGCCTGCTGGCGGCCAGCGTCTGTTTCGGCGTCGGGATTCCTGACCAGATCACCATCAATTCGATCCAGAAGTATTATGGTCCGGTCAGTTTCAATCACGCCGCCCATATCAACACGCTGAAGGACTGCGGCCTCTGCCACCACCACACTACCGGCGCCCAGGTTGCCGACCCCAACTGCGCCCGCTGTCATAAAAACAGCGGTGCCCAGGCGGTGGTGAGCTGCAAGGGATGCCATCTGGCCGAACCATTTACCCCGGAGGCGCTCAAGCAGCAGCGTGACCAGCAACCGCCGATCTATCACCGTGACAAGCCCGGCCTGAAGGCGGCCTATCATATTGGTTGCATGGGCTGTCACCAGAAGATGTCGGTCCCCACCGGCTGTCAGGATTGTCACTTGCGTAACGATAGCGGCGATTCGCTCTTCAAGGCAGGTAAATACGCACCCAAGACGCCTGCCAAGCCTAAGCCGGCGCACCACTGATCCGATATCCACGGGAAGGAGAACGTGTACCATGATTGAACGTCGAGATTTTCTGAAAGGGTGTCTGGCCTGCGGTGTGACCGCTGCAACCGTGAGTGTTGCCGGTACCAACGCCATGGCGGCAGGTTCCTTTGAGGGCTACCCGGATGCGATGGGAGTGCTGGTGGACCTGACTCGCTGCGTTGGCTGCCGTAGCTGCGAGGCGGCCTGTAATAAGGAGCAGAACCTGCCGGAGCCGGATCTGCCCTTTGATGATCTGTCGGTCTTTAAAGAAAAGCGTCGCACCACGGAAAAGGCCTATACGGTGGTCAATGAATATCAGGTGGCCGACAAGGAGACCCTGTTTCGCAAGATGCAGTGTAATCACTGTAACGAGCCGGCCTGTCTGACCTCCTGCTTCGTCAACGCCTACACTAAGACCAAGGAAGGCGCAGTTATCTACAACTCGAAGGTCTGCGTCGGTTGCCGTAACTGCATGATCGCCTGCCCGTTCAATATTCCGGCCTATAGCTACTCCAGCCCCCTGAATCCATTGGTCAAGAAATGCATCTTCTGTTACGACACCCGCGTCAAGGACGGGAAACCACCGGCCTGCGTCGAGATCTGTCCGCAGCAGGTGATGACCTTCGGTCGTCGCGCTGATCTGATCAAACTGGGGCATGACCGGATTCAGGCTAACCCGGGCAAGTATGTTGACAAACTGTTCGGTGAGAAGGCCGTGGGCGGCACCAGCTGGATGTACTTAAGCAGTGTTGATTTTGACAAGGTGGGCTTTGACGGTCATATGCAAAACGAGCCGATTATTTCCAACGTCAAGGACTTCCTGGGATTCGTGCCGATGGTGCTCGCCATCTGGCCGGCCCTGTTTACCGGCGTACATCTGCTGGCCACCAAAAATAAAGACGGCCACCATGACCATCAGGAGGGAGATCACCAATGAAACAGTTTCTGGCACGCAATCCCAATACGCAGATCATCGACAGTCTGCGCAAGGATAACGACAAGGGCCGCCCCTGGACCCTCATGGAGAAAATTTTTCTAGGACTGACGCCGCAGCAGTATCTGGCGCAGGCCATGAGTAATCGGCTGAACTGGATCTTTGCCGCCATTTTGCTGGCCGGTATTCCGTTTGTGCTGGCGCGCTTCGTGTTCGGTCTGCACTGGGCCGTGGGCGACCCCTACGACAATGCCTGGGGCCTGTTTCTCGGTTTTGGCCTGTTCGGGATGGTGCCACTTTCATCATCCGGTTTTCAGTTGGGGTCTGCGGTTGAGGTGTTTGGACGCCACGATTTTGAACCGATCGAACGGTTGGGCATCCTGAACGGTATTCTGGGCTATTTCTTTGCGGTTATCTTTCTGATGTGCGATCTGGGTCAGCCCTGGCGTCTGATCTACCCGATGTTCGTGTCCTGGGGGCCGCAAGCAGTGCTGTTTCTGGTGGCCTGGCACGTTGCCACCTATCTGTCGGTACAGGCTGCCGAAACTTCAACCGCATTTTTTGAGTGGATGGGCTGGCCGGCCGGCAGAACCTTTATCAAGAAGATGGCCTTAGGCCTTGCAGTGGCCGGTATCATCCTCTCCACCCTGCACCAGGGTGCGTTGGGTGCACTTTCCACCTACGCGCCGGGCAAGATCCATCCGCTCTGGTATTCATCGTCGTTTCAATGGCTCTACTTCTTTGTTTCATCGCTGCCGGGCGGCCTGTGTATGGTGATCGTGGTCAGCACCATCGCCGTCAAGACCATGCAGTGGCGTTGTGACGACACCTTTAAGAACAGCTTGACCAAGCTGCAGATCGCCCTGGCCAAGGGCGCTTCCATGGGGTTGATCACCTATCTGGTTATTCGCCTGATCGGCATCGCCCATGACAACAAGTGGGCCTATCTGGCAACCGGCTGGGGAGCCTGGTGGCTGTTCGAAATCGGCTTTGGCGTGATCCTTTCACTGGTGCTGCTGACCTCAGGCATCAGAAATAACAGTGTCACGCTGGTCAGGTTGGGGGCCTGGACAACCATTATCGGTGTCGTCTTGCACCGCTTGAATGTCTATATGATCACCTTCAACTGGCAGAACGGTCATGTGCACGTACCGCCGTTTCGCGAGATCATGATTGCGGTGACTATCTATACGATCTACATCATTACCTACCGCGCCATCCTGTATCGCTGGCCGATCCTGTTCAAATGGAAGACCCGGTACAGCGAGTATGCGGTGCTTGAGCCGCAACCTGCTGCCGTCGCCAGTGCAGCACAGGCAGAGGCTTGCCCCAGCGGCAAATAGTCTGAAGCTACTACCGGTGCCCCTGTCCTGGAGACAGGGGCATCATGTTCGGGAGATTGTCATGAAGCGCACCCTTATGTTCGCACTGGCAGGTTTGTTGGGACTGGCAGCCGGCCATGCCGATGCTCTACAGCTGAAAGACATCAGCTATGATACGAAAGATGCCGGCAAGGTGGTCTTCAGCCACACGAAGCACCTGGCCAAAAAGAACCAGCGTGGTACGCCGGCCTTCAGTTGTGCCAGTTGCCACACCGGCGGCAAGAGCAAGAAGCGCTATACCATGGAGGATATGTACAAGGGACAGTCCTGTGGTGCCTGTCACAACGGCAGGCAGGCCTTTGATGCCCATGAGTGCAGTAAATGTCATCAAGTGAAGGATGTGGTCTACCAGGTAAAGGAAACCGGCCCGACACCGTTCAGCCACAGCGCTCACCTGAAAAAGCTGCAGGATTGCTCGGTCTGCCACACCAAGCTGTACAAGACCGGCAAGAATCCGACGGTGACCATGGCGGAGATGGAAAAAGGTAAGTCCTGCGGTTTCTGTCACAACGGCAAGCAGGCCTTTAAGGTTGATCAGTGCAGCCGATGCCACAAGAGCCCGGAAGTAAGGTATGCAACACCGCCGGTGACTCAGGCCACCTTCAGCCATGCCTTCCATACTCAGGTCTACAGTTGTCAGGATTGCCACCCGGCGACGGTGAAACCGGACAAGAAGCAGAACAAGCGGGTCACCATGGCGGAGATGGAAAAAGGTAAGTCCTGCGGTGTCTGTCATGACGGCAAGAGCGCTTTCTCGGTGAAGGGTGACTGCGCCAAGTGTCACACCGGTTTCAAACTGCCGGCTAGCAAGTCCTACACCAATACAAAGGGAACCGTGATTGGCCACTTCAGCCACGAGTTTCACACGGCGGTCTATCAGTGCAATGACTGCCACACCAAAATATACCCTTATGGCAACGCCAAACCTGCCACCATGCAACAGATGGAGAGCGGCGCCTCGTGCGGCGCCTGCCATGATGGCAAGAGTGCCTTTTCGGTCAAGGGCGACTGCCTGAAGTGTCACAAGCGTTCATGATGTGTGATCTGTGATGGCCGGTGCGGTGGGGTCGCACCTCCGCACCGGCATTTTTTGCAGACAGATCCCAACGGCTGATCAGGAGGTTTCTCATGTTCCAGAGTGTCGCCATCCGCTCAATCATCCCGGTCGGTCTCGCGGTAACCGGTTTTGTGGGGATCTGCTGCCTCAGTCTTTACGGCATCATGAAACGGGACATGATCAACGATGCTGCCCAACATGGCCGCAATATCGCCAACACGGTGGTGCTCTCTACCCGCTATGCCATGCTGCACAACGATCGTCAGCACCTGGGCAACATCATCGCCAACATCGGTCAGCACCAGGGTGTTGAGCACCTGCGAGTCTTTAATCACGACGGTTTTGTCACGTTTTCTCGAAATCAGTCCGAGATTGGTCATCAAGTTAACAAACAGGTGGAAGGCTGTAGCGGCTGCCACAGCAACTCCAAGCCTGCCGAGCAGTTGGCTGCCGCCAAACAGACCCGTCGCTTTACCAACGAACGGGGGGTGCAGGTGTTGGCTATGTCGCAGCCGATCTATAACGAACCGACCTGTACCACCGGTTGCCATTATCACCCCGCCAGCAAAAAAGTGCTCGGCATGCTCGATATCGGGCTTGACCAGGGACCGCTGCAAAATTCGCTCGCCTTGATGCGCTACCGTATGATAGTTTTCACCCTCATGACGTTGGTTCTCACCGTAGGCGGCGCCGCTGCCCTGTTGAACCGATCGTTCTTTATCCCCCTGAAAAAGTTGATTGCCGTAACCAGTACACACGAAGCGAGTGAAGCGGTAAAACAGTTGGAATCCGGGTATGGTGAGCTTTCACTGCTGGCCCGCAACTACCACAGCCTGCTCTCGCGCCTGCACGACACCCGCGACGCCTTGGCCCGCTGCCGTAGCTGCAATAAGGAAAAGGGTGGTGGTGAGTCGTAGACCGGATGCGTGGTGTCTGGTTGTGCAACTATTCAAAAGGTCCAGGCCCTCATGACCACCTCCGACACCGGCAAACAGCAGACGCCGGAAGAACAACGCAGCGCCCTGCAGGCGTCGATACGTCGCTGGCGTACCCGTTCGCACCAGGGGTTGTGGGCAATAGCCGCCTTTGCCGGTGTCAGTATACCGGCTATGCTCAGCGATCGTATCTTCCCACCCCTGACCCCTGAGATCAAAAGAATGCTGGGCACACCGCCTTCCAGCAACATGATCAGCGCCTTGCTGGTGGTGTATGCCTTTTCAGCCATTCTGCTGGTGCTGGGCAGGATCACCAATGGCTCTCCCAAGATGGTTTCCTTCAGCCATATCGGTTATCTGATCTGTTTTTACGCCTTCTACTACTTCTCGGGAGTGTTGCCGGAAAACTTCTGGGCCGTGCTGGCCACCGGCATGACGATCCTGAGCCTGGAGAGCTACCACATCTGGTCGCTCAGCATGGCCCGGATCAGGGAGGAAGAGGAAGCGTTAACGATCCTGGAGCGCAGGATCGGATTCAACGGCTAGTGCTGTTCAATCGGCCTTAGCCGTTCTTTTTCTGCGGTATCTCCAGTTCATCTTTGCCTGTTGAGGCCTGTCTGAAATTCTTGATGCTCTTGCCCAGCGCACCGCCAAGCTCCGGCAGACGATTCCCGCCAAACAGCACCACCACAATCACCAGAATAATCACCATTTCAGGCATACCGAATCCGAACATCTGATCTCTCCTCTGATTTCAGCTTTTTACTGATAGCTGGCAGTGCAGGCAACGGCGCAGGTACATCAGCGACATGCCGTGCATATGAAAGTAGTTGCCGCAGCGTGGGCAGCGGGCCAGGGCCGAGTAGAGCGCTGTGATAAAAAGTATAACCACCCAGATCGAGAAGGTGATGGCCATGCCGCGAAAGCTGGGAAAGAACCTGTTGGAAAGCCACATCAGCGGCATGTAGGCAATGATGGTCGCAAAGAAAAGCTTGCGACGCCAGCGGATCACGGCCATCCCCCTTTGAAAGGCGACCGGATCCAGTTGCGTCAGTGTGCCATCTTCGACAGGTGCCGTTACCGGCTCAGTGGTGATGGTATCAAAAGCGGGGCGAGCAGTGTGCTCGCCCCGTTCTTCGTGACTAGTCACGTACGTTTGCCCGAACCGCTTGCTGCTGCCGGCTCTGTTCGGCAGTCTTCTTGATCATCGTGTACAGGCTTACGATGGCCGGAATGGTCTGTACCACCACCACCAGGGCCAGGAAACCGGCAAAGGCCAGCACCAGGATGCCGCTATTATAGGTCAGGCTGGTATCCACCTCGTTGGCGGCGGCAGAGGCGAAGGCGGTGGATATACTTGCAATCGTCAGGCTCAGGGCGGTCAGGATGGTGCGTACGGATTTCATGGTGCAAATCTCCTTTTCAGATGGTGTGTAAGACGGCGTTAGCAGTTACTTGTGTCCGGCAGCGGTGGCGGTTTTGACCTCTTCCGATGGGCTGAACAGGGCCTTGATCATGGAGTAGAGCATTACCAGGGCCGGTACGGCCTGCACCATCAGCACCAGTGCGCCGAAGCCGATAAAGAACCAGATCAGCGGGCCACCGCCGTCAGTGAGGGCACTGTCGGCAGCAAAGGCTGAGGTTGCGCTGCCGCCCAGTAAAGGGATCAAAAAATGTACGATTCTTGTTTTCATGGCATCCTCCCGTAGGAACTCCGTCTGAGTGTAGAAGCTTTGTGTAGGTACATAGCATATGCAGTGCCAAAAAGAAGATATGGTTAAAATAATGTATAACGTGCTGAAATAGCATGAATGTTTTGAGCTGGAATGAATTGCGGGAATCTGCTGGGAGCGGGCGGGCTGTATGTTTTTGCTATGCAGTAGCAGGTTGTCTGAACAATGCGTTTCTTTGTAACCTGCTAAAATTATTGTGGTGATTCTGTTTGCTGGCAGGGTAGGGACTGTATGGAAACAGCATGCAGTAGCTAGGAGGGCAGGGCTGGTTGTGCGGGCCTCTGTTTAAGGATACGAAATGCGCGCCCACCGGTCCGGCATTGCCGGGAAAGGGGGTCCGGTGTCTGCCGGACCAGCGGGCGTGCAACTGTACTACAGTTTGCTGCGGCTACTTCTTACGAGCGCTGAACCGCCCGCCAGCGGACATGGGATCACCCTTGTAGCCCAAGGCCTTCCAGTCCATCCGTTTGCTGCCCATGTGGCAGTCGCCGCACTGGAGAGCATCTTCCTTGGGTGCCACCTGGTGCTGGGCCGAGATGTAGGAGACGGTTTTTACAAACTGATGCTTGCCGCTGTAGGGCAGACCCTCTTCCTGAGCGCCATCTTTCAGCGCCTTTTCCCAGTTGAAGTGTACCCACAACGACTGATACTGCTGGAAGGTGCTCAAGTACCGGTAGACGCTGTCCATCGGCTGGCTGCCCCGATGGGTCTTGTAGGGGTAGATCTTGGCGGCCTTGTCCTTGATGCTGCCCACCGGCTTGGTCATGTTGACCACTTTTGTGGGGTCCTTGATCTTGTCACCCACCATGTAGCGTTCGATCTTGCCGTTATACCAGGCGTAGGTCGGCATAAAGTTCATGTCCCAGGTAAAGGAGCCTTTGCGATTCTGGAAGGTTTCCTGGTCGAACTGCTCTTCCACCGGCAGGTTTTTCCCCACATCGGACCAGTACCAGGAGGTCTTGGTGGCCTGGCCGCGGGCCAGCAGCGGGATGTGGCAGGTCTGGCAGGCTACCGAGGCGGCGTGGGCATCCAGGATAGCCTTGTTCTTGGAGTTTTTGTGGGGGGCCTTGGCGCCGCTGTGGCAATCTTCACAGCGTACCCGGGCCGCATAGTGGGCCATCTGGCTGGAGGCGCCTGATATCTTGTGTTCCGGTGCCTTATGGCAATCAACACAGAGCAGGCCGGCGCCGCCTTTGGTCTTTTTGGCCATATGCACGTCCAGCTTCCGGTCGGCGTATTCCATGGTAGAATCAAGCCCGGCATGCTTTACCCCGTCACCGCCGCCGCCGTAGAAGTGACAGTAGCCGCAGTTCTGCAGGGTCGGCTTCTGGCCCACACTTTTGGCGGCCTCCACCAGATCGACCTTGCCGCTGCCGATTCCCTTGCTATCGACATCACAGCCCACCGAGGCGCGGTCGTAGCTCTTGGTGGCGTGACAGATCAGGCAGTCGATGCGGGTCTTGTCGCTGTGGTCAAAGCTGTTGCGGTTCCAGCCGTAGCCGGCGTGACAGCGCAGGCAGGATTCACGGGGCAGACCTTCCTTGGCCGCGAAGATGGTGGTGCAGTAGTTGTTGGTCATGTTGGTCTTGCCATACAGCTTGGTGCTCTTCTCCAGCCCCTTGACATGGTTGGGTACCCCTTTGAGGTTCCAGTGCTGGGTTTTGATGAAGTCGCTGGCCTGCTTGTCATGACATTCGATACAGGCCTTGGTCACCTCCCGACCATCCTTGAATGGTCCGGTGATGAAATCCTTGTGGTCGGTTGCAGCCAGACCACTTTGCGCCAGACAGGCTATCAGGCCGACCAGCATACACAACATCGGTTGCAGCTTCATGGAGTACCTCCTCTGTGGGGGTGATATATGCGTAATACAGCGGTGCTCGCCAGCGCCTCGTTGTGAGGTGTGTCGGGCCTGCTCCTGCTGATTACGCAAGCAGCTGTGATCCAGCATCTTTGCCTGCCAGCTCTGAACAGGCCGGCAGACTGATGGTAAAGGTGGTGCCGGTGCCCACGGTGCTTTCAACGGTGATCGAGCCGCCGTGGGCCTGAATGATACCATAGGAAACGGACAGGCCCAGGCCGGTGCCACCGGCGCCCTTGGTGGTGAAAAACGGGTCGAACAACTTGCCCAGTTGCTCTTCCGGTATGCCGTGGCCTGAATCCTTGATGGTCACCACCACCCCGTCTTGCGGTTGCCCGTTCGGCCGGGTATGTATCTGCAGTTCGCCCCGGCGCAGGTCCTGCATGGCCTGACCGGCATTGATGAATATGTTGATGAACACCTGCTTGAGCTGGTTCTGGTCGGCCATGATCAGCGGCAGATCCGTGCCCAGCTGTCGCAGGATGACCACATTCTGAAACACCGACTGACACTCCACCAGGCGCAGTGAATCGATCAGGATCTGGTTGATGTCGCTGGTGGTCATCTTGGGCTGGTAATCGCGGGCAAACTCCAGCAGTCCCTTGACGATACCGGCGCAGCGTTTGGCCTCGCTGCTGATGGTTTCCATATCCTTGTGCAGCGACGGGTCAAGCCGTTTGTCCTTGGCCACCAGCGAGCTGAAGATCAGGATGCCCGAAAGCGGGTTGTTGATTTCGTGGGCGATGCCGGCCACCAACTCGCCAAGGGATGCCAGCTTTTCGGTATGCACCAGCTGCATCTGCATCCGTTGCAGTTCTTCGCTGCGATCCTTGACCTTTTCCTCAAGGGTGCGGCCCCATTCCTCCAGCTCGTCGCGGGCCTGGCGCAGGTTGTTGGTCATCAGCTGGAAGGCGCGCATCAGTTCGCCCAACTCGTCGTTTGAGGTGGGGGTCATCTCGCAGTCGAGCTGCCCCTGGGCCAGCCGGGCGGTGTGGCGCAACAGCTCATTGACCGGCCGGTTGACCAGATGCAGCGTAAAAAAGGTCAACGAGGCCCCCAGCAGGATGATCAGCAGTACCGTCAGCAGGATGATCCGGTTGCGGTAGCCCGAAAGATCTGCCTTGAGCAGGTCCAGCGATACGATGATATCCACCACCCCCAATACACTGTGCGATGGCAGGTGGGCATGGCAGGCGGCGCTGCTGCAGCCGCTTTCATTACGGATCGCCTTGGCCAGCCCCAATACCTGCGTACCGTCGGGCAACGTAAAAAAACGGCTGCGCTCCTCCAGCGGGGGGCGGACCAAGGTCTTGCCGGCCTGGTGGCACAGGTCACAACGGACTGCCTTCTGGTCGAGGCGTGTACCGATCTCTGCAGCAACGGTGGAGTGGACGATGATCCGGTCGCGATTGATCATCCTGATCCGCTCAATACCGGGACGCTTGGCCACCTCGTTGATCATCTGATAGACAAGGGGCCGGTTGTCCAGCAGCATCTGGTGTCTGGTCATCCGGATGACGGAAGCCGCCAGATTGTCAAGATCACGCACGGTGCTATTTACCAGCAGTTTTTGCAGGTTGTTGATATTGATCCAGGCAAACAGCGTCATGAACAGCACCACCACGGTGCCGGTCAGGATGGTCAGTTTCTGGATCAGCGAGAAACGGCGCGGTAGCAGCCGCAGCAGGATTTTTTTAATGCTCAGCATAATCCCGGGCCGAGACGCCGAGTTTCTTCATCATACTTTGAAAATTGGGGCGCAGCATGCCGGTCTCTTCCGCAGCCCGGGTGATGTTACCCCGGTTGCGTTGCAGGGCATTGATCACAAAGGCCCGCTCCACATCTTCCACCGCCTGTTCGCGCAGCTGGCGTTTGGTCTCTTTCAGCTCCTCCACACTGAGTGGTATGGCGGTAAAGTCAAGTGACAGTGGTTCGGCTGCCGAACCGCCCAGCTCCAGGTCATCGGGGGTGATCAGGCTGTCTTCGGCCAGCACCACGGCCCGCTCGATCACATTCTCCAGTTCGCGCACGTTGCCGGGAAACGCGTAGCTCTGCAGCAACTGCATGGCCCCGGCAGTGACCCCTTTGATATCCTTGCCCAGCTCTTCGGCGCAACGTCTGACCGCATTGCCCACCAAAAGCGGCACATCACCGGCCCGTTCACGCAGTGGCGGCAGATCGACCGGTATGATGTTAAGTCGGAAGAAGAGGTCTTCGCGGAAGCTGCCTTCGGCCACCATGTCGCGCAGGTTGCGGTTGGTGGCCGCCACCAGGCGGATGTTAATCGGGGTGGGCTGGGTGCCACCGATCGGCGTAACCTGCCGTTCCTGCAGCACCCGTAGCAGCTTGGCCTGGGTGGTCAGACTCAGGTTCGAGACCTCGTCAAGAAACAGGGTGCCGCCTTCGGCCACCTTGAACAGACCGGTCTTGGTGTGGATGGCGCCGGTGAAAGAGCCTTTGACATGGCCGAACAGCTCGGATTCCAGCAGGTTTTCAACCAATGAGGTGCAATCCACCGCCACAAAGGGGTTATCCCTGCGGGCGCTGTGTTTGTGGATCGCCCGGGCCACCAGCTCTTTGCCGGTGCCGCTTTCGCCGGTGATCAGCACGGTGCTGTCGGTAGGCGCCACCTGCATGATCCGGCGGTAGACCTTGACCATCTCGTGACTTTTGCCGACAAAACTGTCGAAGCCCTCGGTATCACGCAGCTCTTTGCACAGGTAGAGATCCTCAAGGGCCACCACCCGTTGCTCCAGGGCCAATCGAATGGTGTTGAGCATCTCTTCGGGGGTGAATGGCTTGGCGATGTAATCCACGGCCCCCAGTTTCATCACCTCCACAGCACTGTCCACCGATGAGTAACCGGTGATGAAGATCACCGGCAGATCCGGTTGGACCTCCTTGATGGCCCGCAGCACATCGACGCCGCCGATGCCCGGCATCTTGAGGTCGGTAATCACCAGGTCAAAGGCTTCCTGCTTTAGTCGTTCAATGGCAGCCTGACCACTGCCGAAGGTCTCAACCTTGAACGACTCGGATTCGAGGATCCTGCGAACCCCCTCCCGGATGGCAGGCTCATCGTCAATCACCAGCAGTTTTTTTTCAGCATCCATGGCAAGCCCCTGTAATGGTGATCACTGCTGCCGCAGCTCGGTATCGAAATCCTCGAGCGCAATCCTGTAGTCGTCGAGCATTCTTTGTCGTTCGACGGTGCTGTCTGCACGTTCTGCAGGCAAAACACCCCGGAAAGGGTAGCAACGTTCCTGCCAGCAGCCACCGCTGAGCGTACGCGTCTTGTCCGGCAGACAAACCCAGGCAACGGTGTGTGCAGCAGCTTCCATCAGCATCCCTCCCGAGGTGTGAACAACCAGTGTTATTCTATTGCGCTGTTCAGTCGAGCGAGCAATTCATCGAGATTCAGCTCATAACGGCTGGCTACTTCAGCCAGTGTCGCAAACAACGCTGCACAGCATAGACAGATGCCGAGCCGTTTGCTGTAGCGGTTGAACACCGGCTCGGTCTCCGGATGGTGTTCTACCAATTCCAGCACGGTGGTATCCGGCTGCAGCTGTATGATCATGTCGCCGCTTGCTCCTGCTGCATGATCGGTGTGAGCAGTTCTGTAAACAGGTGTGCCGTCGCCGAGGATGCATAACGTTGCAAAAATGCTACCCCACTGTCGCCAGCCTCGGCGATCTGTGGATCGATCGGCACCGAGCCCAGAAATGGCACCCCCATATCGTCGGCCATCAGTCTGCCGCCGCCGGATTGGAAGACTGCGGTGGTCACCCCGCAACGGGGACAGACGAAACCGCTCATGTTCTCGATCACGCCCAGGATCGGCAGATTGATCTGGCGGCAGAACGAGATCGACTTGCGGACATCAACGGCCGCAACCTTCTGTGGTGTGGTAACGATGATGGCGCCGTCGGCACCTTCCAGGGTCTGGCAGACCGACAGCGGTTCGTCGCCGGTGCCGGGCGGCGAGTCAACGATCAGGTAATCCAGGTCACCCCAGGCTACGTCACGGATAAACTGGGTGATCACGCCGGTTTTCATCGGTCCGCGCCAGATTACCGCCTCATCTTGCTCTTTAAGAAAAAAGCCCAGTGAGATGACCTTCAGGCCGTTAAGATCCGCCGGTACCAGTTCGCCATCGGCCTCCATTACCTTGCTGGTTTCCATGCCCAGCATGGTGGGGATGCTGGGGCCGTGAATATCGACATCCAGCAGGCCAACCTTGTTGCCTGCCAGATGCAGCGCCATGGCAAGATTGACGGCCACGGTGCTCTTGCCCACGCCGCCCTTGCCGGAAAGCACGACAATCTTGTGTTTGATACGGCAGAGTCGTGAGGCCAGTCGCCGGCGTTCTTCAAATTCTTGCTGGGTCTCTGTAGCTGTTTTGCTGCTGGCGGAACAGCTACTGGACGAGCAGCTCTCGCAGGCTGAGGGTGAACACGATTCCTGCGTCGGTTGTTGCGTTGCTTGCATCGATGGTGCCTCCTGGAGTTTCTTCTGATTAGAGCAGGCGTTTTGTCTGCTGCCATACCTTGCGGATATCATCGGCAGCGGCACAGCCGAGTTCTATGGCGGTTATCTGCTGCAGTTGTGCCTGGGTAATGCCACGGTCATACCGGATGCGACCGGCAACCTGTGCGCCGGCTGCACGTGCCGCAGCTTCAATCCGTTCCGTCTGCTGCGGGTTGATATCCCACTTGTTGACACAGACGATGGTGGGTACCGAAAAATGGCGGGTCAAGGCCAGCACCCGTTGCAGGTCATGCAGACCCGACACGGTGGGTTCGGTGACGAGCAAGGCCAGCGAAACCCCGCTCAGCGAAGCGATGACCGGGCAGCCGATGCCGGGGGGGCCATCGGAGATAATCAGTGGAATCCGTTTGTCAACTGCCAGTTCCCACGAGCGTTCCCTGACGGTGGTCACCAGCTTGCCGGAGTTTTCTGCTGCAGGCTCCAGCTGGGCATGCACCATCGGCCCGCTGCGGGCCTGCGATATCATCCAGTGGCCGCTGTGGCGCTCGGGAAAGTCGATCGCCTTGGCCGGACAGAACTGGACGCAGACGCCACAGCCTTCACAGGCTACCGGGTCAACCTGATAGCGGTTGTTTTCCGTGCGGTAGATGGCATCGAAACGGCACAAGGTATGGCATTTGCCACATCCGGTACAGTCATTGAAGCGGATTTCAGCCTCGTTGCCGCTGAAGAAACAGCGCCGCTCTTGAACCTCAGGGTTGAGTACCAGATGCAGATCGGCGGCATCCACATCGCAATCGGCCACCACCGCCTTTTTGGCCAGCATGGCAAATGAAGCGGTCACGCTGGTCTTGCCGGTGCCTCCTTTGCCGGACAGCACCACCAGTTCCTTGATCTGTGCATGTCTCATGGCTGGCCCCCGTGTTGCTGCAGTTCAGTACGTACCCTATCGGCCAGCTGCTTGAACAGCAGGCCATATTCCGGCAGGCAGTGGGCCACCAGCTGCCCCTTGGAAACCACCTCGGCAATCTGCCGGTCATCAGGCAGCGACAGCAGCACCGGCAGGCCTTCATCTTGACAGTAACGGGAGAGGCCGACCAGATCTTCGCCGGCCCGGTTGATGATGACGCCGCAGGGCAGCCTTAGCTCGCGCACCATGGCCACTGCAAGTTTCAGATCATGCAGGCTGAACGGGGTTGGGTCGGCCACCAGCAGGACATAATCAGATTCGCGCAGGGTGGCCACTGCCGGGCAGGAAGTGCCGGGGGGCGCATCCAGGATGGCCGGGATATCACTGAACAGTTGGTTGGTTACGGCACGGATCACCGGCGGCACCAGTGAGACGCCCACGTCCAGCCGCCCCTCAACCAGTCTGATGGCGTTCGAATGTCCGCAGTTGACCGTGCCGATCTGCAGCGGTCGTTCGCTGATCGCCTCGGCAGGGCAGACCAGGGCACAGCCTCCGCAGCCGTGACATAGTTCAGGAAACAGCAGCGGCTTGCTGGTACCCAATGAAACCAAGCCGTTAAACCGGCAGATTTCGCTGCAGGCGCCGCAGCCGGTGCAGCGATCAGCGCGGATCTCCGGCACCAGCATGGTGACCGGTTGGCTGTCGAGCTGATCGAACTGCAGGAACAGGTTCAGGTTCGGTTCCTCCACATCGCAGTCTGCCAGCTGCACCGGCTCGTCAAACATAATTGCCAGATTGAGCGCAACCGTGGTCTTGCCGGTGCCGCCCTTGCCGGAAGCAACGGCTATGCGCGGTGCCTGCCTTTTGGTCTGGCCGCCCATTACCAGTGGCCCTCAACATCGGCAGCGGTTGCCGCCTGCAGGATACCGCCCTGCAGGGCTTGTAGCGCTTCCTGCAGTGGTATGACCGGACAGTTGTAGACCTGCACCCCGGCTGCATCCAGGACCCTGAACGCCTTGGGGCCGCAGTGGCCGGTAACCAGTGTATCCACCCCGGCCCTGACAATAGCCTCTGCTGCATGAATACCGGCCCCTTGGGCGGCATTTCTGCTCTGCTCATTTTCCAGCAGACGTATCTGCTGCAACTCCAGATCGTAGAGTAAAAATCCTCGTGCCCGGCCAAAGCGCGGGTCAAGTTCGGCGTCAAGCTCAGTGCCGGATGTGCTGAAAGCGATCAGTTTCACGCTGTTCCTCCGTAAGACGATACCGGTTGACTACGGTCTGTTGTACCGTTTCCTCTGGCCACCACAACGGCCTGCACCCGTACCTTGTCCGTTGTTGCAGCCCCTCGGGCCGCAGCAGTTTGAAGCGCTAGGTGGTGCTGCAACTGTTGTTTCAGGTTGACGAAAGACGTCGGATTGCCGACGCTGCAGCCTGTTTCCTCCGCAGCTGCCGTTGCCGCAACCGGCGTTTCTGGGGCCTTTTCCTTTTTGGTTTGGCATGGTGTTAGTCCTCCCGCTGTTGGCTGGTACTACCCTCTGTCGATCTTCTGTGTCTGTTGCAACGGTTGCCGCCATGTGGTTTTCTGGTGCAACCCGGCATATGCAGCGAACGTTCGTGCAAATGGCCCTGCAGCCAGGCCTGTACCACCTGTTCGAGTTCGCCGGATACAAATGAGACAACCTGGATGCCGCGGTCCTGCAGGGCATCGGCAGTGTCGCGCGTAATGGCGCCACACACCAGTTGCTCTACCTGTAATGAGGCCAGCCGCATGGCTCGTTCCTGAGGACTGTCGCCAGAAAAACGGCGTTCAATCCTGCCGGTTTCGGCCCCTGTTGCTGCGTCCACAATCAACAGATTGCGGGCCACATCAAAAACCGGTGCTATGCGGTCATTCCAGAGCGAAAAGGCTGCTCGTGTCACGGTTTGGCTCCCTGCAAAGATCATCAGACAATGATCATTGACAAAGCAGGGAACGTGCCAAGTGGTTGATGAGAAAAAAAGCTGATGGATTAATGGGTTACGGTTGTTGGGAAGGCTTTGTGAGGATTAATCAGTAGCATTGTTGCTACACTGTGAGTGATTTTGGTTGCGTAATTGCTACCCTAGTGGGTCCGTTGTGAGCGGCCATCGGTCCGTGGCAGGTCGATGCCAAATTGCTTGATCTTGCGGAACAGGGTGGTTTTGTGCATGCCGAGCTCCCGCGCGGCTGCCAGGCGATTGTAGGCGTTGCGTTCAAGTGCGGTTCGTATGGTTTGTGCCTCAAGCTGGGAGCGGGCGTCGTGTAGGGTTGCTACTGTACTGATGCGGTTGTTGTGCAGAGTGATCTCGTCGGGCAGGTGGGCGAGCTGTAACATACCATGCGGACAGAGCACAAAGGCGCGTTCAATGATGTTTTCCAATTCACGGACGTTGCCAGGCCAATCATGGGCCATCAGCAGCGAAAGCGCCTCGGGGGCTATGCCCTGTACTGTGGCGTGGTGCAGCTGGTTGAATTTGTGGATAAACTGATCCACCAGCAGGGGTAGATCTTCTTTGCGGCGCCGCAAAGGAGGCAACTCCACCCGCACCACGTTGATCCGGTAGTAAAGGTCTTCACGGAAACTGCCGGCCTTGACCATGGCAGACAAGTCGCGATTGGTGGCGACGATGATCCGCGCATCGCTGGTAACCGGACTGGTGCCGCCCAACGGTTCGAAGCAGCGCTCCTGCAACACTCGAAGCAGCCGCACCTGCAGGGCCGGACTGATCTCGCCGATCTCGTCCAGAAACAGCGTGCCGCCGCTGGCCAGCGCAAAACGACCCGGCTTGTCTTTGGTGGCCCCGGTGAAGGCGCCGGCCTTGTAGCCAAACAGCTCCGATTCCAGCAAGGTATCCGGCAGTGCGCCGCAGTTGAGTGCCACAAACGGTCCTTTGCTGCGCTTGCTCAAGCCATGAATAGTGCGGGCCATCAACTCCTTGCCGGTGCCGGTCTCGCCGTTAATCAGCACCGTGCTGGGGCTGACCGCTATGGCCGGGATAACCTCAAACAGACGCTGCATCAGAGGGCTGCGGCTGACAAATTCTCCTACGTGAAACCGCGCCTCCAGTTCGTGACGCAGGGTCTCTATCTCGCTCAGATCCCGGAAGGTTTCGGCCCCACCGACCACATTGCCCTGGCTGTCACTCAGCACAGCAGTCGAGAGGCTGATCGGAATCCGGTTGCCCTCACCGTCGACAATGTATCCCGACCGCCCGATGATCGGCTTACCATTCTTCATGGTCCGGCGCAGGGCGCAATCGGTTTCGCACATGTTGGAACGGAACACCTCCGAACAGAGCCGACCAATGGCATCCTTGCGTGAAATGCCGGTGATCTCCTCGGCCGCGCGGTTAAAGGAGGTGATGCGCCATGCAAGATCAACCGTGAAGACACCATCGGAAATGCTTTCCAGGATGGCATCGGTGCTGGTGATTACGGCGCTGGTTGTCTGGCAAGACCTGGGATGAGCCATGTTAAACGTATCTCCCTGATTCTGCTTATCATCATAACCGGTGCCGGGTCAACCAAAGGAAGCGTGGAGCCAGCTTGCTTGGTTGGTATTGTTTTACGATCATTTTGTAGCCAGTGTAATTTTGTACGCGGATCGGGAAAAAATTGTTGACCGGATTCGATTTCGTAGTGTATATATCTCAAACCACAGCGGCTTGGATTGCGTGGTTGAAATAGGTTGTTTGTGTGGGGCTGTAGCTCAGCTGGGAGAGCGCTTGAATGGCATNNTACGACTGTGACTCGTACATTCGAGGGTTCAAATCCCTCTGGCCACCCCAAAAATTGTAACCTGCTGTAATCTTGCAGGTGGTTGTAACTAATGAGGTTTTTTCGTGCAGGGTACACAATTTGTACCACACGGGGGAACCTCATTTTGTTTTTGACCAAACGAAACCGGACATATTATTTACGGGTCAGGGTGCCGCTGGATATGGTACGTCATTTCCGGCGTGGTGAGATTGTCAGAAGTCTGGGAACAGGCAGCTACAAGCAAGCCAAGGGGCTGGCAACCAGTATCCTAGGCAAACTTCAGGAGGCGTACACAATGGCACGATCCGGCGTGTTGACGGATGAACAGATTGCTAAAATTGTGGACAACATCGTGCAGCGCAACGTCTCATCATTCGATGTTGGCAGGGTCAGGGGAACCGTTTACGAAGGTTCTGACGACTGGAGCCGAGAACTACAGTCTGAGCTGGAGCAGTATCACGCCACCCTAGATGCCACTGTTCAAACAGATAGCGGGTACCAATCCGTACTAGATGCCCGCTCGGAACGGATAGCTAGGAACCGGCAACTACTCGGGCGCAACATGGCGGCCAGTGATCCGGCTATTAGCTCAGAAGCGCGTTACCACCTCCAGCAAATGAATGTACCAGCAGACGCCTCCGGTGCGGATTATCACAAACTGTGCAACGAAATTACCAAGGCTGTAATTTTTGCTGATTCGGTTGTGCTGGAGCATCTGCGGGGAAATTTCGATACCCCCTACGATATAGAGCAACGCAACAAACCGAAATCTAACAAGCTGTCGGAGGTGATAGAAGCGTTTGCCGGGCTGAAAATAAAACTGTCCGCACGTACAGTCGGGAAATATGACGATACCACCCGAAAAATACTAGACTGCCTAGAGGCTGAAACAGGCAAACAGGACATACTGCTATCGGATATTGACTACCCGCTGACAAAACGGCTGGTTGACCGTCTGGCAACATATCCACAATACCGGTTTACCCGGTACCCTGATATGACGTTAGATGAAACATACAAAGCGGCAAACTATGAACCACCTAGCCCGTCAACTCTGGAAGGTGATCTGTTCAGGTTGGGGGCATTGTTTAAGCTGGCACTCAGCAAATTTGAGGGGTTAAAAAAGAATTATATGGAGGGGGAAGCTGCGAACGTGGTGCCGGACGACGGGAAAAAATCGAACGAATATAGAGATATTTTCCGTCCCGCTGATCTTCAGCACGTGGTTGCTACGTTACTGCAATTCAAAAATAGGGGGGCGTTTGTTGGGAATCCTCATCTGTTGCTAGTCCCGTTGATTGCAATGTTTCAGGGGTTCAGAATCAACGAAATATGCCAGCTACGAACTGAGGACATACAGCGGATTGACGGCGTTTGGTGTATCTCGATCAACGAAGAGGGGGAGGGGATGAGCGTTAAAAATAAAAACAGCAAACGCATAAACCCCCTACATCCTGAGTTGGAAAAGGTGGGGCTGTTGCGATTCTGGGATAAACAGAAATCAAACGGCTATACCCGTCTGTGGGAGGGGGAGCAAAAAATATCCTGTGAGTACTACCCGAAAGCGGGGAACCATAGCCATTACCTCTCTAAATGGTTCAATGGCACATTCAAAAATCACCTGATGCTGAGTAATCCTGAAAAGCAAACATTTCATAGTTTTAGGCATACATTTCTAAACTGGTTCCGGCAGAATCTGAACATGATTGAGCATGGAGAAGCGGTTGCGGCGTTGTCCGGCCACCTCGACAAAGATGATATAAATGTTTTGAAAGCCCAGGGCTGGGACGTAGGGAACGAGGGGGCGGTTACGTATATGAAAGACCTGAATATCAAACGGCAATATGAAACGCTAAGGCTGCTGGATTATAAACTGGATTTGTCGGGGCTGGTTATTTAACCTAAATTTCCCCACGGGACGAAACCGAACGAAAACAGAAACTCAAAACCGAATATGAATTGACCGACCCCCTGCCGGGTAACTGGTGGGGGGTTATTTAGTTTGACGGGCCTTTATCGTCAGACTGATCGGGTTTGGGGTTTTGAAGGTGCTCCAATAAAAACCCCCGCCGCCACCTCCCTGTATAAAATCCTGTACAAAACCCTTGACGTTCAAAAGTAGATACTGTATAAAAACCCTAAACGAACAACGGGAATTTATACGGGAGGGCGGCACGATGAAATATATCGCTTACTACAGAGTCAGCAGCAAGCAGCAGGGCAAGTCGGGGCTGGGGCTGGAAGCTCAAGAGGCCCTTGTAAATCAGTTCATTGCTGCCAACGGTGGTGAGATCGTAAAGGACTACAGAGAGGTGGAGAGCGGCAAAAACGACGACCGGCCACAACTGATTGCAGCAATGCAGCATGCTAATCTGATCGGTGGTAAGCTGCTGGTCGGCAAACTAGATCGGTTAAGCCGTGACCTACATTTCATCACGTCTCTACAGAAGAGCAAGGTTGACTTTGTGGTTGCCGATATGCCCAACTGCGATTCGTTTACCATCCACATCTACGGGGCACTAGGGCAGAGGGAACGTGAACTAATCAGCAGCCGCACCAAGGCGGCGCTTGCTGCTGCCAAGGCAAGGGGCGTGAAGCTGGGCACCAATAACCTTGACCGCAGCAAGGCTGCTGAATACAGCAAGATGGGAGTTGCGACAATCAGGGCCGATGCCGATGAATATGCAGCCAAGGTGAAGCCGACGATTGCTGGTCTACAGGGTCAGGGGTTGTCATTGCGCGGCGTGGCTGCTGAACTCAATAGAATTGGTGTAACCACTCCTAGAGGAAAACAATGGACGGCAGCGGCGGTACGTAATGCAATGCTGCGGTGATCCGCTGAGTGAATAGAGGTAAAGTAAAAGGGGCCATTTCTGGCCCCTTTTCAATTGCCGTGAATCCGGGCAATTGCAGAAATGGGGGGGGGGCTATCCCCAGCCCCAACACGCTGGGCAATCAACAGCCCCACTACAGGCGAGTGACTGAATGGTCTCCATTGCTCCAGCCTGATCTATAGACGCTATACCAACATCCCTGAACCATGCAGTCAGGTGGGTGGCTAAACCGTTACCGGCATTAGCCAAATGGTACTCGCACGACTGACAGGGCGCTAGATCGCCTGTGGGAGCTGGTTGCATGGTGGAACCTCCAGTAGTTTTGATGGTGGCATCCTAAGTGCTAGCAGGCTTAAAGTCAACAAAAGTTATGTATTTACAGCTAGTTATCTATTTAATGCTCAATAGCTTCGTCAAGATTGTCAAGTTCCTCCAACGCTTCAAACTCTTCTACAACCGCTTTACGCCTGTATTTCGTGGGCGTCTTATCGGCAACAACTACGTGGCTGGAGTCGGTCAGGTTGAAGACCGTCGAGCAGAACGGACAGAGTGCGCTGACATGGTGGAGGAGTTCCTGTTTTTGGTATCGGGTCAGGGTCATGGTTGCCTTTCTGGGCTTGTTTCATTTTTTGGGGTGTATGGGTGAGGGGCTAGGGCTAAAAACAGCTCCTAGCCCCTCTCTGTGCGTTGTGCGGCTACGTCCTAGCGAGTGTCAGACGGTACAGCGGTGGTGATCTGCGGACCTGTACCCGGTCGGCAATGGTGTAGCGGTTGCCGTCAGTGTCCGTGATCTGATCGCCTGTGGTGATGTTGGTCAGGTCGTCGGCAGTGAACACTTCCACCACGTCGCTGGTTGTGAACTGGTGGTTACCCTGAGTGGTGAAGGTTGACGGCATTATGCAGCCGCCACTAGGTTGCATGGGGAAGCGGCGACGGTGATGTCAGCGCGGTCTAGGTCAAGACCGGGGTTGTCCCGCACGATCATTGACCAGACAGTTTTGCAGGCGGCTTGCTCAGAAGCGGCGGTGACTCCGACTTGACCGGCTTTAGGGCCACCGAACTGAGGGTTGAAACGATAATGTACGATGTATTCGATTGACATGGTTGTTGCTCCTTAGTGGTAGTAATAGATGACTGGTCCCTGATGTTTGCGTGCATACCCGTGATGCGAGGCGTGCTCGGAGGGCGTCATGATCTGGATGTTTTCGGCAGTACAATTCAAGCCCGCAAGAGGATCACATAGATGCCCAACATGGTGCGCGGCGCGCAGATCGCCGGGAGCCAGACCTGCAACCCAGCGGTGCAGGTAGTCCCATTGGTGGCGCGTGTTGGGGCGAGAGGTGCCGGGGATGGGGCGATGGATACGGCAATAGAGCAGGCCACCCCGCCGAACAATTGCCGGGGTCCAGCCCTCGGCAGTGAGTCGGGCATAATTGGCGGCATCTAGGGTTACGTCTGCGGTCTGGTTGGTGCCCGGTATGGGTAGCGATATGATTACCATGTGTTTGTCTCCAGTTAAGTTGATGGGGAGGGCGCAAGCCCTCCCCNNCCCCGCGCCCTGCGGGCGCTCTAGTGCAGCAGTTGCAGGTGGTAGAGGTTCCCGGCACTGATGGGGGACAGTTCAGCGCGCTTAATTTGAAACTTCGCGCCCTGATACTCCAAGTAACGGTCGGTAATGGCCTCAAAAGTGAAGAATGTGGCGTCGTCTGGGTCATAGAGGCCTTTGACCTCAACCCCAGCGCCATAAATGAACGTCAAGCCCTCCCGCTCCACCTCTTCGCGCTTGGTTTTGATGGCGGTAATCGCTGCGCTATAGCTACCATCCAACGCCCTGCGATATTCCCCAGCAGTTACCGCTTTTGAGTTCCTGCGGCTGATTTCTTCAAGCATTGCTTGCTGGTAGTGGTGAGTCTCGGCTTTGGTCAATTTGGTGACCTCGGCTTGCAAGTCTTGGAGCTGATCCTGCTTTTTGACCAGTTCTTGCGATGGCTTAAAGCCCTTGGGCAAGGATGGGCCTTGCAGGGTTTTAGTGAGGGTATCGACTTGCTGGGAAAGCTCCAGCAAAGCGGCTTTGTTCCTGCGGTTGGCCCTGTTTTCGTTGCGGAGGCGTTTTTTTAAGGCGTCAATTTCTGCCGAAAAAGCCTTGGTGGTTGAGGCGATGGCGTAATCTATGACCTCAGCAGTGGACATGGGTTGGGGGTTGGGTTCGGGTTGTAGAGCCTTGAACTGGTCGATTTTTGCCCGGAGGTCGGGCGGGATGTTGGCAGTTGCCATGTTTGAAGCCTACTTTCTGGGCGGGTGTAGACCCTGCCCTTGGTTAGTAATATGCCCAACTGTGTGGGCTGGTTACTGTTGGTGGTCGGGCCAACAATCCTTTAGTTTGCGTTTGAGGCTGGTTTTTCGGGGGTTGCGGTCCCCTCCACCTGAGCCTTGATGAATGAATGATAGGTATGCAGCAGTTGCAAGCAGTCTTGCAGGACTGCGTTGGTCACAGGGTTATGTG
>DFYU01000007.1 GCA_002383415.1 Geobacter sp. UBA4074
GGGCAGCAGTAGCCGTTGTTGGCCTTACTGAGCTGGTTGCCTCGCACCTTGGTGATCCGGTTGTCCTGCACGAAGAACTCCACCGGGCACCAGGCGGTACAGCCCTGGCAGGTGGAAGGGATCCACTCCCCTGCGCTTGCCCCGGTCTTTGGGCCATGATGGGCTGCAAAAGCATTCAGCTTTGGTAGTCCCACGGTTGCCACTGCGCCGGCTGCCGCTGTCACCTTGAGAAAATCCCTGCGATTAATCTCCATAGCGTTTCCCCCTTTCGGTGTCGTGCTGTGTGTCAGGTCTGATACAGCTCCATAAAAACTACGTTAAACGCCTGCAACATTCTTGACGCTTGTTTGTTGGAGTCCTATAGTTTGGCCATGCTGACGGCAGCCAAAATATTCAAATCTCTGGCCGATGAGACCCGCTTGAGAATTCTATTGCTGCTTTCGGATCACGGCGAACTGTGCGTCTGTGACTTGATGACGGCGTTGGAACTACCCCAATCAACGGTATCGCGCCACCTAGCCTACCTGAAAAACGTCGGTTGGTTGAGTGACCGTCGGGGTGGGGTCTGGATGTACTATTCACTGCGCTCTGGCCTGGATGCCCTGCACTGTGATCTGGTTGCGCTGTTGCGTCTCCGTTGTGTCGCTCTCCCGGAAGCGGTCGAAGATCGCGCGCGTCTGTTGGCCTATCAGTATGAAAAGAGATGCATCTAACTATCCGAATATATTTTTTATTCTATATGCATCCGCTTAGGCAGATATTATGATAAAAGCTGATTCCTGTGAAGTAAAAAAGGAGGGGGGCATGTCCGAGCGCATCGCGTCGCATCTTTCGTTGCTCGACCGCTGGCTAACCCTGTGGATCTTTGCTGCCATGGCCCTGGGAGTCGGGGTGGGCTATTTGGTGCCTGGCACCGAGACGTTCATCAACTCCTTTCAGGTCGGGGCCACCAATATCCCGATTGCCATCGGCCTGATCGTGATGATGTATCCACCCTTTGCCAAGGTGAAGTACGAGGAGGTGCCGGAGGTCTTTCAGAACAAGAAGATCCTGGGCATCTCGCTGCTGCAGAACTGGCTGATCGGCCCGGTGCTGATGTTTGTGCTGGCCGCCCTGCTGCTGCCGGACAAGCCGGAGTATCTGGTGGGTCTGATCATGATCGGCCTGGCCCGCTGCATCGCCATGGTGATCGTCTGGAACGAGCTGGCCAAGGGCAATACCGAGTACGCCGCCGGACTGGTGGCCTTTAACAGCATCTTCCAGGTGTTGTTCTACAGCGTCTACGCCTGGTTCTTCATCACCGTGCTGCCACCTGTGATCGGCCTAAAGGGGATGGACGTCAACATCAGCATCGGTCAGATCGCCGAAAGCGTCTTTATCTATCTGGGCATCCCTTGTATCGCCGGTGCGTTGACCCGCCTGATCGGGGTCAAGCTGCTGGGCAAGGAACGTTACCATCGGGAAGTAGTGCCGAGGATCAGCCCGCTGACCTTGCTCGCCCTGCTGTTCACCATCGTGGTGATGTTCAGCCTGAAAGGCAATCTGATCGTGCAGTTGCCGCTGGATGTGGTGCGGATTGCCATCCCGTTGGGAATTTACTTTGTGGTGATGTTTATGGTCTCGTTCTTGATGGGTAAAAAGCTGGGGGCCGACTACAGCAAGACCACCACCCTGGCCTTTACCGCCGCCAGTAATAACTTTGAACTGGCGATAGCCGTGGCCATCGCCGTGTTCGGCATCAATTCAGGTGCAGCCTTTGCGGCGGTGATTGGACCGCTGGTGGAGGTGCCGGTGATGATCGGCCTGGTGCATGTGGCCTTTTGGTTTCAGCGCAGATGGTTTAAACCGTCTGCTGATGCTTCCTGTAACCTCTGATACCCTGTTACGCATCGGCAATGGGTAAATTCAAGAAGCGATATCTGTTTGTGTGGACAGGATCTTTTGTGTAGCATGCACTTCAAAGGCGGCGGGTCAGAAACAGGTGGCTGATAAATCCGGCCGGTAGAAGTGACAGCGGCGAGGAGTAGCAGGATGAACAGGGGTGGTTGCGGCGATGCAGGCGAAGTGGGGAATGGTATCCCGGCAAGAAGTCCGGTATCGCCAGCTATTGGTTGGTTGCCATGAAAACAGCTGGCTCGGGAAACCTGATTGATTCCTTCAATCGACGGATCAACTATCTGCGCCTGTCGGTAACCGATCGCTGCAACCTGCGTTGCTTCTACTGCATGCCGGCGGAAGGGGTGCAGGATGTCGGCCACAGCGGTGTGCTGAGCTATGAAGAATTGCTGCAGATAGCCGGCTGCGCCGTACAACTGGGCATCGAGAAGATCAGGATCACCGGCGGTGAGCCGACCGTGCGTGCCGGGATCATTCCTTTTCTGGCTTCGGTTGCCGCTCTTCCCGGTCTGCGCCACCTGGCGCTTACCACCAACGGTTTGCTGCTTGAGCAGATGGCTGGTGATCTTTACCGGGCTGGTGTGCAACGTCTGAATGTCAGCCTCGATTCGTTGAAACCTGACCGGTTCCGTCAGATCACCCGTGGCGGTAACCTGCGGGACGTGCTGGCCGGACTTGATGCAGCCGTGACAGCCGGGTTTGCCCCTCCCAAGATAAACGTCGTCATCATGCGTGGCATCAATGATGACGAGATCCACGACTTTGTTGAACTGACCCGTACACGGGGCTGCAGCGTCAGATTTATCGAATACATGCCGGCTGTTAAGGAAGACGGCTGGCAGCGGTTCTGTTTTTCCGGTCAGGAAGTGCTGCAGCGGATCAGAGAGCGGCATCCGCTTGAAACCGTAGACAAAGGTGTTTTTGCCGGGCCATCCCAGGACCATCGTATCCCCGGCGCCAGCGGCAGCATCGGTATCATCACCGCCATATCGGGTCACTTCTGCACGAACTGCAACCGGATACGGGTCACTGCCAGAGGGCAGGCCAAAGGGTGTCTGTTCAGCGATCAAAAGGTTGACCTGACTCCCTTTCTGCGCCCCCCCGACGCAGCAGGTCTCTGCAGAACCCTGCAGAAGATTGTGGCCAGCAAGCCGGAGGGGCATGGTATCCGGTGTGGCGAGTATGAACACAGTAACTTCAGCATGGCTCAGATAGGAGGATAGCGCGATGGCAGAGGTGGTGGCAGTCTGTATCAGTGCCAACAAGGGAGAGCGCAAAAAGCCGGTTGCACAGGTCGAGCTGCGGGTCGATCACGGAATTGTGGGGGATGCCCATGCCGCCAACTGGCACCGGCAGGTGAGTCTTTTGGCCCAGGAGAGTATCGATAAGATGCGCGCCCTGGGACTGGATGTCACCACCGGCGATTTTGCCGAAAACATCACCACCAGCGGGATTGATCTGGTCAGCCTGCCGATCGGCAGCCGCCTGGCGATCGGTGAAACCTTGCTGGAGGTGACACAGATCGGCAAGGAATGCCACACCCGCTGTGCCATCTTTTATCAGGCTGGCGACTGCGTCATGCCCAAGGAAGGCATCTTTGTCAAGGTGGTCAGGCCCGGTGTTATCAGGCCGGGTGATCGTATTGAGGCTGTGGCGGCACCGATCAGGGTGGAATGGCGGCACTACGACAAGGCCGGCGCCACCTGTGATCGCTGCGGCGATACCGGCGCCAACCTCAAACAGGTGCTGAGCGATTATGCCGCACAAGGCGTGCTGTTTGAGCTGCAGGAAACCTTGCTGGACGAAGACCGGATCAACGAGTCAAACCTGGTGCTGATCAACGGCATACCGCTGGAAGAACTGCTGGCGGCAACCAGCGGCGTATCAGACTGCCCCTCCTGCAGTTGCCTGACCGGCTCCGACACCAGCTGCCGCACCGTGCAGTGTGGCGGAAGCGTCTATGAGGAGTTGACTCCCGAGCTGCTACGGAAAGGGATTGAGGCGGCGCTCCGGCAACGGGGGGTCACAGCCCCATGACCGGCCGACAGTCGGACCTGGCAGTGCAACGGCTAGCCTGGTGTCTGGTGCTGGCCGTGTTCCTGTGGACGGCCCCGGCCGTAGCTGCCGAGCCCAGCATTGCCGCTGCCTCCGACCTCAAATTCGCCCTTGATGAAATCGCACAGGCCTTTCAGCAGAAAACCGGCCACCGGCCGAGGATCACCTACGGTTCTTCAGGTGTGATCGCCACCCAGATTCGCAACGGCGCCCCCTACCAGCTCTATCTCTCAGCCGATGAACAGTATGTGCTCAGCCTGCATCACGACGGGTTCACCCGTGATCGGGGCAGTCTCTATGGCGTTGGCCGGATCGTGCTGGTGGTGCCGACAGCCTCCCGCCTTACCCTTGATGCCGGTCTGGAAGGCTTACCTGCCCAGATTGCGGCAGGCCGTCTGCGGCGGATCGCCATTGCCAACCCGGAACATGCGCCCTATGGCCGCCGGGCAGAAGAGGCGCTGCGCCGGGTAGGCAGCTGGGAGGCGGTGCGGCCGCGCCTGATCCTGGGTGAAAACGTGTCGCAGGCTGCCCAGTTTGCGCTCAGCGGTTCGGCCGACGGCGGTATCATCGCCCTTTCGCTGGCGCTCTCCCCCCAACTACAGCCGCTCTTGCGCTATCTGCTGATCCCCGAGCGTCTGCACAGTCCGCTCAGGCAACGGATGGTGCTGCTCACCAGGGCCGATCAGGCTGCCGAAGCCTTCTACCGTTTCATGCAGGAGCCGCACGCCCGTGCGATCATGCGTCGTTACGGCTTTGTTCTGCCGGGTGAGGGGGCCTGATGGATTGGCCGGCCCTGGTCTTGTCGCTGCAGCTGGGCGGGCTTACCGTGCTGCTGCTGCTGCCGCTGGCGATCATTGTCGGGCGCTGGCTGGCCTATCGTCACTTTGTCGGTAAATCGCTGGTAGAGGCCATGCTGGCCCTGCCGCTGGTGCTGCCCCCCACGGTGGTGGGCTATTACCTTTTAACCGGCCTAGGGGGCAGCTCGCTGATCGGCCAGTGGTGGGAGCGGTTTTTCGGGCAGCCACTGGTTTTTCATTTCTCCGGCCTGCTGCTGGCCTCGCTGATCGTCAACATCCCCTTTGCAGTGCAACCGGTCAATCGCGCCTTTGAGTCGATACCGCAGGAACTGCGTGATGCCGCCGCCTGCTGCGGCATGGGCTTCTGGCGGACGCTGCTCACGGTGGAGCTGCCGCTGGCCTGGCCAGGTGTGCTGACCGGCATGGTGCTGACCTTTGCCCATACCCTGGGTGAATTTGGCGTGGTGCTGATGGTGGGAGGCAACATACCGGGCGAAACCAGAACCGTGGCCATCGCCATCTACGATCGTGTGCAGGCCTTTGATTTCAACGCAGCTGGCAGCATGTCGTTGCTGCTGTTGCTGCTTTCACTGGCCGTGCTGGCGGTGGCCGGTGGTTGGGCACGGCCAGCAGGGAGGCGGCATGTCCTGCCACGGCGCTGATTTTTGTCTGACCATCCAGCAGCACAGCCCCATTTTCCTGGATGCGACGTTCAGTTGCAATGGGGGGCAGCTGCTGGCCCTGGTGGGGCCTTCAGGCAGCGGCAAATCTACCCTGTTGCGGATGATCGCTGGGCTGTCCCGGCCTGCTGCCGGCCAGATCATCTGCGGCGACAGCTGCTGGTATGACCAGGCGCAGGGCATCTGGCGCAGCCCCCAGCAGCGGCATGTCGGCTTCGTACCGCAGCACTACGGCCTGTTTCCGCACATGACGGCGCTGGCCAATATACTGGCAGGCCTGCACCACCTTCCGGACCACAAGCGTGAGCCCTGTGCCCGTGAGTGGCTCGCTCGGGTCCATCTGGCCGGCCTTGAACAACGTCGTCCGGCCGAGTTGTCAGGCGGACAGCAGCAGCGTGTGGCCCTGGCCCGCGCCCTGGCCCGGGAACCATCGATGCTGCTGCTCGACGAGCCGTTTGCCGCAGTTGACCGTGCAACCCGCGAAACCCTCTACATTGAGCTGGCTGAGCTGAAGCGGGAACTTTCACTGCCGATCATCATGGTTACCCACGACCTGGGTGAGGCCCTGCTGCTGGCCGACCGGATGACTCTGCTTTCCCATGGTAAAACCCTGCAGAGTGGTCAGCCCCGTGAGATTCTGACGCGCCCGGTTAATGAAGCCGCAGCACGGCTGCTGGGCATCCGTAACCTGTTTGATGGCGAACTGTTACGCCACGATGAACAGGCCGGGCTGACCTGGTTCCGTTCCGGCGACCATCTGCTGGCCTGTCGACTTGATGCCAGGTGGGCTCCCGGCAGCCGTGTGCGCTGGATGGTCCCCAACAGCGCCATCAGGCTGCGGGCGGCGGGGCAAGGCTCCTTGCCAGCCAGTCACAATCAGTTGCGTATAACGGTTAGGGGGATTCTGGAGCTGGGGGATGAGGTGCGGATCACGGCCGCTTTTGCCGGGCAGGAGCTGCCGTTGCATCTGTTGGTGCCGTTCCGTCTGGCCCAGAAACTTGACCTGCGAGTCGGCTCTGCAACCGATGTGGTGCTGCTTGAAGAGGGACTTCATATCTTGAACTAAGGCAGAATGGCTGCTGATCGGCTGTCCGTCTTTCGGATTGACGCTGTCCTGATTGAGGAGTATATGATTGTTCAATCATGTATTGGCAGCGCCACGTAAAGGAGTTCGAAGGATATGTTGTCTTTTTTCAAGGATGCCGCCGATTGGCTGGTCTATGGGCTGGTGGGGTTGTCCTCGCAGTCCCGTGTGGGCCAGGCGCTCAGCTTTTTTGTCGAGGATACGGCCAAGATCTTTTTCCTGCTGATTGTGATGATCTACCTGATTGCCCTGGTGCGGATATCGTTGCCGGTGGAGCGGGTGCGTGGCTACCTGGCCGGCAAGCACCGGCTGGTCGGCTATTTTCTGGGATCGGGCTTCGGGGCGATCACCCCGTTTTGTTCCTGTTCCAGCATCCCAGTGTTTCTGGGGTTCATCTCCGCCGGTATCCCGGTCGGCATGACCATGGCCTTTCTTCTGACTTCTCCTCTGATCAACGAGATTGCGGTTGTCCTGCTGCTGAGCCTGGTGGGCTGGAAGATCACGTTGCTGTACGTGCTGATCGGCCTTGGCGTGGGGATTGCCGGCGGTATGTTCCTGGATGCGATCAAGGCCGAACGGCTGCTGCAGGGCTTTGCCCGCAAGGTCTATGAGGATGGGCAGCATGCCCACGTAGCGGCCGGTGAGAAGAAGCGCTTTACCATGCAGGAACGCCATGAGTTCGCTAAGCGTGAACTGGCAGAGGTGTTTGGCCGCATCTGGGTTTGGGTAATTGTCGGTGTGGGAGCAGGAGCGGCCCTGCACGGTTTTGTGCCTGATACCTGGTTTGAGGCCCACCTTGGCGCCGGGCAGTGGTGGTCGGTGCCGGTGGCGACCCTGATCGGCATACCGCTGTATTCGAATGCCACGGCCATTATACCGGTGATGGAGAGCCTGATTGTGAAAGGGCTGCCGCTTGGTACGACCCTGGCCTTTTGCATGAGCACCGTTGCGGCCAGCTTTCCGGAGTTCGTGATGCTGAAGCAGGTCATGCAGTGGCGGTTGCTGGCGATCGTGTTTTTGATGTTGTTAACCGCTTTTACGATTGTTGGCTGGTTGCTGAATGCAATGTACTGATGGACCACGTAACAGGGCTTGCAGTTGCCCACAGGTGATTCGATGAGTGTTTCGATTGACAGTCGTTTGACTGCCCGGTTCAAGATCGCCATCGCCCTGACCGCCGTGACGCTGGTGGCCGAGGTGGTGGGCGGCCTCTGGACCAATTCGCTGGCCCTGTTGTCCGATGCGGCCCATGTCTTTCTTGATCTGTTCGCCCTGGTACTGTCGCTGGCAGCGGTGCAGCTGGCCAGTCTGCCCACCTCGGAACGGCACACCTTCGGCTTTCATCGCTCCGAAGTGTTCGCTTCCTTCATCAACGGCCTGACCGTCTTTCTGATGGGCTTGGGTATCCTGTATGAGGCCTGGGGGCGTTTTGGCGAGCCGCAGCCGGTCAAGAGCGGACCGATGCTGGTGATCGCCGTGATCGGCCTGGTGATGAACCTGTTGGCTGCCAAGACCCTGCACAGCCACAGTCACCACGACCTGAACGTCAGAAGCGCCTTTCTGCATGTGCTGGGCGATGCCGCGGCCTCGGTGGGGGTGATCATCGGCGGCATCATCATGTACTACACCGGCTGGTTTGTGCTGGATGCCCTGCTGTCGGCCGCCATCGGCCTGCTGATCCTGACCGGCGCTGGCCGGATACTGCGGGAGTCGGTGCATATCCTGATGGAGGGCTCGCCGCGGGGGCTGGATATCAAGCAGGTGGCCGAGGTTATCCGAGGCGTCGAGGGGGTTCGCGATCTGCACCACCTGAACATCTGGTCGGTCTGCTCCCATATCACCGCCCTGTCGGTACATGTGGAGGTTGAGCCTGGCTTTGAGGGGCAGAGAAGCCAGCTGCTGCACCAACTTGAACACCGCCTGGAACATGACTTTCACATCACCCACACCACCATCCAGCTGGAATGCAGCGACTGCAACGGCGGCCCCCTGATCAAGCCATTGCAGCATCAGGAGCGGCAGGCTGCTTGCTGCGGTCACGAGCGCTAATCGGACAAAAATCCACGCAAAGGAGCAAGACCATGAAACTGGAAGTGTTGGGCACCGGCTGTGCCAAGTGCAAGACCCTGTATGAAAATGTGCAAAAGGCGCTGACTATCAGCGGTAAACAGGCTGAACTGGTCAAGGTGGAGGATATCGCCACCATCATGAAGTACGGTGTGATGAGTACCCCGGCCCTGGTCAAGGACGGCACGGTGCTGTTTTCAGGCCGTCTGGCCACACCGCAAGAGATTGCGGGGATGTTGTGATGCGGCTGCTGCTGGTTGTCTGCGGTCTGCTGCTGGCCACCAGCGCCTGGGCTGAGCTGCCTTCGGGCAATGAACTCACCATCCGCGCTGCTTTGGCCTCCGGTCGCCCCACCTTGGTTGATTTTGGCGCCCGCAGCTGTATTCCCTGCAAGAAAATGGCCCCGATTCTGGAACAGTTGGAAAAAGAATATCGGGGACGCGCTAACGTGATCTTCGTCGATGTCTGGCAGGATCGCTCGATCGGCAGCCGCTACCGGGTGCAGATGATCCCCACCCAGATATTCTTTGATGCCAAGGGCAAAGAGGCTGGTCGCCATATCGGGTTTATGGACCGTCAGCCGATTATCGATACCTTTAAAAAGCTGGGGGTGAGATGACCTTTCTGGACAATATCGAACAGATCGTCACCCTCTACCCGATCCTGGCCTTTGGGGCGGTCTTCCTGGCCGGCGTGCTGTCGTCGGCTTCCCCCTGCGTGTTGGCAACCATTCCGCTGGTGGTCGGCTTTGTGGGGGGCTATGCCGATGGTGACCGGGCCAAGGCGTTCCGTTACTCCCTAGCCTTTATTCTGGGGTTGTCGCTGACCTTTACCGCCTTCGGCTTGGCTGCCGGTTTGCTGGGCACCATGTTTGGCACCATGGGGGGCTGGTGGTACGTGGCCGCCGGTATTGTGGCCTTGGTCATGGGAGGCCAGATGATCGGCCTGTACGAGATCCGACTGCCGATCAAGCGGGAGTTCAAGCCGAAGCAGGGCGGGATGGTCGGCTCTTTCATGCTGGGGCTGTTCTTCGGGGTGGTTTCTTCACCTTGCGCCACGCCGGTGCTGGTGGTGATCCTGACCTACGTAGCCACCAAGGGGCAGATGTTGTACGGTGCTGCCCTGCTGTTCACCTATGCAGTCGGCCACTGTCTGCTGATGCTGGTTGCCGGAACCTTTACCGGCTTCATCGAGGCCTTTGTCAAGCGGCAGGGGCTCGTCAACTTTTCCAGCTGGACCAAGCGCCTGGGTGGCGTGGTGGTGGCCTGCGTTGGGATCTGGTTGTTGTATAGCGCCTGGTAAGGGAGGTTGTGCGGTGCGTTTTTTTGTTCAAACCATTGCTGCGCTGGTGCTGCTTATGCAAATGCTGACCATGAACGCCGAGGCCGGCGTTACCAACATTACCAATCAGGAGCTGGCAGCACTGCTTGAAAAGGGTGCCACCTTGATAGACATCCGCACCGAACCGGAATGGCGCCAGACCGGAATCGTGCCGGACAGTCATTTGTTAATGCTGTTTGATGAACAGCGGCGGGTGGTTGATCCGGATGGTTGGATCAAGAAAGTGAAGCAACTGGTACCGCTGGATAAACCGGTGATCCTGATTTGCCGAGTGGGCAACCGCACCGTACCGGCCACACAGTTTCTAGTCAGGTCAGGCTACAAAAAAGTCTACAACGTTACAGGCGGCATTGTACCCTGGGTCAAGGCCGGGCTGCCGATGGAGCCGTACGAAAAACCGTAGTTTCAGTAAAGGAACCGGCCATGTCTGACCAACAAACAGTTCGTTTGCATCTGCGGGGATTCATCTCGCTACTAACAGCTTTAAGTTTTCTGATCATGACTGTCTCCGGTGTGATTCTGTTCATCACCCCCCAGGGCAGGATCGCCTACTGGCTTGATTGGACCTTTCTGGGGATCAGTAAAACTCAGTGGGGAGATATGCACATCACGACCAGTCTGCTGTTTGCACTGGCTGGCCTGTGGCACACCTGGCTTAACTGGCGGGCGCTGGTCAGTTACTTCCAGGACAAGGTCAGCAAGGCTTTGGCTCTGAAGGCTGAGCTGGCTGTGGCAGCAGTGATCACGCTTTTTTGCACCATCGGCGGTATCTACAAGACCCCTCCGCTCAGCTATATTCTGGATTTGAACGAATACGTCAAAGACTCATGGGTCAAGACAGAGGAGGATGAGCCGGTTATCAGCCACGCCGAGTTGTTGCCGCTGAAAAGCTTCCTGCAGAAGGTGGATATTGAGCTGGAGCCGGCACTTGCCGAGTTGAAAAAACAGGGGATTGCGGTCAGCGGCCCCGATCAAAAGTTGCTGGACATATCCAGGAATAACGGTACATCACCGGCCAAAATCTACAGGCTTTTACAGCCGCTGGAGCAGAATGTGGCTGACGTCAGGCCACCGTTGCCTGCTGCTTCTATTACGCAAGCTTCAGCCCCATCGGTTGCTGCCCCAGCTCAGCCGCCAGCCGCAGCGTCGCTCTGGACTGCCGAACTGGTGCAGCAGCAGTTTGAGGGTAAGGGTGTCGGACGCAAGACGCTGGCTGACATCTGTCAGGAGTTCCGTCTTGATCAGGCGGTCATCAGCAACAAGCTTGCTGGTAAGGGAATTAAGATGGCCGCCAGCGATACCTTGAAAAAGATAAGTGATGATCGGGGCGAGTTGCCGATTGAGATTCTGAAGGTTATTTTGGTGGGCGAGAAAAAGTAACCACGTTAACAAGCAGCATACATACTGTTTCACTACACCACAAAGGAGAAAAACCCATGCCAAGAATCATCATCCTGTCACTGCTGATCCTGAGCTGTACCGTACTCCCAGCTGCTGCGGCTGAAGAGGCCTTTGACCGTTTCCTGACCAGTTTTGATTATGACACCAGGGCTGACATGAAGACCGACAGTAAAAAGCTGATCAAGCTACTAGCCGAGAAAAAGGCGGTGCTGGTGGATATCCGCTTCCCGGAGGAGACCAGGGCCTGGCGGATGGGCTTCGGTCTGTTCATCCCGCTGAACGAGCTGCCCAAGCGCTACAAGGAGCTGCCCAAGGACAAGATTATCGTGACCGCCTGCCCCCACAAGGATCGTTCTTCCCTCGCCATGGCTTACCTGCGCACCAAAGGCTACAACGCCCGCTATCTGACCGATGGCCTGACCGGACTGGCCGAGAACCTGCGGGGCGATACGGCGGCTGACTTCATGGAAGAGCTGGGTCTGTTGCCGGCTGGAAAACAGTAGGCCATGGAAGCACTTGATCTGTGTGCTGATATACTGAAGGCCATGGCCCAGCCCACCCGTTTGCGGATCATCAAGCTGTTGCGGGATGGTGAGCATTGCGTCTGCGAGATTTTTCCGGCCATCGGCCATGAGCAGTCCAACACCTCGCGCCATCTGCAAACCATGCTGAAGAGCGGTATCCTCAAGCAGCGCAAGGACGGCCTGAAGATTTACTATTCGCTACGGCACCCGGAGGTGCTGGAGATGGTCGGGTTGGCGGAACAGATTGTCGTGCATGAAGCGGAGCGCACGTCGAGTCTGGTGAAGGGGAAAGGTGTCAAACGATGATCAACGATGACGAACTGGTCTGCTTCTGCAGTGTCGTGACCGCCGGCACTATCCGGCAGGCCATGCGTGATGGAGGGCGGACGCTGGATGACATCCGCCGTATGACCGGCGCCTGTACGCTGGGACGCTGCAAGGAGCTCAGTCCACGGGGCAGGTGATGCGCGGCTGAGGTCAAGCAGGTGCTTGACCGTGGGTGTGATTAGAAAAGCGCCGGTTGCGGGCTGAGGATTTCACTGAAGGCAGACTGGCCAGATTCACCCTTTGCCAGCAGGGGGGCGATCTTTTCGGGCAGCATTGGACGTGCAAACAGGAAGCCTTGGGCCAGGTCGCAGTCCTTGTTCACCAGAAATGATTGCTGCTCAGTGGTTTCGATCCCTTCAGCAATCACGCGGATTCCCATGGCGTGTGACATGGCGATGATCGCCTCGGCAATGGCGGCATCGTCGGGGTTAGTGGTGATGTCGCGCACGAAGTGAATCGCGATCTTGAGGTGGTTGATTGGGCAGAGCTTTAAGTAGGCCAACGACGAGTAGCCGGTGCCGAAGTCGTCGATTGACAGGTTGACCCCCATACGACTCAGCTCATGCAAGACGGCCATCGCCTCGTTGGGACGCTCGACAAAGCAGCTTTCAGTCAGCTCCAACTCCAGCAGGGAGGGCTTAAGCCCGGTTTCTGCAAGCACGTTAGCCACGGTCTGCACCAGATCCTTCTGGCGGAACTGACGGACCGAAAGGTTGACCGCCATCCGGGTCGGAGGCAGGCCCTGACGTTGCCAGTTGACGGCCTGTTGACAGGCACTGCGCAGCACCCATTCCCCAAGCGGGATGATAAAGCCGGTTTCCTCCGCCAGGGGGATGAACAGCTCCGGCGAGATCGGTCCGATGTTGGGGGCCTGCCAGCGCAGCAACGCCTCCACCCCCACAATCCTTCCTGAGCGCAGATCAATCTGTGGCTGGTAATGCAGGAAGAAGTCGCCACGCTCCAACCCCCGCTGCATATTGGCCTCCATGGCCAGACGTTCAACGGCTTGCTGGTTCATGTACCAGGAGTAGAAGCGGTAGCAGTTGCCGCCGGCGTCTTTAGCCTTGTACATGGCGATGTCGGCATGTTTGAGAATGGTGTCTCCATCATCACCGTCCAGTGGCGCCAAAATGATGCCGATGCTGCAGCTGCAGAATACCTCCTGACCTTCCAGCTCGATCGGCTGGGCCACCGCAGTCAGTATCTTGTTGGCCACCAAGGCCACATCGTCGGGGTGTTTAAGGTCAGGCATCAGCAGCACGAATTCGTCGCCACCCAGCCGGGCAACGCTGTCGCTGTCGCGGATGCAGCTGGAGATACGCTCAGCCACCAGCAGGATCAGCTGGTCGCCCAGGGTGTGACCCAGGCTTTCGTTGATCCGTTTGAAGCGGTCGATATCCAGCAGCAGCACACCAAGGGTCTGTTGATGACGGCAGGCATTGGCCACGGCCTGCCGTAGCCTATCAAGCAGCAGGGTCCGGTTGGGCAGGCCGGTCAGCTGGTCGTAGTAGGCCGATTGCCAGATATCGTGGTAGGCCTCCTGCAGTCGGTCTTCCCGCTGCAGCAGGCGCCGATGGTACAGGCCGATAAACAGCCCGATGGAGGCGCCCACCAGAACCGGTATGACGAAGTTGCGGGGGATCAGCGGTACGTGCGAGACAAACAGGTGCTGCAGTGCGGCGATGCTGAGCAGCAGTGCGGCGCCGATTAGACAGGAAAGCAGGACGGACGCCATATGGTGACGGGGTTTATGCATGCAGTCGTAAAGCCTTTGATGACAAGGTGCGCCAGATGGTCGCAATTTTATAGCTGATTGATGCCGGGAGAGTCCAGTTTATTCTGCTTTTTTTACCGGTGTTTATCGGTTGCGGGCTGCAGGGGAACGTTGAGGAGCAGGAGTGGCGTTACGCAGCAGCAGCACGTAGTTGTCATCGAGGGTTCCATTCTCCTCCAGGCCTGCCAAGCGTTGCCATTCCTGGCAAGGGTCGCTCAGGGCGTTTGGGTGGCAGAAGGTCAGCAGCTCCAGGCCGCTCTTTGCAACCAGTCCAGCCAGCTGGGCAACCCGGTATGTGGTGACCTGGGGGTGCAGAAAGGCGTCGGCCAGGCCGTGGTCGGTGTTCCCTTCAGGTGTCTCGGCCAGTCGCCGGGCCAGCCGCGACCCTTTGGGCAGGCGATCATAGAGCGCCTCTAGGCTGGCGACATCCGTGATGCCCAGTCGACGCAACGCCCGTCGGGCTGCCTCGGTCCCCCGGCGGGCGCCGTGGCTGTAAAGCATGACCCGCAGCAGGCCGTTGTGTGTCAGCCGCTGTTTCAGGGCCATTAGGCCTGCCAACGGATCGGGCAGGTGATGCAGCACCCCATAGGCGTCGATCAGGCCAAAGGGGCCAGTCGCCACGCTTGGATCCAGCAGGTCGCCTAGTATGAAGTCCACGTTGAAGCGCAGGTGCAGCAGGCAGTGCAGCCGCGCCCGCTTTATACTGGCCTGTGAAAGATCGAGGGCGGTGATCTGACAAGCGGGGTTGGCCAGGCTGAAGGGGTAGGGGGCGAAGCTGCCGCAGCCGGCAACCAGGATGCGGCGTAACTCCTGCGGCAGCTCGCGGCCATTGTGGCGCTGCCAGAGGTCGGCCAGGCTGAGGTGCTTGACATCCTTGCGTCGTAATGACGCCAGCAGCGGGTAGCGGGGGTAGGGGTGCTGCTCGTAGTGGCGGCGCAGGTCGTCCATGGCGGCACTGTAGCATGAATCGACGCGGTTGTGCCAGCATCGCCCCTTGACCCATGCCCCCTGACCCTCTATGCTTGCAGCGAAGTATACTCACCTTCTGGAGGCACCATGCGCAAGGCGGTTGTTCTGTATAGCGCCGGTCTCGATTCAACCACCTGTCTGGCCATTGCCCAGGCCGAAGGATTCAGTCCCTACGCCATCAGCTTCGATTACGGTCAGCGGCACCGTTATGAGCTGGAACTGGCCAAGGCTAATGCCAAGCGGCTGGGGGCCGTGGAACACCTGGTGGTTTCCTTTGACCTGCGCCAGATGGGCGGCAGCGCCCTGACCGCCGATCTGGAGGTGCCCAAGCAGGGAGTGAGCGACGAGATCCCGGTTACCTACGTGCCGGCCCGTAACACGATCTTCCTCTCCTTTGCCGTTGGCTGGGCCGAGGTGTTGGGGGCCTTCGACATCTTTATCGGCGTCAATGCTCTGGATTACTCCGGCTATCCCGACTGCCGCCCCGCCTTTATCGAATCCTTCCAGCAGACCGCCAATGTAGCCACCAAGGCCGGTGTGGAGGGCAGTGGCCGCTTCACGATCCATACACCGCTGATCGATCTGACCAAGGGCCAGATTATCCAGCGCGGAACGGCGCTGGGGGTTGATTACGGCCTGACCCATTCCTGCTACGATCCTGCACCGGATGGCCGTTCCTGCGGCCGCTGCGACTCCTGCCGGCTGCGGCTGAAAGGCTTCCAGGAAGCCGGGCTTTCCGATCCGCTGACCTATCTGTGACCATGTGAAAACATGCTCTTTCATTTTGTGGCGTAGGTGCCGGTCGATCAATAGGATAAAAATGGTCTTTTTTGTTCTTGCTTTTTTATAAAACTGCGCTACAGTTACCAGCGGCAGTCAACCTGACTGCACCATTTCATATCCGGGAGGTTGCATGGACGTCCTCGCCCTCAGCCGGCTGCAGTTCGCAGTCACCACCATGTTTCACTTCATCTTCGTTCCCCTTACCCTCGGCCTGTCGGTCCTGACCGCCTGGTTCGAGACCAAGTATGTCCGCACCGGTGATCCGACCTATCTGCGGATGACCAAATTCTGGGGCAAGCTGTTCCTGATCAACTTCGCCCTGGGGGTGGTGACCGGCATCACTCAGGAGTTCCAGTTTGGTATGAACTGGGCCGAGTATTCCCGCTATGTGGGGGACATCTTCGGCGCACCGCTGGCCATCGAGGCCACGGCGGCCTTCTTCCTTGAGTCGGTCTTCATCGGCGTCTGGATCTTCGGCTGGGATAAGATCTCCAAGAAGGCCCACGCCGTTACGATCTGGCTGGTGGCCTTCGGCACCAACCTGTCGGCGCTCTGGATCCTGCTGGCCAACGGCTGGATGCAGAAGCCGGTCGGTTTTGTGTTGCGTAACGGCCGGGCCGAGATGAACGATTTCCTGGCGCTGATCACCAACCCCTACGGCTGGTTCAAGTTCCTGCATACCGTCACCTCCGGCTATATGGTGGCCGCCTTTTTTGTGATGGGCATTGCGGCCTGGCATCTGCTGCGCAAGAACGAGATCGACTTTTTTACCCGTTCCTTCAAGACCGCCGCCATGTTTGGTCTGTTATCCGGTCTGGCAGTGGGGGCCACCGGCGACTTCCACGCCGTGGAGATCGCCAAGGTGCAGCCCACCAAGTTTGCTGCCATGGAATCAGTCTGGGAGACCGGTACACGGGTGCCGATGCATATGCTGCTGATTCCTGACGAGGCCAATGAACGCAACGCGGTGGAAGCCGTTTCGATACCAGGCATGGTCAGCTTCCTGGCACACCATGATATCAATGCCGAGATCAAGGGGCTGAAGGAGTTCCCCAAGGAGGAGCGTCCACCCGTGCTGCCGGTCTTCCTCAGCTTCCGGTTGATGGTTGGTCTGGGCACCCTGATGATCGGTATCTGTCTGCTGGCGGTAATTATCCCGCGCTGGAAGCATTTCGTTGATTTCAAGCTGTTTCTGTGGATCATGGTGGCGGCCCTGCCGCTGCCCTACATCACGGTACAGTTGGGCTGGTTGGTTGCAGAACTGGGCCGGCAGCCCTGGTCAGTCTACGGCGTACTGAAGACCGCCGACAGTGTTTCCAAATCGGTCACACTGTTGCAGGTGGGGGGCTCGCTGGTCGGCTTTACCCTGCTGTACGGTCTGCTGGGGGCGATCGACATCTATTTGTTGGCAAAGTATGCCAAAAAAGGGCCTGACAACGACACAACCGGTATGATCCCGGTCAAGGAGGTGGCGTAGCTATGGAACTCCAGATTACCTGGTTCGTGCTCTGGGCGGTGTTGTGGGCAGTCTATTTCATGCTGGATGGTTTCGTGCTGGGTACCGGTTTCCTGTCCGGCATCCTGGCCAAAAACGATACGGAAAAGCGGGTACTGATCAACTCGGTCGGCCCGGTCTGGGACGGTAACGAGGTCTGGCTGATTACCGCCGGTGGCGCCACCTTTGCGGCCTTTCCCACCACCTATGCCCTGATGTTCAGCTATATGTACACCGCGCTGTTGCTGCTCTTATTCTCGCTGATCGTGCGCGGGGTGGCCTTCGAATTTCGAGGTAAGATTGAGGGGCTGGCTTGGAAGCAGGGCTGGGACCGCGCCATTATGGTTTCCAGTTTTCTGCCGGCCCTGCTGTTCGGGGTGGCCTTTGGCAACATCTTTAAAGGTCTGCCGATGGATGCCAGCGGCCACCACGGCGGCCTGCTGTCGCTCCTGAACCCCTACGGCATCCTGACCGGCCTGCTGTTCGTCTGTCTGTTCGCCGTGCATGGCGCACTGTACGCCTCGGTCAAGACCGTGGGTGATCTGAGCAAGCGGGCCTTTGAACTGGCCAAGCTGCTCTGGATACCGCTCTTGCTGGTGGCCTTGCTGTTCCTAGGGGCCACTGCCTACAGCACCAAGTTGTACGACAACTACCTGGCTGCGCCGTACCTGTTCCTGATCCCGGCCATCGCCGTGCTGGCGCTGGTCATGGTGCAGGCCTATATGATCGCCAACAAGCCGCTCAAGGCTTTTGCGGCCTCCTGTGTCACGATCCTGTTTGTGGTCTTCACCGGCGTGACCGGGCTGTTCCCGAACCTGATTCCGTCCAGCCTTGATCCGGCCCACAGCCTGACGATCTATAACTCGTCCTCCAGCCAGTACACGCTGGTGATCATGACCGTGGTGGCGCTGATCTTCGTCCCGATCGTGATCGCCTACAAGATCTGGGTCTACCGGGTCTTCCGCGCCCCGGTCACCGAGCAGGATCTGCTGGAGAACAAAGAGGCGTATTAACGAGCAGAAGAGCTAGTGATGCAAACAAAAGCCGCCCTGTGTGGGGCGGCTTTTGTAATTTTACGTGTTGTGGTAATTGACAACAGCACATGGTGTTGGTAGTATCTCCAACATGAACGCTATGCTCCTGTATCGCGAACGTCTTGCCCTTGTTGAGAATCGTTTTGTCGAAATGGTGGTCTGGCAGTTGAACGTGCCGGCTAAGGGGAGCAACCATCGGTTCAAGTACCGGCTCGCGCTGGTGGTCGACGGAACGTGTGTGCTGCGCTATGACAATGAGGCCGGTAAGGGGGACCACCGGCATGCAGATGGCCGTGAAACCCCCTATCGATTTGTTGGTCCGCAGAGATTGTTAGAGGACTTTTGGCGTGATGTTGATGCCTGGAGGTAGTGAGATGAACACCGTAACACTAGAAATTGCGAGTCGAGACCTGGCCAGCCGCCGTTTTATCGGTGCCTTTAGCGGCAACCAGCAAGGCAGTTTCATCAGCTTTGCAACACCGGAGCTGTTGTTTAAGACACTTACCGCCAAACGCTGGGAATTGCTGCAGGCAATGACCGGGGCAGGGGCGATGAGCATCCGCGAGGCCGCACGTCGTGTGCAGCGTGATGTAAAGGCGGTGCATGGCGATGTGCAGGCGTTGCTCGTTGCCGGGCTGCTGGAAAAGAACGAGGCCGGCCAGATACTGTTTCCCTATGATGCAGTGCATGTGGATTTTATGCTGAAAG
>DFYU01000093.1 GCA_002383415.1 Geobacter sp. UBA4074
TTCCAGGGTACGGGTGATATACCAATTGGCGGCAAAATACCGTACCAAGCCTGGCTGTGGACGCAAGATGTTCTGTTGCAAAAAATCAATCACATAATCACGCACAAAATAGTCAGCCGAATAGGCCAAACCTGAAGCTTGTTCAGGGCTTAATCCACTATTTTGCAGGTAGAGATAGAATTTTTCGAGCAGCTGACGACACAGCCCATCCACTCTCAACTCATCTTTGAGACTCTCAAAATCAAAGTCAGCATGTTCAAATAGTATCTGCGGCACAGTCGAAAAGCTCCTTTAACGGGTCGTACGCGGGTCAAGGGCGTCGCGAATCCCCTCCCCCAGCAGGTTGTAGGACAAAACGGTGATCAGAATCGCCAAACCGGGAAACAGCGAAAGCCACCAGGCAAACTCGATATAATCCTTGCCCGAGGTGAGGATATTGCCCCAACTCGGCGTAGGCGGCTGAACCCCGATGCCCAGAAAGGAAAGCGCCGATTCGGTCAATATCGCTCCGGCTACCCCCAAGGTAGCTGCCACCAGCACCGGTGACAAGGCATTAGGCAAAATATGCCGTGTAATAATTCTCAGGTCAGAACAGCCGATACAACGGGCTGCCAGGATATATTCCATCTCGCGAATTGCCAGAACCTCGGCCCGCACCAGTCGAGCAACACCCATCCAGCCGGTGAGTCCGATCACCGCCATGATGATCCAGATCGAAGGTTGCAAAAAGGCGATCACCGCCAGAATCAGAAAAAAACTGGGGAAGCAGAGCATAATATCCACCAGCCGCATCAGCAGAGTATCAAGCCAGCCACCATAATAGCCGGCCAGTAAACCGACCGTCATACCCAACAGCACTGCGATACCCACTGCCACAAAGCCGACCTTAAGCGATATCCGGGCACCAAACAGAACCCGCGCCAGCACGTCTCGGCCTAGTTCATCGGTGCCAAACCAATGCTGCCAGGTGGGTGGTTGCAACACCTCCCAGGCATTGATGGTTGAGGGGTGATATGGAGAAAGCCAGGGCGCCAACAGCGATATGACAAATAACATCACCACCACCGTCCCGCCAAGCATGGCGAGGCGGTTGCGGCGCAGGCGTGGCCAGAAAACCGTATAGGTAAAGCTCTTCTTAAACATCAGACTCCCTGTTACTGCTGACGGATGCGGGGATCAGCCAGTGCATAACTGATATCGGCCAGCAGATTGCCCAGCAACGTCAAAAAGGCTCCGATTACCAGGATACCCATCACCACCGGATAATCTCGAGCCATCACCCCTTGGTAAAAAAGTTGTCCCATGCCTGGAATGGAAAAAATAGTCTCAAAGATGACGCTGCCGCCGATCAGACCGGGCAGCGAGAAACCCACCAGGGTGATCAGCGGCAACAGGGCGTTGCGCAGGGCATGCTTCCAGATCACCACCCGCTCGGAAAGTCCCTTTGCCCGCGCGGTGGTGATGTAATCCTGTTCAATCACCTGCAACATGGCCGAACGCATGTAGCGAGAGACGCCGGCCAACGAACCGAAAGAGGCCACCAGAATCGGCATGACCAGATGTTTGGCCAGATCCAGCAGTTGACCAAACCAGCCGTAGGCCTCATAGCCCAGGGTGTGCAGACCTGAAATCGGCAGCCAGTTAAGTTTGACGCCAAACAGGTACATCAACAGCAAGGCCAGCCAGAAAGTGGGCACGGCAAACCCGAGAAAGACAAACACCGTGATTCCCTTATCAAGGAGAGTGTTGCGGTGCACCGCCGCCAGCACGCCGATCGGGATCGCTAGACCGAATTCGATCACCAACGCCACGATGTTTAGTGAAAGGGTCACCGGCAACCGTTCCCTGATCTTATCCAGCACCGGTCGGTTGTCGCTGGAAAATGAGCGGCCAAAATCAAACTGCGCAAGCTGCTTGAGCCAGGTGACATACTGAACATGCAGCGGTTTGTCGAGACCATAGAACTTCTGCAGCCGTTCGCGGGCCTCTTTGCCAACCTTGGGGTTCATGGCCATCTGCATCTCCACCGGCTCACCAGGAGCCAAGTGGATCACCGTAAAAGTGATCAGCGTGATACCGAACATCAGCGGAATCAGCAGTAAAATGCGACGTAGCAGATAGGCGGTCATCGTTGTTCCCGTTGCCTCAAGTAGACCTGAAAAGCGTGCAGAGCCTGTCCACGGTGACTGATATGATTTTTTTCTTCCAGCGACAATTCGGCCATGGTCTGCTGGAAACCATCCACCAGAAATAGAGGATCGTAACCAAATCCGCCCTCTCCCCGCAAACTATCCAGGATGCGGCCGCTAACTATTCCCTGAAAGGTTTGCTCAGTACCGTCGGGATGCACAAAGGCCATCACACAGACAAAGGCAGCCTTACGACTGGCCATGGGAAGCAACGCCAGTTCAGCGAGCAGCTTGCGGTTGTTGGCGGCATCGTCTGCAACGGGGCCGGCGAAACGGGCTGACAGCACACCTGGACGTCCGTCAAGTCCATCCACCACCAGGCCTGAATCGTCTGCAAGCACCGGCAAGCCGCTGGCCAGACAAGCCTCGCGGGCTTTTTTCAAGGCATTATCAACAAAGGTGGCACCATCTTCCACCGTTTCCTGCAGCTCAGGCAGATCGGCAGCACAAAGCAGCTCCTCCACCAGGTCATCCAGAACAGCCCGGATTTCCTTTAGCTTGCCCCGGTTGCGGGTGGCCACCAACAGCCGTTTCATTGCGCAAGCGCCTCTTGTTGCAGATCAAACAGCTGGCGAATACCATCCATGGCAAGGCTACGCATGGCATCCATCTGATCGATGGTAAACGGCTCGGCCTCAGCCGTACCCTGCACTTCCACAAAACGGCCCGACGAGGTCATTACAAAGTTCATGTCAACCTCGGCTCCCGAATCTTCATGATAATCAAGATCAAGCAATGGCTGACCATCGACCATGCCGACACTGACCGCTGCCACCGCCTCCTTGAGTGGGTTGACTACCAACAAACCTCGTTGCTGCAGTGAAGCAACCGCATCAGCCAGGGCAACGTAGGCGCCGGTGATGGAGGCGGTACGCGTTCCGCCATCGGCCTGGATCACATCACAATCAAGATAGACTGTCCGCTCACCCAGCAGTGTCATATCGGTCACAGCACGCAATGAGCGCCCAATCAGGCGCTGTATCTCCAAGGTGCGGCCCGATTGTTTGCCCTTGGCAGCCTCACGGGGTGACCGGGTATGGGTGGCCCGTGGCAGCATCGAGTACTCAGCCGTTACCCAGCCGGTTCCCTTGCCGCGCAGAAAGGGCGGCACCGTCTCCTCTATCGAGGCGGTACAAATCACCCGAGTGTCGCCAAATTCAACCAACACTGACCCTTCGGGATGCTTGATAAAATGCCTGGTAATTGTGACCGGACGAAGCTGCTGGTTGTTGCGTTCTGTGCGCACTTTAGAAACACCTCATTCTTTCGTTAGTGCCGGAAATGTACGGTTTCAAGCCTGCCCTGTCAACAAAAACGGGGGATTCGCACCGCGAATCCCCCGTGGGGTCATCCTAACCAAGATGGGGTCTATCAGCCCAAAAACGTATTCGAACAACGAGCCCGATTTGCAAGGATCGTCGAGTCAACCACCTCGCCGCAGCAGGTGCATCTCCAGGCGTCAAAGGAACGTACAAAATCATAAAATTTCTCTGCAAACATCCGCCCCTGGCAACGTGGACACTTCATAACGATCCCTCCTTCACACGTATGATGTAAGCCGAATACAAATAAAACAGGTGAGATCGTTTTATACATCTAGCGTGCCAAGTTAATCCCTTCTGGAGCCATTTGTTGCAAACACTGCCATACTCTACGGATTTCATATAGTTAAGAACGCTTTCAGTAGTGCAAGTTTCTTTTCAGCAATACCCTCAATCTGTAAAAGATCTTCAAAACGTCTAAAATCGCCATTATTTTGACGGTGCCGCACTATGCGCTGAGCCATGACCGGGCCTATACCAGGCACCAGGCACAGTTCGTCAACTGTTGAGCTATTTACCGAAAGAGTGCCCAACAGCACCAGCCTTTGGTGGCCCGACAAAGGCTCAATCGTTGTCAAGCCGCGGGTCCTACCTGCCGGACATGCTATATCCAGTCTCACCGCCCCCTGTTTTTTCAAAACAGTTTCCAGGCTCGCTTGATCGAGCTTGATCGCGCACAGAGGCACCGCCATTTGGATGACATCATTCGTCATTTTTATGTCGCTCAGCGAATAAATTCCGTGATGCCGCACAGAACCTGTTATCTGTAACCAGCCAACCGGCGGCGATGTAACACGAAAGGCCGTCACCGAGGAACGCTCCCCCCAGTGACGGCCTGTAATAAAGATTACGAGCACCATTCCGGCAGCCACTAACATCAGTGCTACCCGCTGCCAGATCATCGGTTATGCCTGAACAACTTCCTCAGACTTATGCAGTTTATAATCAATGGCATCGATCAACGCCTGATAGGATGCATCAATTATGTTGTCTGAAACACCCACCGTGCCCCAGCGGGAAGCCTTGTCGCCTGACTCGATCAGCACCCTGATCGAAGAGGCCGTTCCCTGGCCTGCTGGCAACACCCGCACCTTATAATCGTGCAGCTTAACCTCTTTCAGTTTCGGGTAAAACTTCTCCAACGCCTTACGCAGCGCATTATCAAGGGCGTTCACCGGGCCGTGCCCCTCAGCAGCAGTATGCTCTATCTTGCCGCCCACCTTAATCCTGACGGTGGCCTCGGCAGTCGGTTTCTGCTCGTCAGTTCGTTTTTCGTCCAGCACCCTGAAACCCATAACCTGGAAGTAATTGCGGTGAGTTCCAAGAGCCTTCTTCATCATCAACTCAAAGGAAGCCTCAGCCCCCTCAAACTGGAAGCCACGGTTTTCCATGTCCTTGATCTCTTCCAGAATCTCCTGGGTAACCGGATCTTTGCTATCCAGATTGATATGGAACTCCTCAGCCTTGGCCAGAATATTTGATTTACCCGAGAGATCAGAGACCAGTACGCGGGTGCTGTTACCCACAAGTTCTGGACGGATATGCTCATAGGTTTCAGGGTGGCGCTGGATGGCGCTGACATGAACCCCACCTTTGTGGGCAAAGGCTGACTTACCTACATAGGCTTGATGTTTATGAGGAGAAAGATTGGCCAACTCATAGACGAAGTGCGAGGCCTCACGCAGGGTCTTCAGCTGTTGGTCGGTGATGCAGTCTTTTTTCAGCTTCAGCTTGATGGCTGGAATGATCGAGCAGAGGTTGGCATTGCCGCAGCGCTCACCAAAGCCGTTGATGGTACCCTGCACCTGCACAATGCCGCGCTCTACTGCCACAATGGAGTTGGCCACGGCACATTCACCATCATTATGGGTATGGATACCGAGTGGAATTTTGATCTGCTGCTGTACCTTGGTGATGATCTCTGCGACCTCATAGGGCATGGTGCCGCCGTTGGTGTCGCAGAGGATGATGCAGTCGACCTTGGCATCCTGGGCAGCCAGCAAGGTCTTGATGGCGTAGTCAGGATTGGCCTTATAGCCATCAAAAAAGTGCTCGGCATCGTAAAACACTTCGCCTACATTCTGCTTGAGAAACGCCAGCGAATCGTTGATCAGCTCCAGGTTTTCTTCCAGCGATATGCGCAACGCCTCACGCACATGAAAATCCCAGGTCTTGCCAAAAATAGTGATCACGTCCGGTTGGGCAGCGATCAGGGTCTTGATGTTGTGATCCTGATCGGGAGTGGTCTTGGCCCGCCGGGTGGAGCCGAAGGCAGCTATCTTGGCCTGTTGCAGCTTTTCTTTCTTAATATCCTTGAAAAAAGAGACGTCTTTAGGGTTGCTGCCGGGCCAGCCACCTTCAATGTAATGAACACCCAGCTCATCCAACTTATGGGCGATCCTGATCTTGTCTTCCACCAGGAAAGAAATATCTTCGGCCTGCGTACCATCCCGCAGGGTTGTATCATACAATTTTACCAGGCTCATTGCGAACGCCTCCTGTCTATGAATTGCAGTTTATAACGATGTTAGAAGGTTTTCAGTATAGCATCACCAAGCCACTGTCAAGCACCATCTGCGGCCTTGACGTGCTGTTCCGGCTCCGCATAGAGATCTGTAGATAAGCCGCAACGTTTTGCCAGTTGACGATTTCACTAGAAATATAAGATACTACTGCAATGAACGCTCGCTCCGTAAAATACGTGGCTGTTCCGATGCTGTTTATGGCATTGACGATGCTGTTCCTATCGCCACTTTGCTGCCTGGCTGCGCATCAACAACATGAGCATTCATGCCCAACTTCAACGCTTCCCGCTGACCCTGTTTCTGAACAGTCATCCGATTCTAATGATTCAACCTACCTGAACGACGGCCCACAAGAGCTGTTGCTGGCTACTGTTAAATCCATCGAGCCCCCCTGCCCTGCCAACCAGATATTTAACACAGAACTTCAACTACGTTTTCCCGCCGTATTCTACTCCATCTGCAATCCGCCTCAAAACTTCGCCTAACACCTGACGCAACCCCTAGGTTAGTTTTTCAACGCCGTAACCACCCACGTTACTCATTACAGGGTTGAGGTATAGCTCCATGAGCATTGAACAGTGTGCAAATACCAACTGTAGCCATTTTTTTGAGCTCATCGAATTCGGTGGCGATAGACCAGCTCCGCTTGTAACCAGAGCTGTTTGTTGCCCCTATTGTGGTCACAGGACAGAACGCCCCACTCGGGGAGCGTTCATTACTGCCCCCAGCGATCAGCAGCTAGACGGTATAGTTATTGCCTCCAGCACAGGAACGACCGGCTTGTCTTCTTCTGGCTGATGCGTTCTTTTGCTTGACAGCATTGGATCAGCTGCGTATCTTGACTTGCAACCAATTGATATTATTGCATATTAATTAGAATATTCAAATATACAGTTTATCGATTCCCGTTCAGGGAATATCACCCCACAAGGAGGCATCATGAGTATCCGCACCAGACTCGTCGCCAGCTTGGCGACACTGATGGCCGTGGCCCTGCTGACAGGTTGCGAAACCGGACCAGAGGTAAGAAGCGAGGCCCCCGCTCAACAAACTGTTGCAGCAGTCAAACCCGCAAAGCCAGCTGGGCCTGTCATGCCAGCCGGTGTCAGCGTGATCAGCACCGATGCCCTGAAAGCGTTGGTAGACAAGGGACCAGAAGCCGGCAACTATCTGTTGTTTGACAGCCGCCCTGCTGGCCGCTTCCACGCTGCCACTATTCCGACTTCAGAAAACCTGACCGATACCGAAATGGCGAAACTGGACCAAGAAGGCAAGGTCGCCACGCGTCTCGGTGAAGACAAGAACAAGCTGTTGATCTTCTGGTGCGGAGGCCCCACCTGACCGTTCTCCATCAAAGCTGCCGGTCTGGCAGCCAAAAATGGCTACACCAACGCCAAGGTATATTCCGGTGGCGACCCCGCCTGGGCCAATGCAGATCATCCCTTCCATTCTTCTCCCAAGTTTGTGAAGGACGAGAATATCCTGCTGCTGGACCTGCGCGCTGCTGACAAGTTCGCTGCCGGGCACATCCCCCGTGCCCTGAACCTGCCTGCTGCAAAACTTGATCAGTACAAGGAGCAAAACTGGCCTTCCTTCAAGGGCGCTACAATCGTCTTTTACAGTGACAATCAGGCCGATATCGACAAGGCCCGTGAGTTGATGTACGACTACAACCTGTCAAAAGCCACTGTTTTCCCCGGCGGCTTTGAACGGTGGAAAAAGCTCGGCTATCAGGTAGAAACCGGCGACAAGCCAGCCCCTGAAAAACTGACCTTTGTACGCGTGTTGAAGCCGCATGACGTCAGCATTACAGACTTCAAGAAAATGCTGGATGACCCCACCGTTGTTATTCTCGATGTACGGAATGACGCAGAACGGGCCACCGGCAGCTTCAAGGGCTCACTGCATATCCCCTTTGAGCAGGCTGCAACACGTTACAAAGAAATTCCTACGGATAAGACCGTAGTGCTTCACTGCGCCACCGGCATCCGCTCCAGCGCCGCTTATGAAACCCTGAAGGCAAAGGGGCTTAAAAACCTCAAGGTGCTAAACGCTAACGTCAAATTCAAAGACGGTGCCTACACCATTACCGAATAAGCGCAGCTATCAGTTACATCTAAAAGCAGTAGTTCGGGGCGGAGTAATCCGCCCCGTTTTTTGTGCCTGATCACCTGTTGCATCAACTGCAACACGTTGCACAAGCGTTGCGCCAGAAAATATCTCTTTGATTACAGCAAGATAAACAAAGCATATCAGGAACACGTTGCAAACGCAACATAGCCACCCAAATCTCCTGCCTACACACCCCTCTACTTGTAAAAATCATAACATATCAATATCATTGCGATATATTTTTTTAAAAGAAAAATAATCGCAGTTGGCACGTAATGTGGAATAGAAGAAAGCAAACGAAACAAACAAACCGAGAGGAAGCCATGACCACTGGAAAGATAGCGATACCCTACTACGGGAACCTGACCCACCCCACCAGTGGCTTTGAACGGATCTTTTTCATTATCGATCATGACGCACAGCGCCCCGTCCAACAGCAAGCAGTCAGCCTGGGGATTTGGGATGCAAAGCAGACACCCTTTCTGACCTCGTGGTTGCATGACATCGGTGTGGAGCAGGTGGTCTGCAGCAAAAAACCAGATGAAAAAACCCTCGTAACCATGATCAGCGCCGGCATCAGGGTTTTCAGCGAGGGAAGCGAAGCAGCAAAGAGGCTATTAAAACAACTTAACGTCATCTAGTGATCAACAGACAACAAAGCAAGCAGGTACAACTAACTACGCATCAACGAAAGGAGTAGGACCATGAAAGCAAAAAGCAATTTCTCGACCCTGGTAGCAGAAACCACCGCACGCGGTAGCTTGGCAGTATTTGCCGGCATCACCATCTTCCTGGCAGGTTTTGTAACCTGGTCAGCAGCCAGTGCAGTCGGTGCATTAGTCAGCCTCTTTAACTAACCATCAACGATAAAATCATGAAAGGAGCTTCACAATGAAGGCAAAAGTAAATTATTCTGATCTTGATGACCGTAAGTACATCGGTAAGGTTCTGGCAGTCGCAGGGGTGTTCGCCGCAGGTGCAGGTTTGGCAGTAGCTTGGCCCGCCCTTTCTCACATAGCAATCAAACTGGTGAGCTAACCAGATTTAAAGCTGCATCAAAAAGACAGGAAGGAACCCCTTCCTGTCTTTTTGTGCCTTGTCGACAACTACACCAGATTTTCGGACTACAC
>DFYU01000099.1 GCA_002383415.1 Geobacter sp. UBA4074
TCTTGATCGCCTCGGCCATCCGCTCACCGATCTGCAGGTTGTACTTGCGTTTTATGTACTGGACAATCGCCTCGTCCATCTTGTCGCCCCCCATCCGGGTGGATTGGGAGTAGACGATGCCGGCCAGGGAGNNGCCATCGGCTCCTCGATCAGGTAGACCTCCCGGGCGCCGGCCGATTCGGCCGATTCCTTGACCGCCCGCTTCTCCACCTGGGTGATGCCGGAGGGGACACAGATCACGACCCTCGGACGTACCAGCGTCTTGCGGTTGTGTACCTTGTGGATGAAGTAGCGCAGCATCTCTTCGGTGATGTCAAAGTCGGCGATCACGCCGTCCTTCATCGGCCGGATGGCGGTGATGGAGCCGGGGGTACGGCCCAGCATCTGTTTGGCCTCCATGCCGACCTTGAGCACCTTCTGTTGGCCGGTGGGAAGTTTCTGTACCGCCACCACCGACGGTTCCCGCACCACGATCCCCTTGCCCTTCAGGTAGACCAAGGTGTTGGCGGTGCCCAGGTCGACGGCCAGGTCGTTGGAAAACATGCCGAATAATGAGTCGAAGATCTTGAACATCGGATCATTCCTTTCGCTGCAAAATGGACCAGATACGCTAGCAGAAGGACTGCTTGAATGCAAGGGGGAAAACGGCGCGTCGTCGGGGGTATTCTTGTCTCTTTCCTTGACTTTAGCGGCACGGGCCAGTATTTTGATATAATTTTTCAGACCGTTTGGAGTACGACCTATGGACTACAAAGAGACCCTCAATCTTCCCCAGACCGACTTCCCGATGAAGGGCAACCTGCCCCAGCGGGAGCCGGAGCTGCTCAAAAAGTGGGACCAGATTAACCTGTATGGCCAGCTTGAAGAGCGCGGCAAGGACCGTCCGAGCTACATCCTGCACGATGGCCCCCCCTACGCCAATGGCCATACCCATATCGGCCACGCCCTCAACAAGACCTTGAAGGATATCGTGCTGAAGGTGAAGCGGATGGAGGGATTTCATGCCCCTTACGTGCCGGGCTGGGACTGCCACGGCCTGCCGATCGAGCTGCAGGTGGAGAAAAACCTGGGGTCGAAAAAGCATCAGATGACCAAGGCCGAGATGCGCAAGGAATGCCGTGTCTATGCCCAGAAGTTCATCGACATCCAGCGCGAGGAGTTCAAGCGGCTGGGGGTGCTGGGTGACTGGGACAACCCGTACCTGACCATGAACTACGAGTACGAGGGGCTGACCGCGGCCGAGCTGGCCAAGTTTGCCAAAAACGGCGGTCTGTACCGCGGCAAGAAGCCGGTGCATTGGTGCTCTTCCTGTGTGACCGCCCTGGCCGAGGCCGAGGTGGAGTACGCCGACCATAACTCCCACTCGGTGTTCGTCAAATTCGCGCTGACCGATGACGTCAGCGCTGCCATCCCCGCCCTGGGCGGCAAGCAAGCCTCGGTGGTGATCTGGACCACCACTCCCTGGACCCTGCCGGCCAACCTGGCCATCGCCATGCACCCCGAGTTCGATTATGTCGCCCTGGAAACGGAGCAGGGGGTTCTGATCGTGGCCGAAGGCTTGAAGGATCAGTTCCTGTCCGCCAATGGCCTCACTGGCAGCGTTATTGCAACCTTCAGGGCCACCGTCCTCGAACGCAAAAACTGCCGGCATCCCTTCTACGACCGTAACTCGGTGATCCTGCTGGGCGAGCATGTCACCCTGGAGGCCGGTACCGGTTGTGTCCACACCGCCCCCGGTCACGGCCAGGATGACTATGAGCTGGCCCTGAAAGAAGGGCTGGAGATCTACAACCCGGTGGACAACTACGGCCGCTACCTGAAGACGCTGGAGTTCTTCGGCGGCATGAGCGTACAGGAAGGCAACACCGCCGTGATCGAGAAGTTGATCGAGGTCGGCGCCCTGATCGGCCAGAGCAAGATTTCCCACTCCTATCCCCACTGCTGGCGTTGCAAAAAGCCGATCATCTTCCGGGCCACCGAGCAGTGGTTCATCAGCATGCAGGCCAATGGTCTGCGTGCAAAATCTCTGGAAGAGATCGACAAGGTCCAGTGGATCCCCAAGTGGGGCCGCGAGCGGATCCACGGCATGATTGAGAACCGTCCCGACTGGTGCATCTCCCGGCAACGTTCCTGGGGGGTGCCGATCACCGCCTTTTCCTGCAGGGAGTGCGGCGAGTATCTGGTGGACGGTGCGGTGATGGATCATGTGGCTGAACTGTTCAAGCAACACAGTTCCGACATCTGGTTTGAGTGGGAGGCGGAAAAACTGCTGCCGGCCGCTACCCGTTGTTCGAAGTGCGGCAAGGCTGATTTTGAGAAGGAGATGGATATCCTGGATGTCTGGTTCGATTCCGGCGTCTCACACGCCGCCGTACTGGAGTCCAACCCCAAGCTGTCCAGCCCGGCCGACCTGTACCTGGAGGGCAGCGACCAGCACCGCGGCTGGTTCCACTCGTCCCTTTTGGAGAGTGTCGGCACCCGCGGCCATGCACCGTACAAGAGTGTCCTGACCCACGGCTTTGTGCTGGATGGTCAGGGCCGCAAGATGAGCAAGTCGATGGGCAACGTGGTGGCACCTGAGGATGTGATCAAGAAGCTGGGCGCCGACATCCTGCGGCTGTGGTGTGCCGCCCAGGACTACCGCGACGATTCGCGCATCTCACAGGAGATCCTCAATCGGGTGGCCGAGGCCTACCGCCGCATCCGCAACACCTGCCGCTACCTGCTGGCCAACCTGCACGATTTCAAGCCGGCCAGCCAGACCGTCACCTTTGATCAGCTACCGGAGCTGGACCGCTGGGCACTGCACCAGCTGGAGCTGTTGAAGGAGCGGGTGCTCACCTCCTATCAGGAGTTGGAATTCCATAGCATCTACCAGGAGATCAACGCCTTCTGCGCGGTTGAGATGAGCGCCTTCTACCTGGATATCCTCAAAGATCGGCTCTACACCAGCAAGGCCGACTCCCACAACCGCTGGGCGGCCCAGACCGTGATGTACCGCATTCTGGACAGCCTGTTGCGGCTTTTGGCGCCGTTGCTCTCCTTCACTGCCGACGAGGCCTGGGCCTATCTGCCGGGCGAGCATGAGGCCAGCGTCCACCTGGCCGCCTTCCCGCAGCCCAGCCCCGAGGTAAAGGACGATGCCCTGGTGGAACGCTGGGAACGGATCATCAAGATCCGCGGCGAAGTGCTCAAGGCATTGGAACAGGCCCGGGTGGCCAAGACGATTGGGCTTTCGCTGGATGCCTCGGTGACCCTGGCCGCCAGCGGCGAGCTGCGTGCGTTTCTGGAGGGCTACGTCGCCGACCTGCCGACGATCCTGATCGTCTCCCAGGTGCATCTGGTTGATACATTGGAGGGCGACTGCCTGACTGCAGAAACGGTGGAGGGGCTGAAGATTGCCGTGGCCGCCGCCAAAGGCGACAAGTGCGAACGCTGCTGGCACTACAGTGAGCAACTGGGTACCGACAGCAACCACCCCACCATCTGCCCCACCTGCGCTGAGGCGGTGAACTAGGTATGGGACGTTGGTCCCTGTTCAGTCTGATCGTGGTGCTGGGACTGGTGGCAGATCAGGCCAGCAAGCTGTATATCCATGGCTCCATGAGCATGTATCAGAGCATCCCGGTGCTGGATGGTCTGTTCAACATCACCTACCTGCGTAACAAGGGGGCGGCCTTCAGTTTCCTTGCCAACGCCTCCTGGCGGATTCCGTTCTTCATCACCGTCACTTTGGTGGCAGCGGTGGTGATTCTGGTGGTGCTGCGCAAGCTGCGAGTGGATCAACGCCTGGCCCAGGTGGCCCTAGCGATGATCTTTTCCGGCGCCATCGGCAATCTGATCGATCGGATACGGCTGGGCGAGGTGATCGATTTTCTGGATGTCTACTGGAAGAGCTATCATTGGCCTGCCTTCAACGTGGCCGATTCGCTGATCTGTGTCGGAGTGGCCCTGGTGGCCTTTGATATGCTGCAGGAAGAGCGGAGACAGCTGCGACAGGGACATTAGCAGATGGTGGCAATGGCACCCACGCTGTGCTATGGTTACAGCGTGGGTGCATTGAAAAAACCATGAGGGCGTGCAGGGGCTGAGTGCCCAGGGGGAGGGGTCATGCCGATTATTGTGGAGGTCATCCTGGCTTCAGGCGCCATGATACTGGGCGTATTCGCCGTGTTCCTGCTGGTCTTCCTGGTTGCGCTGATGCTCTTGCCGGTGGAGAAATCGCTTTCCAAGGCGGTTTGGGAGATGACCGCACCTCCCCGCAAACGGCCAGCACAGCAGCAAGATACCAGCCCCGGCTTTAAGGGCTTCAGCCAGAAGCATCGCTGATCTGCTGGCAGCTGCACACTAGACAGATGGACGGGGGCACCGGTAACGGGCTCCCGTTTTTTATAGGTCGCCGGTGATCCGTTGCAGTTCGTACAGCTTGGGGTTCACCGTCTGGACGCAGCTGATCAGCTGCCGCAGGGTCGGCTCATCAATGCCGGTCTCCTCGTCAGTGTCCTGGAAAAAGGGAAATCCCTTAGGGAGCGGGGTCAGCTGGCCATCTTTGAGCAGTTGTACATCCACCAGATCGTTGACCCGTCCGCTGGCCTCCCAGGGGTCGCGGTAATTGAACTGGCGTGCCACGATATGCAGGGTTATGCCGTTGGGGAAGATTCCCTTGGCCTCAAAGGAAAACTCTCGCGGTGCGCTGTAATGCTCCGAACGGCCCGAACGGGCCATTACCTCAGCGCCGGCCGCTTCCAGCAGTTCCCGGACCGAATCGGCGGTCATCGGTTGTAGAGGTGTCTCCATGGTTTCCTCACAGACAAAAAGTTCTGGTGCAGCCTACCTGAAAGCGGTAGCTGACCGCAAGGGGCTAGCTGAGGCTTGGCCGGTGGGCCAGGATACCCCTGACGAGATGGCCTTGAAGGCACAGGTAGACCGTCAAGGAGTGTCGGCAGCGGTTGTTTCCGCCTTTCAGCGGCTGGTGTACGCCTTTGCCGTCGAACAGGGGCGTGATCTGCCCTGGCGTCGCGCCTCTGATCCCTGGCAGGTGCTGGTGTCCGAGGTGATGCTGCAGCAGACCCAGGTCGAGCGGGTGATCCCCAAATACACCGCATTTATGGAGCGTTTTCTCGGGCCGGTGGCTCTGGCAGCGGCGCCGATCCCCGAACTGCTGGCCGCCTGGCAGGGGTTGGGGTACAACCGCCGGGCACTGAACCTGCAGCGGGCGGCACAGCAGGTGGTTACGCAGTGGGACGGCAGACTGCCTGACGCCCCGGCACAGCTGCAGCAACTGCCCGGTATCGGTCCCTATACCGCCGGGGCAATTGCCGCCTTTGCCTTCAACCGGCCCACAGTGTTTCTTGAAACCAATATCCGCGCCGTGCTGCTACACCTGTTCTGCGGCGATCAACACGCAGTGCCGGACAAGGAGCTGCTGTCGCTGGCGGAGCAGGTACTCGATCATGACCGTCCTCGCGACTGGTACAACGCCCTGATGGATTACGGCAGCGACCTGAAGCGGCGCTTTCCCAACCCCAGCCGTCGCAGTCGGCATCACAGCGTGCAGAGCCGTTTCGAGGGATCGGACCGTCAGGTGCGCGGTGCCCTGTTGCGGCTGCTGCTGGATAGCGATGGCCTGACCGTTGCCGCCATCAGGCAGGCGCTGGAGGTTGAGTCCGATCGTCTGCAGCGCATTATTGAGGGGCTGGTGCGGGAGGGGTTCCTGCAGCGCCAGGGCAGACGTTACCTTATACCGTCAGCCTGAGTTCCAGCCCCCAGGGGGCCGGCCGCTCGCCTTCCTGCGTCAGCACCCACAGGGTGGGGAACTCCATCCGCTCCGGCACCGGGCCGATGCCGTCGGTCAGGTAGATCACCGCCGCCGGCAGGGGATGCAGGGTCTTGGCGTAGTCGAACACCGGCCGCAGGTCGGTGAAGCCGCCGCCGTCGTAGCGTTGGGCCACGAAGGAGCTGGTGCTGAAGGCCTCCACCCGCTGTATGCGGCTGTTGGCGTAGACCACCGTCAGCTGGCAGTCGCGACCCCGCGCCAGGCTGACCAGTTCGGCGGCAAAGGCCTCCCGCAGCGCCACGATATTGGTGGAGTCGCTGACGTCGACTCCCACCAGCAGGTTTAGTTTGCGGCGTTTGCGAATGCCGGGGGTGCTGTGCTCAAAGCGCCGGTGTTCACGCATCCAGGTGGTGCTGCGGCCGGTACGGCCGGCAGTGGCGAAGAACTGCCGCAGTACCTGCCGCCAGGGGATCGGCGCCGGTTGCAGCAGGTGGTCAACCACAGCGCGGATATCGGCCGGCGTCTGTCCGTCGCTGCCCTGCAGGGCATCACGCACCAGGCTGCGCACCATCTCTTCCGCCAGGGTCAGCGGCGTACCGTCGGCCTCCTGCCAGGCCTCGTGGCTGTCGATGGTCTCGGCCTCCTTGAGCGCATCAGCCGGTCCTGTGCCGGCAGAACCACCCTGGCAGTCCTGCTGATTGCCTCCGGCACCGCTGCCATCTACATTCCCGAAATCAAAGGTCGGCACGATCAGGTCGTAGTACTCCTCGGCAGCCAGCCCCGTTTCCAGCCGGTAGTTGGCGGGCTGCAGGGCGCCGGGCGGCAGGTTTGCAATGCCGGGGTTAATGGCCAGGTCGCAGGCTACGTCCCAGTCGTGGGGGTTGCGCTGCCGCCGTCGCAACGGATGCAGATGCAGCAGATGCTTGAGCAGATGCTCCAGCAGTGCCTCCTGCTGGAGCGGCTGCAGGGAACCGAAGGCAGGCCCGTCCACGCTGAGTACCGGGATGCCGTCGCGAATGGTGATGCCGGCGCTTTTGGTCTGATCGTGCAAGGCTTCCCGGCGCAGGTTGAGCAGTAGGTGACCATAGAAGGGGCGACTCTTCAGCAGGCGGATAATGGCGTTTTCAAGGCTGGTCATGCTGTCAGGGTAGCCCAAAGCCGGTCTGGATGTCAAAGCGGCAAAATCCGGTGGCACCCGGTAGCGGAGTATGCTATAAAATCTTCTCATCTTTCGTGAAACAGGCCGGTTTTCCGGCATCAGGAGGAATGCACAGATGGCAGACGAGAACAAGCCGCAGGTACTGTTGGAGACCAGCAAGGGGAAGATCACCCTTGAACTGAATAAGGAAAAGGCGCCGATCACCGTCAAGAATTTCCTGAGCTACGTCAAGGACGGCTATTACGATGGCCTGATCTTCCACCGGGTGATTAAGGATTTCATGATTCAGGGCGGTGGTCTGGATGCGGATATGCAGCCTAAAAAGACCAAGTTCGCCATCAAGAACGAGGCCCAGAACGGTCTGAAGAACCTGCGCGGCACCGTGGCCATGGCCCGTACCGCCCTGGTTGATTCAGCCACCTCGCAGTTCTTCATCAACACGGTCGACAACGCCTTCCTGGATAACCGGGGCAAGCGCCAGGAAGATTTCGGCTACTGCGTCTTCGGTCAGGTGATCGACGGCATGGAGGTGGTGGACGAGATCCGTCAGGTAAAGACCGGCACCAAGGCCGGCCATGGCGATGTGCCACTGGAGCCGATCACCATCATCTCGGCCACGGTTATTGAATAAACCGAATCAGGCAGCAGTAACAGACAAGGGCCGTGAGTCTCAAGACTCACGGCCCTTGTCGTGTTTTGGTCAAGGTTACTGCCTAAAAGCGGAACCAGACCCCGCCCAGGATCATGGTCTGGTCGTCGCTGACAAGGTGGCGGGCTTCGATATTCACCGAGAGAAACGGCAGCGGCAGTGAGATATCGACCCCTCCCTGGATGGTCATGGTGCGGGAACGCTCGTCGCCCTGGTCGGCCGGGTTGGCTGAATCGGTATCGTTGTTGGCGTAGTAGATGCCGCCGATACCGGCGTAGGGCTTCACAAACGGCAGCGGCAGGTGGCCGTTCAGGTAGCCGCCCAGCGCCATAGTGTCCGATTCCTTGTAATACCAGTCCTTGTCATACTCGATCCGGGTGTAGCCCAGCGTGGCACCCAGGCTGACCAGCGGGATCGGGAAGTAGCGTGCCGCCACCTCGGCGGTGCCACCGTCTTCCTCAACGGTGCGTCCGAAACGGGCGCCGAGGTCAAAGCTGGCAGCCTCGGCCAGGGTCGTCAGAGACAGGGATAACAGTACGGCAGTCAGCATCAGTCGCATCTTCATGGTTTTCTCCTCCGGGTGGTCGTATTGGTTGCAGTAACCTTGCGGGCCGCATAGCGTCGCAGGGTGGTCGACAGTCCTGACGGCGTTCCATCGAAGCTGACCACCGGACAGCCCAACGCCTGGCTGACATCGGCCGGGGTCATATTGTCAAGGAAACAGCCTTCGCCTTCCTTCAGCATCACCCCCGGCAGCAGCACCAGCTCTCCCAGTTCCTGGCCTGTAAGGGCGGTGATGATATCCGAGCCGCTGATCAGGCCGGTTACGGTGACGCTCTCGCCGAACAGCAGGTTCGGAATGGCGTGGACAGCCAGCTCTGCTCCGGTCTTTTCCGCCAGTGCCGCAACGAAATCAGACACGAAGCCGGCCGCCGACCGTCCGGTGACCAGTGTTGCCTGTAGGGGGCGGGGCAGCGGCTTGGCCCGTTTGATCACCGCTGCTGCCTGGTGCTGGAACCAGGGCACCATGCCGACCCCGTTTTCCCACTGCGGCAGGTCGCCGTACTCCTTGAGGGGCGGGAAGGGGTGGCCGGCCTTGAGGAAGAGCTCGTCAGCCAGTTGCAGGAACGGTGTGCGTAACCGTTTGTTGAGGGCCCGCATCCGTGGCAGCCATGCGTTGAGAAATGCTGCCGCATAGCCACTGTCCACCGCGGTCAACTGGGGCAGGCGCTGGCGATGGCTGGTCAGTCCCACCGGCACCACGGCCAGGGATTGCACTGCCGGGTAGAGGGCTGCCAGGTCGCTGACGGTCCGTTCCAGTGTCTCGGCATCGTTGAGGCCGGGGCAGAGCACCACCTGGGTATGCATCTGGATGCGGCCCGCAGCCAGCCGGGTCAACTGCTCCAGGATCGGCGGGATGTTGCTTTTACCCAGCAGGCGTTCCCGCACTACCGGATCGGTGGCGTGTACTGAGATGTAGAGCGGTGACAGGCGTAACCTGATGATCCGGCGCAGCTCGGACTCTTTCAGGTTGGTCAGGGTGACGTAGGTTCCATGCAGGAAGGAGAGCCGGTAGTCTTCGTCTTTCACATACAGCGGACGTCGTAGCCCTTTGGGCAGCTGGTGTACGAAGCAGAAGACGCAGTTGTTGCCGCAGCGTTTCGGCTCCGGCGGGGCAAAGGACAGACCCAGTGGCTCACCCGGTTCAGGTTCAAGCCACACGAACCGTTGCTGGCCGTCCTGATCGGCAACGGTCAGTTCAGCTTCTTCGTGACTGACCAGCCAGGAGTAGTCGATCAGGTCGCGCAAGCGTTGACCATCAATGGCCAGCAGTCGCTCACCGGGCAGCAGTCCGGCCCGTTCCGCCGCCGAATCGGGCGCTATGCTTTTAATCACCAGGCCGCTCATCTCAGGTGCCTTGATAAAATGCTGAAGAGCGGTAATAGGTCAGCAGATGTCCGGCCAGCACCTTGAGGATTGCCGCCACCGGTATCGCCAGCAGCATGCCGCTGATACCCATCAGTTGCCCGCCGATCAAGAGCGCCACTATGGCGATCAGGGGGTGTAGCCCCACCGTGTTGCCCACCACCTTGGGGGTGATCACGGTCCCTTCCAGCGCCTGGACCAGGGCGAACCAGCCCAGGCAGAGCAAGGGGTGCAGCAGATCGTGGAATTTGAGGACCGCCATCAGCATCGACAGCACGATTCCCAGCATGGTGCCCAGATAGGGGACGATGAAGGCAGCGCCTGACAGGGTGCCGATCACCACGGCCAGATCGATGCCGATCAGCCAGAGCCCCGCGGAATAGAGCACCGCCAGGATGGCGCAGACCAGCAGCTGACCACGCACAAAACCGGCCAGTACCTCGTCGAATTCCTTAACCAGCAGCCCCAGCTGTTCACGGAAGCGGAGTGGCGGCAGCTCCTTCAGCCAGGCTGTCAGCAGCGGCATGTCGGCCAGCAGATAAAACAGGTAGATCGGGATGATTAGGTAGCCCAACAGGTTGAGGATCAGGCCGACGGTGGAGCTGACCGCCTGCTGCAGCCACTGCAGGAGCGGTTTGGCTATATCAAGGGCAGATCCCTTGAATGCCAGCGCCAGATTGGTCAGCTGCTGGCTGAGTCGGTCCGGGGTGTCGATCTGCAGGTAGCTCTTGATCTTGAGCGGGATCAGTTCGTAGAGCCGGGTGGCGTAGGCCGGGATGTTCAGCTGGACCTTGGACAGCTCGGATTTGATCGCCAGCGTCAGCAGCAGCAGCACCAGACTGATCCCGATCAGGGCCAGGCTGAACACCAGCAGCACACTTGCGGTTCGGTTCAGCCCACGCTGTTCCAGCTTGTTGACCAGCGGGTTCAGCAGGTAGGCCAGGGCCAGGGCGATAAACAGCTGCACCAGTACGGCGCCGGCCTTGAACCAGACCAGCAGGGTGGCTGCCAGCAGCAGGCAGAGGACGGTCAGCAATAGTTTAGAGCTACGGGGCATAGGGTCGGGAGATCTGGGGGCAGTTTAACCCCCGGTCTGGTTATTGGTGATGCAGGCGGAAGGTGCCGTCCACCGAGGTGATGGTGGCGATGGCGTGCTTGTAGAGCAGGATGTCGCCGCCGGCGTCAAGCAGTAGCGAAAAGTTGTCGAAGGATTTGATATACCCCTCGATGGCATCACCGGACATCATCCGTACGATCACCTTGACCCGTTCTTTGCGGGACTGGTTCAGATACTGATCCTGAATGTTGAAGGGGG
>DFYU01000008.1:0-6570 GCA_002383415.1 Geobacter sp. UBA4074
CGAGGTGACGGTGCCGATCGCGGGTCAGTTGCTCAAAGAGGTCTACATCGGCACCGAGATCGTGGAGGCCGACGCCCTGGTGGCGCTGTCCCACTTCAAGTGCCACGAACTGACCGGCTTCGGCGGCGCCATCAAGAACTTGGGCATGGGCTGCGCCTCCCGCAAGGGCANNCGGCCAAGCATTGCACCGGCTGCACCCTGTGTCTGAAGTCCTGCGCCCATGACGCCATCACCATGGTTGACGGTAAGGCGCTGATCGACGCCGACATGTGCGCCGGCTGCTCGCGCTGCATCACGGTCTGCCCGGTCAAGGCGATCAACATCCAGTGGAACGAGGCCGCCGACCTGGTGATGAAGAAGATGGCCGAATACGCCCTGGGTGCGGTGGCGGGCAAGCAGGGTAAGCTGGTCTTTGTGAACTTCATCACCCAGGTTTCGCCGGCCTGCGACTGCTACGGCCACTGCGACGCGCCGATCGTGAACGACATCGGCATCTGTGCCTCCACCGATCCGGTGGCCCTGGATCAGGCCTGCGCCGATCTGGTCAATGCAGCGCGGGGTAATCAGGATTCGGCCTTGAAGAGTGGCCATGAGCCGGGGGGCGACAAGTTCCACGGCGTCTGGCCCGAGATCCCCTGGCAGGTGCAACTGGAGCATGCCGAAAAGGTCGGCCTGGGCAGCCGCAGCTACGAATTGGTGAAGCTGTAGGGAGAGAACTGTATGGACCGTCGTATCGTTACCCTGCTGCTGGGATGTCTGTTGTGTTGCCTGCAGGTTGGCACGGCTCGCGCCGTTGCAACGCCGTCCAGCCCGGCTCCCCGTGAGTACACCCTGGCGGTCTTTCCCTTCTTACCCACCGGCAACCTGGAGGGGATCTTCGCGCCGATTGCGGCGGAGTTGTCCCGTGAGCTCGGCAAGCCGGTCCGCTTTCGGGTCACCCCGACCTATGATGCCTTTATTGCGGCGCTGAAAGAAAAGAAGTTCGACATCGTCCATATTCACCCCTTTGATTATGTTCAATTTGGCCAGGCCATCGGGTATCAACCGCTGGTTGCCAGAACCGAAGGACTGTATGCTGAATTTTCAGTCAAGGAGGGGTCGCCGCTCAAGCGGCTATCAGACTTGCGCGGCAAGCAGATAGGAACGCCCCCCAGTACCGGCTCGGTTACCTATCTGGCCCGGGCGGCCTTGCAGCAGGCAGGCATCAGACCTGATGAAATCACGATCCGCAACTTCCCCAACCATCTGGCCTGTCTGCAGCAGCTGCAGATCGGCAGCGTGGATGCCTGTGCCACCAGCGCCCCGGCGGCCCGGGTATTTGAGGCTCAGTTGGGGCTCAAGTTGCAGCATATCGGGCGTTCCCAAACGATCACCCATGCGCTGTTCGCCGTTCACAAGCGTGTTCCGGCGGCTGATCGCGAGCGGATCAAGAACAGCCTGATCGCCACCAAACTGGAGACCATGGATCCCAAGCTGCGAGCGTTGTTTATCGACCCGGGCAGTGCTACGCCAGGCCGCTATTTCCAGCCGGTCACCGATCGCGACTATAACCAGGCACGGCGCATCATGAAGCAGCTCGGATACTAACCGATGGTGCGTCTGTCGCTCAAATACCGCATCGCCCTGGTGGTGTTTCTGTTTCAGTTGCTGGTCTTAAGCCTGCAGCTCTGGCACACCTTCAGCACCAGCCGTGAGTCCGACCTTAACCAGCTGGTGACCCGTGAAGAGGTGTTTCTCGGCCTGATCAGCGAGATGGGCCGTAACGCCCTGTTGACCAATGAACCGGCCGACTTCCAGCTGTTCATCACCCCGTTCATCAATGCGCCTCACATCAAGCGGGTCATGCTGCTGGATCAGACCGGTCGGGTGGTGGCCAGCACCACCCCCCAGGATCTGGGGAACACCAACCCCGAGATGGTCGGCAATTTACCGTTGCTCTGGAAGGTCAAACAGATCGAGAACGCCACGGAACAGTTGGGCAGCATCGCGGTGCAGTTTTCGCGCCAGGAGCTGATTGACCGTACCGACCTGCTGCTGGCGCGGGGCATTCCGGTGGCCTGTGCCGGTATCCTGCTGAGTGCACTGACCGGACTGGGGTTGGGTACCCTGTTGACCCGTCGTCTCAAGAAGCTGGAGCAGGCCAGCCAGCGGATGGGAGCCGGCGATATGGACGTAACGGTTTCCATCCCGGGTCATGACGAGATCGGCCGGTTGGCCCAGGTCTTTAACGAGATGTCCACCAGCCTGCGTTCGCAGTTTGTGGAATTACAGCAGATTCAGCAGGAACTCGCCTTTCAGGCCCACCATGACCCGCTGTCGGGCCTGCCCAACCGGACCCTGTTTGACCTGCGCTGCGGTCAAGCCCTTGAGGCTGCCCGGCAGGAGGGGAGCCAGGTGGCGCTGCTGTTCATGGACCTGGATCATTTCAAGAATATCAACGACAGCTATGGCCACCAGGTGGGTGACTGTGTGCTGCGGGACGTGGCGGCCCGCCTGACGATGGTGCTCAAGGATCAGTACCTGATCGCCCGCCTGGGTGGTGACGAGTTCTGTGTGCTGATCGAGCAGCTCAGCAACGAACAGGAGGCCATCGACCTGGCTCAGTCGGTGCTGGATGCGTTGGCAGCGCCGCTTGGCTGCGAACAGCATGAGTTTTTCCTGGCCGCCAGTATCGGCATCTGCTTTTTCCCCCAGGACGGCGACGATGTCACCAAGCTGCTGCGCAACGCCGACACCGCCATGTACCGCGCCAAGGCGTCGGGACGCGGTGGCTACCGCCTCTACTCCCGGGAGCAGACCACCACGCTGCGGGAGCGGGTCTCGATGGAATCACGGCTGCGGCGGGCCGTTGAACGAGGCGAATTGCGACTGCACTACCAGCCGCAGATCGACTTCAGCAGCGATACCGCGGTGGGGGTGGAGGCGCTGGCCCGCTGGAGCAGCCCGGAGTTTGGCCTGGTCAAGCCGTCCAAGTTCATTCCAATCGCCGAGGAGAGTGGCCTGATCATCCCGCTGGGAGAGTGGATACTGTTTGACGCCTGCGCCCAGATGCAGCAGTGGCGCACAGAGAAGCTGGGGCTGCAGCGGATGGCGGTCAATCTGTCGGCCTTGCAGATCCAGCGTGGCGACATCGTTAATCTGGTGCGGCGGGCCCTTGATCATACCGGATTGCCGGCCAATTGCCTGGAGCTGGAGATCACCGAGGGGTACATCCTGCAGGAGACCGAGCGGGCCGTGGAGACCCTACAGCAGCTGCGGGATCTGGGGGTCTCCATCGCCATCGACGACTTCGGCACCGGTTTTTCCTCCCTCTCCTACCTGCATCGTCTGCCGATCGACCGGCTCAAGATCGACAAATCCTTTGTGCAGGAGATCGGCACCACCTCGCGGGCGGCCATGGTGGCCCAGGCGGTGGTTGATCTGGGGCGTACCCTGGGTCTGACCGTGATCGGCGAGGGGGTCGAGCAGGAGCGCCACGCAACGGCGCTTAAATCCTGGGGCTGTCATGAGGGACAAGGCTTCCTCTATTCGCCGGCCGTTGAACCGGACCAGCTGAGCAGTCTGGCCCCCTGGCTGAAGAAGCCATGAAAGCCGTGATTCAGCGGGTCAGCTCGGCTTCGGTGACGGTGGATGGCGCAGTCGTCGGTCAGATCGGGCAAGGGATCATGGTGCTGCTGGGGGTCGAAAAGGGCGATAGCGAGGCGGCGGCCGACTGGCTGGCGGAAAAGATCGTCGGTCTGCGTATCTTTGAGGATGACGACGGAAAGATGAACCGCTCGTTGATTGACATCGGCGGCGCGCTGTTGGCGGTATCGCAGTTTACCCTGGCCGGCACCTGTGACAAAGGGCGCCGCCCCTCCTTTGACAGTGCGGCCCCGGCCGAGGAGGGCAAGCGGCTGTACGACTTTTTTGTTAACGCCCTGCGGCGGCAGCAGGTACCGGTGCAGACCGGCATCTTCCAGGCTGATATGCAGGTGGCGCTGGTTAACGACGGCCCGGTAACCTTTATCCTGGAACGGAGGTAGATGCGTATGCAGCTTGGCAGTCTGAAACAGGCGGCAGCCAGCGGCGGCTTCTGGCTGGCCTGGTTGTTGCTGGTTGGCGCAGGCCTGATCGGCTCACCCACGGCCGGGTTCGGTATGGCCTTCCTGTCGGTAAGCTGTGCCGTGCTGCCACTGGCCTTTGGTTCTACACGCCAGCGGATCAGCGCCGGGGTGGCCCTGCTGTTGGGTCTGCTGCTGGCGGTGTCGCTGGTGGACAAGGCCCAAAACGACCCGTACTTCACCAAGCAGCGCAGCCAGCCAGCGCCTGCAGCCACTGAGCCGCCGGTACAGCGCTGATGGCCCACAGAAGGAGATTAGCATGAACCGTCAGAAACTGCTCAAGATCGCCGGCGTGTCGGCCGGCATCGTCGTGGCCCTGCTGGTTGGTCTGACCATCCTGGTCAAGGTGATCATTTCGCCGGAACTGGTCAAAAAGACCGTGCTGCCCAAGATATCTGCCGCCATCAACCGTCAGGTCAGCCTGGGTGATGTCTCAGTCAGCATCTTTTCCGGTATCCGGCTGCACGACCTGGTGGTGCTGGACCGCGAAGGCAGCGAGCCGTTTGTCAAGGCCGAGGCCATCCGGCTCGACTATCGCTTCTGGCCGCTGTTGCGCAAACGGGTCGAGATTGAGCAGATCCGTCTTGAATCGCCGCTGGTACGGGTGGTGCGCAATGCCGATGGCAGCTTTAACTTCAGCGATCTGTTGGTCAAGAAGCAGCAGCCGGCGACACCGGCCGAACCCAAGGCCAAGAGCCCGATCGATCTGTCGGTCTCCGAGGTGGTTGTCAGCGATGGCCGGCTGATCTTTGACGACCGCAAGGGGCTGGGGGGTAAGCCGTATCAGGCCGAGATCAGCGCCATTCAGTTTAGCGCGCAGCAGATCTCGCTGGATGGCACGTTTCCGATCTCGTTGCAGGCGGCTCTGCCGGGTGGGATGCAGTTCGATCTGTCCGGCACCGCCGCTACGGTGGGCAGCGGTCCCACGGTGGCCCTGGCTGCCAAGCTGATCGCCAAGGATCTAAGCAAACTGGCAGCTGGCCTGCCGCCCTCACTGGCTGAGAAGATCACCAGATTCGATCTGGCTGGCGGCATGGAGCTGAACCTGAAGCTGGTCGGGCCAGCCAAGCAGCCCAAAGAACTGCTGCAGGGGGGCGAGATTACGCTCAACGCCATGCAGCTGACTGCCGGTGGTCAGCGCCCCAGCATTGGCGGCCAGTTGCTGCTGGGCAAGGACAGTCTTGAATCTAAGGGGCTCACCCTGACCGTCAAAGAACAAAAGCTGGCCATCGGCCTCAAGGCCGCCAACCTGCTGGCCAAGCCGATCAAGTTGAGCGTGGCGGTCAGCGGCGACACGCTGGACCTGAACAAGCTCCTGCCGGCCAAGGCCAAGGCAACGGCGGCACCAGCCGGATCGACGGCGCCGGCCGGCCCGTCCGCAGCACCGAAGGCCGTTGCCAAGCCTGAGCCAGGGCCGCTCAACCTGCCGCTGGTTGCCAACGGCACGGTCACGCTTAACAGCCTGCTCTTCCGTACCCTGACCATCAGCAAGCCATCGCTGTCTTGGCGGCTGGCCGACAACCTGCTGACGGTGGACAGCCTGAAAGGTGGTCTGGCCGGCGGCAGCTTCAGCGACACGGCCCGGGTCAACCTGGGGGTCAAGGGCTTCAGCTACAGCACCCAACTGACGGTGCAGGGGGTGCAGGCCGACCAGCTGGTCTCCGCCTTTGCTCCCAAGGCCAGCGGCAGCACCTTCGGCAGCATGGCGCTGACGGCGCAACTGCAGGGCAGCGGCACCCAGCCCGAGGCGATCAAACGCAACCTGGGCGGTAGTGGCAGTTTTGCCATCAGCGACGGCAAGCTGACCGGCAGTGGTTTCATGCCGCAACTGGCCAGCTATCTCAAGGCCGATGCGCTGCGTATCCTGCGTTTCAGCCGCTACGCCGGCGATTTCGCTATCAAGGGCGGGATTGTGACGCTCAATTCGGCCCTGGACGGCAGCGATGCCAAGTTCAAGACCAGCGGCACCGCCGGCTTTGACAAGAGCATCGCCATGGGGCTCGATCTGCGTCTGTCGCCGGCCATCACCGGTCAGGTGGTGCGGGGCAGTGCGGGACGTTTCCTGACCGACAGCCAGGGCTGGGGTATCCTGCCGCTCAAGGTGGTGGGTACGGTCGGCTCGCCCCGCTTCACCCTCGACAGCGCCCAGGCCGGAGAGCATCTCAAGGGCAAGCTGCAGGAAGAGCTGAGCAACCGGCTGCTGAAGGACAAACAGGGGCAGCCGCGGCCGGAAAAACAACTGCTGGAGCAGGGGCTGAAGGGACTGTTCGGCAGGTAGGACTTACTCTCCTTCGGGAGCCAGTTGCAGGCTCTGCAGCGCACCGAACGGTTGATTGCCGAAGCCGGCCTTAGGCGAGGCCGGCTTCGGCTCTTTTTTATCCGGCTCGGGGGTAGCCTCGGCCAGCGGTTCGGCCAGGGCGTTTAGCTCTTCCTGCTGATCGTTGCCGTTGCCGGTGAAGAAGTACAG
>DFYU01000008.1:6781-6970 GCA_002383415.1 Geobacter sp. UBA4074
AGGACAGCTCGGCCACCTTGCCCAGGTCGTGCAGCAGCGCCCCCACGGTCAACAGGTCACGATTCAGGCCAGGGTAGAGCGGCACGGTGGCGTCCACCAGCCGCGCCACCGCCAGGGAGTGTTCCAGCAACCCCCCCAGATAGACATGGTGCATCCCCTTGGCAGCCGGGGCCTTGCAGTAACCGGCCA
>DFYU01000008.1:7176-7384 GCA_002383415.1 Geobacter sp. UBA4074
GTACGGCTTGCCGTTCTTGGCCATGGCCATGGTCTTTTCCTTGACCATGAACACCGATTCAACGACGTCTCTATCCTTCAGGTCGGCGAGGTACTGTTTGGGCATGACGGCTCCTAGGCGGCTACAACTGCTTTGGCCCGCTCGATACGGGCAACGGTCTCGGCTATCCCCAGCGCCAACACAATCTCGCCGATGCCGGGGGCCTGGG
>DFYU01000008.1:7499-7855 GCA_002383415.1 Geobacter sp. UBA4074
GCCCGCTCGGCCATCTCTTCCAGGGTCTGGGCCCGCTCCTGCAGGGTGGCGATCACGCCAGACAAGTCCGGTGTCGCGGTTTCAGTCACGCCACGGCTGGCAAGGTGCGGCTTAAGCAGTTCTGCCAGCCTTTTGGGATCACTGTTCTTGATGTAGTGGGCGTTCAGCCAGTTGAGTTTGTCCGGGTTGAAGACCGACGGCGCCCGTCCCACGTGGTTGATGTCGAACTTGTCCACCATCTCGGCCCGTGAGAAGATCTCGTCGTCGCCGTGGCTCCAGCCCAGGCGCACCAGGTAGTTGTTGAGCGCCTCAGGCAGGTAGCCCATGTCGCGGTAGGCAATCACACTGGTGGCGCC
>DFYU01000131.1 GCA_002383415.1 Geobacter sp. UBA4074
TGGCCCTGGTGCAGGCCGGCCTGCAAAGCGGACAGTATCTGATGGTGGCCGCCGCCCTGGGGGTCAGCGTCTTAACCCTGTACTACCTGAGCAATGCCTGGATCCAGATCTACTGGAAGCCGGCATCTGACGATGCAGCCAAGCTGCAGTATCTGCCGCCACGCCGCCGTCAGCAGCTGCTGGCCCCTACCCTGCTGCTGGCTCTGGTCAGCCTGGTGCTGGGGCTGCTGCCGGAGCCGCTCTTCAAGCTCTGTCACGTGGCAGCCCAACAGTTACTGAACCCGACTGCCTACATCAGCGCCGTACTGGGGGTGTTGCCATGACCGCCTTTCTGGCCAATATCCTGCTGGCGCTGGCCTGGATGGCCCTGACCGACTCATTTGATGCCGGCGGCTTTATCACCGGCTTCCTGTTCGGCTTTTGTGTGATCTGGATCGGCCGGCGGGACCGCCAGACGGCGGCCTACCACCGCCGACTGCTGGCCATCGCCAGTTTCATCCCCTACTTCATCAAGGAGATGGTGGTGGCCAACCTGCGGGTGGCCTATGACGTGCTGACCCCCCATGACTACATGGTGCCGGGTATTGTGGCGGTGCCCCTTGATCTGGAGACCGACCTGCAGATCACCCTGCTGGCCACCTGCATTACCCTGACCCCCGGCACCTTGAGCCTGCACGTCAGCGAAGACCGGCGCACACTGTATGTGCATGCCATGTACATCGACGACCCTGCCAAGCTGGTGGAGGAGATCAAGCAGGGCTTCGAACTGCGGATACGGGAGATCGTCCAATGACCCTGGCAACCTACATCACCTGGATCATCCTGCCCCTGTTGGGGCTGGGCCTGCTGACCACCTTTATCCGGGTGGTGCGCGGCCCCAGCCTGCCGGATCGGGTGGTGGCCCTGGACCTGATGGCCACCTTCATCATCGCCATTTCAGCGGTCTACTCCATTGCCAGCAATGAGCCTTCCTACTTGGATGCCGCCGTTGTGCTGGCCCTGATCACCTTCCTCGGCACCGTTGCCTTTGCCTACTACCTGCACAAAAGGAGCAGTAATGCGTGACACCCTGATCGCCCTGTTGCTGCTGGGCGGCACCTGTTTTGCCCTGGTGGCGGCCATCGGCGTGGTGCGGATGCCGGACATCTACATGCGGCTGTCAGCCGCATCCAAGGCATCCACCCTGGGGGCCAGTTTCATCCTGACCGCTGTGGCGATCTTCTTCGGCACCACGGCGGTTACCGGCAAGGTGCTGGCCATCATCGCCTTCACCCTGCTGACGGCGCCGGTGGCGGCCCATATGCTGGGGCGGGCGGCCTATTTCAGCGGTGAACCGCTGTGGGAAAAGAGTGTGCGGGATGAATTGGGGGGGGCTGGAAACTGGTGCAAGCTGGACGATCAACCCGAAAAACCTTCCGGCGCTGCAGCTGATGGCGGTAGTGATGACGCAATGACGGGAGATCGCAGCGCATAACACGCTTGATCCGCTGCTGTTCGGCACCAACGCCAGCGGAATGTTACATCCGAACGTGCACCGGACGGGCAGAGGGGAGTTTCAGGGAGGCACGCTTCAGGACATCCCCCTTCTCCAGCAGGGCGGTCCGCTCGGCGACCATGGCCTTAAAGGCCGCCAGCTGCGCCTTTGACACCGGTCGCGCCGGCGGTGATTTGATCGTGAGCGGGTTCACCGCCACGCCACCCCGGTACATGCGAAAATCGAGGTGGGGACCGGTTGACAGGCCGGTGCTGCCGACGTAGCCGATCCGCTGACCTTGCTGCACCGTAGCCCCTTTTCTGATCCCTTTGCCAAAACGGCTCAGGTGGTTGTACATCGTCATCCAGCCATTGGGATGCCTGATCTTTACATACTTACCATTGGAGCGGTTGCTGGCAGCCACCAGCACGGTGCCATTGCCGACGGTATGAATCGGCGTTCCGGTGGGCGCCGCATAATCAATGGCCGGATGGGGCTTGACCCGCTTGGTGATCGGATGGCGACGGCGCATGGTGAAGCCGGAAGAGATACGGCTGAACGAGAGCGGAGCCTTGAGAAAGGCCTTGCGCAGGCTGCGTCCCTGCTGGTCGTAGTAGCCCGGCGTCCGTGTGCCGTCCTTGAAGTAGAAGGCCGTGTTGGTCTGATCCTGCACGGTAAAATGGGCAGCCAGTATGCGGCCATCACCGGCCGGGGCGCCATCGCGATACCGCTTTTCAACCACCGCCTTGAAGCTGTCACCGACCTGGACGTCATGGAAAAAATCAATGTCCCAGGCAAAGATATCCGCAAGTTGCACCGCCATCCCGTCGCTGCCACCGGCATCCACCACTGCCTGAAACAGGCTTGAATCAATCGTCCCCTGCAGCACCACAGGCTCCACCGTATAGGCGATCGGCGAGCGGGTAACAGAAAAACCGTCAGCGGTGCGGGCGATGATCAGCTGTTCGTCGGAGTTGATATCATAGGCAAACCGTTCAAAGGCGCCATTGTTCACGGTCAGCTGATAGGGCTGACCAACCGCCAGCTGCCTGAGCGGGAACAGCTTACGACACTGTGCCGTGAGTACGTGGAGTTGTTGCTGATCAAGCAGTGAGCCGAAGAGGGATGAGGCGGTCTCGCCCGGTTTGACCGTAGCGCTGATGATCTTGACAGGATGTTCGGCAGGCCGGGCCGCAGACGAACCTGCAGGCCGATTGCTGCGCCACAGCATCAGGAGCAGCAGCACCAGGCCGGCCAGCACGGCAACAGCCAGCACTCTCCGCAGTATTCGGGGTCGGTGGTTGTGCGGCGACAACGGGTGGTTTGGGTAGCTATACACAACAAGATCCTTAGAGGCCACACATGTCTATGTGGCTGAAAAAAGAACAATCACATAGTCTGCAGCAGGTGCCAGCGACGCAGACAAAACTTGACGTTCCGCCAAACATTTGCAATGCTGAATGTTAGCGATGCTAACAATATGTGTCAAGACTGTTCTGGGGCAGCCATGCAAAAAGAATCAGCAACCACCATGGAAATTTTCGACAACCTGCGGCGGGTTTTTCAGGCCATCAACGAATATTCGAAGGTGGCTGAACGTACAACAGGCCTGACCGCGCACCAGCTCTGGGTGCTCAAGATTCTGGCCACTACCGCACCGATGCGGGTGTCCGATCTGGCCCGCACGATGCACCTGCGGCCTCCGACCGTGGTGGGCATTCTCGACCGGCTTGAAGCCAAACAGCTGATTCAGCGCAGCGCAGCAAAACACGATCGCAGGGTGGTGGAACTGCAGCTCACACCACAGGCGTGGGAGATCGTCACCGGGGCGCCTGAGGTTGCTCAGGACATGCTGCTGAAAGGGTTAGGCGAGCTAACAGACGAACAACTCCTCTGTGTCGAGCAGGGAATGAGGTTAATGGCACGACTGCTCAATGCAGAGCATCTCACCCCGCAACCGCTGCACAGCTGAACCATGACACCGTCGAGTACACGACCGGCTGCTGTTTATAAGCAGCGACAGATACGGCACCCAGACAAGAGAAAGGAGTGCAGATGGCATTATTGGAAGGCATCTATCTCGGCAACACCGTACAGGACTGGTTGATCGCCGTCGGCATACTGATCGGCGCCTTCCTGCTGCTGAGCAGTGTGAAACGGATACTGATCAGCAGGCTCTCCAGGCTGGCTGCGATTACCGCCCACGATTTTGACGACCTGCTGGTGGCGGTGCTGAAAAACACCAAGACCTTTATCCTCTTCGCGACCTCCACCTACCTTGCATCCACCATCCTCACGCTCAAGCCGACCCTGACGGGTCCCGGACTGAAACTGCTCGTGCTGACGCTCCTGTTGCAGGGCGGTTTCTGGGTAAGCGCCGGCATCACGTTCTGGCTTGAACGCAGCATGCAGAAACGGATGGATCAGGACAAATCCAGCGCCACCACCCTCACCTTTCT
>DFYU01000011.1 GCA_002383415.1 Geobacter sp. UBA4074
ACCTTCAAGGAGATGAAGATCGATACCAAGGGTGCCTTTGGCGGCCTGGGGATCGAGATCAGCATCAAGGACGGCATTCTGACGGTTATTTCACCGATTGAGGACACCCCGGCGCAACGGGCCGGTATCAAGGCCGGCGACCAGATACTTAAGATTGATGACCGTTTCACCAAAGACCTTTCGATTACCGACGCGGTCAAGCGGATGCGCGGCCCCAAGGGCACCAAGGTGGTGCTGACCATCATGCGGGAAGGTTTTGACCGCCCTAAAGAGTTTCCGCTGCTGCGCGATATCATCCAGGTCAAGAGCGTCAAGTCGCGTCTGTTTGACGGCGGGTACGGTTACGTGCGGGTGGCCCAGTTCCAGGAGCGGACCGATGAGGACTTTGCCAAGGCCTTGAAGAGTCTGGTGGACGAAAACAAGGGCAAACCGCTTGCTGGCCTGGTGCTGGACCTGCGCAACGATCCCGGCGGGTTGCTGGATCAGGCAGTCAAGATTTCCGACCATTTTGTGGAGAACGGCAAGCTGATCGTCTACACCGCTGGTCGTGAAAAAGAATCCAAGATGCAGTTTGTTGCCAGCAACCGCAGCAAGGAGCCCGGTTATCCGATCGTGGTGTTGATAAACGCCGGCAGCGCCAGCGCCTCCGAGATCGTGGCAGGAGCCCTGCAGGATCATAAGCGTGGCATCGTGATGGGCACCCAGAGCTTCGGCAAGGGCTCGGTGCAGACCATTATCCCGCTTTCCGATGATTCCGGTCTGCGTCTGACCACGGCACGTTACTACACTCCGCTGGGCCGGTCGATCCAGGCCAAGGGGATCACCCCGGATATCGTGGTGGAGCAGGTGGAACTGCCCAAGGAGCCGACCAAACGGGAGATGATGTTCGTACGTGAAAAGGACCTTGAAAACCATTTTGAAGGCGACGGCAGCACCGCAGACAAGCCTGCAGACAAGCAGGACGAGCCCAAGGAGAAGGACAAGAAGCCCCTTGATCCCCTCAAGGTTGACTACCAGCTGATGCGGGCCGTGGATCTGCTCAAAAGCTGGGAAATTCTCAAGACTCTGGGTTCGGTGAACAAGTAGATGGCACAGAAGCCACGCCAGCCCCGCACTAATCGCTACAAAAAACAGAACGGCAAGGGCCTCACCGCCCTTGCCGTTTTCCTTGTGCTGCTATTGGCCCTGCTGGTGGGGGGCTACTATTTCTTTGCCTGGCAGCAGCAGGAAGAGGTGTTTAAGCCGCAACAACACGCTGCTCCTGCTATACCGCACGTTGCGCCGCCGGCCTCACCCGTTCCGGTTGATGCGCTGCCGAACAAGCAACCAGGGCCTGATTGGGAACACTACACCGACGATACCCCCCGGCCTGCTATAAAGCTGCCACCCGCGCAGCAGCCGTTGCCGGCAGGCAAGGCCGAGCTGGCCATCATTGTGGATGATATGGGCAGTTCGCTCCAGGAACTGCGCCGTCTGCTAGCCATCGGGGTGCCGCTTACCCTGGCGGTTATTCCCGGTCTGCGCCATGACCGTGAGGTGGCAGCCCTGGCCGACAGCCAGGGGGCCGAGGTGATGCTGCACCTACCGATGCAGTCCAAGGAATATCCGCGCCGACGACTGGAGGCCAATGGTCTGTTGCTGAGTTACGATCAGGCAAAGCTGCAGCAGCTGGTGGAAGGCTATTTTACCCAGGTTCCCCAAGCCAAGGGAGCCAACAACCATATGGGCTCAGCCTTCACCGAAGACGAACCGCAGATGCGCGCTGTGCTTTCACTGCTCAGTCAGCGGGGGCTGTTTTTTGTGGACAGTGTCACCACACCAGCGTCGGTGGGTTCTCGGCTGGCCGCCGAACTGGGGATGAAGAGCGCGCGGCGGGATGTGTTTCTGGATAACGAACAGCAGGAAGCCTATATCATGGGCCAGTTGAGCACGGCGGTTAACCGCGCCCGCAAGACCGGCCGGGCGATCGCCATCTGCCATCCCCATCCCGTAACCATCGCCACCCTGGCCAAGGCCTTGCCAACCCTGCAGCAGCAAGGCATTACCCTGGTATACGCCTCACGATTGGTCCGTTAGGCATCCAGCAGCGTACCGATCCTTCGGTGCAGTTCCTGTAGCTGGCGGTAGCGCGGTTCCTGCAGCACCTGCTGGGGATGTTCCTCATCCACCGGATGCACCGCCAGCCAGCTGTTGCGTAATCCCCCGTCGTAGCCCGCCAGTGATTCGTTCAACAGCAGGTACAGCTGATCCCGCACACCGTCAAATAGGCCTTCGCTGAAACCGGTCAGAGAAACCGTCCGCTCCAGGAGCGCTGAGCCATGCTGATCAAGCTGCATAAAGCGCAGCCGGTACCCACCGTCGTCATCCGCGCTGGGCAGAAAAACCGCCACCGATTTCCGGGCGCTTTCCCGGATCATCTGCAGCGACAGGGCGTGGACCTCGCTGTTGACCGGCAGGTGATAGAGGGTGTTGCAGAGCAGGGTTACAAAACAGTCGCTGTGTAGAAAACCACGGCTGGTGCGGTCGCCAGATTCATAGAAAAACCCCTTGGCGGTCGGGCCATCCAGTGATGCGCCGCAGATCACGCAGTGGGCCGGAATCCCTTCCAGTCGGGCCAGAAAGGCCTCCTTCTTCTGGCTTTCCTGTTCTTTCAGCCAACGGTGGTAGAGATAGGCGCGCGGTTCAGGGGTGGCATGGTAGCTGGTCAGGATATCCTGGGCCAGTTCGCTGAACTGGCCATGCACCTCGGTGTCGCGGGCATGGCCCAGAATCGGGTAAATCTTGCCGTCCGGATTGGTGTTGAGGCTCTCCACCTTGGGGCTTTTGGAGATGTAGGTCTCCAGGCAGCGGTAGCCACGGTTGATGGCAAAGGCCTTCAGCAGGGTGCGCTGATCCTTGAATATGCCGTCGTATTTGATCCGGTTGTCGATCAGGCAGGGGATCAGCGACAGCGATTTTTTGTCAATGCCGCGCTGGTCGAACAGGGCGAAGATATGCTTGCAGTTTTCCAGGCTGGGCATGTCCTTGACCGGTATCAGCACCCGGTCGGCGGCGTAGAGCGCGTTCTGGGTCAGGATGTTCAGGTCGGGCCGGGTGTCGATCACCACGATCCCCGACAACCCTGATTCCGCCATCATGCGGCAGAGCGCCATCGGCCCCTTGAACTCCTGGTACAGTTCGGTCAGGTGGTTGGAGGAGGGGATGTACTGCACGCCGTACTGTCCCTGCAGCACCAGTTCCGTAGCCGGCACACCGTTCAGCAACTCCTGCACCGTGCCGTGCTGCTGCTGTCCCTTCAGTTCGAACATCTTGTCCACCGTAAAGTGGTTGTCGAAGGAGAGGATGGTCACCATCAGCTCCGGCTGCATCGCCTTGAGGTAGATCGCCAGGTTGGTGGCCAGGGTGGTCTTGCCGACGCCGCCCTTTTCGGACGAGATGGTCAGGATAAACGGGAAGGTGTGCATGGCGCGCATCATAGGCAAAAGCAGCACCCCGGTCAACCTTGCTGTGAACGGCCGGTTTGACCGCGCTACGGCGCTGTGCTAGGGTGCCGCCATGGACCTTTTTGGCGACCGGACCATCATCAGCGTTTCACGCTTCACCTCTTTGCTGAAGGACGTGCTGGAGGAGAACTTCAGCCACGTCTGGCTGGAGGGTGAGCTGTCCAACCTTTCCCAGCCCGCCTCGGGGCATCTCTACTTCACCCTCAAGGATAGCGGCGCCATGCTGCGCTGCGTCATGTTCCGCAGCAGCGCCAAGGC
>DFYU01000018.1 GCA_002383415.1 Geobacter sp. UBA4074
AGATGGACGGCTTTGAATCCAACGAAGGGGTGATCCTGATCGCCGCCACCAACCGTCCCGACGTGCTGGACCCGGCCCTGCTGCGCCCCGGCCGCTTTGACCGTCAGGTAGTGGTTCCCCGCCCCGATGTCAAGGGACGGGAAAAGATTCTGTCAGTCCATGCCAAGAAGGTGCCGCTGACCCCCGAAGTGGATCTCGCTATTATTGCGCGCGGCACACCAGGCTTCTCCGGTGCCGATCTGGCAAACCTGGTCAACGAGGCGGCCTTGCTGGCGGCTCGTAATGACAAGTCATCCGTCAATATGCAGGATTTTGATGCCGCCAAGGACAAGGTCCTGATGGGTGCAGAGCGCCGCAGCATGGTCATCTCCGACGAAGAGAAAAAGAGCACCGCCTACCATGAGGCCGGCCATACCCTGGTAGCCAAAATGACCCCCGGCAGCGACCCGGTCCATAAGGTCTCCATCATCCCGCGGGGCCGCGCCCTGGGCGTCACCATGCAGCTGCCGATCGAAGACAAGCACAGCTACAATCGCGAGTCGTTGTTAGGGCGCATCGCCGTACTGATGGGCGGCCGCGCAGCTGAAGAACTGATCTTCAAAACCTTTACCACCGGCGCCGGTAACGACATTGAACGTGCCACCGAGATGGCCCGCAAGATGGTCTGCGAGTGGGGTATGAGCGACCGGATGGGACCGGTCTCCTTTGGCAAGAAGGATGAGTCGATCTTCCTGGGCCGCGAGATGGCCATGCACAAGAACTTCAGCGAAGAGACCGCTGAAAAGATCGATGAAGAGATCAAGCGGATCGTGGATGAGAGCTATAGCCGCGCCCTGACCATCCTGCAGGAGAACGAACAGATCCTGCACAACCTGTCAAACTGCCTGGTAGAGAAGGAAAACCTGACTGGCGCCGAGGTAGATGATATCATCGCCGGCATCGCCCCGCTCTGCACCGGTAAAAAGCCTGAAGCAGAAGCCACGCCGGAACCGGCTGCAGCTGAACAGCCGGAACAGGCCGACGAGCCGGCCAAACCGGTGGATATCCAGGCGTGATCCGCCCCCTGATCCTGCGCAGCACGGCGGAGGCCCGCCGTGAGCTGGAGCGGATCGGGGTCGACCCGGCCGGTATCGCACGGATGCTGCCCAAGCTGGAACCGTTGCCGATCCTGGTACCTGGGCTACGGCCAGCGGCCGCCAACATCCTCAAGCAAGAACTGCTCTCCCTGGGCGGGGACGCCGCTGTGGCCCGCGGCACGGTGGCCTGCAGTATCGACAGAACCGATGTCCTGCTGATCGGCACCCGCAAACAGCTGTCCGGCCTGTGTGCCAAGTTGGCCCAGCAGCCGTTTGGCCTGGCGGCACTGGCTGAGCAGGTGCGCCAACTACTGGCAACACTGACAACCCCCAGGCCGGCCTGGAGGCTTGCCAGACGGGAACTTCCGCTGCAGCGGCCGTTGATCATGGGCATCCTCAACGTGACACCCGATTCCTTCTCGGACGGCGGGCGTTTCTCTACCGTTGAGACTGCCGTTGCTCATGCCCTGCAGATGGTGGAGCAGGGGGCCGACATCATCGACATCGGCGCCGAGAGTACCCGACCTGGTGCGCCACTGGTTGCTCCAGATGAAGAGCTACGGCGCCTGTTGCCGGTATTGGAGGCGCTGGCTGGGCGGATCGCTGTGCCGATCTCGATCGACACCTGGAAGGCCCCGGTGGCCGAGGCCGCGCTTAAGGCCGGAGCCGAGATCATCAACGACATCAGCGGCCTGACCTTTGACCCTGCGCTGGCCCAGGTAGCGGCAAACCACCGGGCCGGACTGGTGCTGATGCATACCCGGGGCACACCGGCAACCATGCAGCAGGACACGGGCTATCAGGACCTGCTGGGCGAGATTGCCGATTTTTTGCAGGCTTCACTCCAGGCGGCGCTTACGGCCGGCTGCAGCCCTGAACAACTGGTGCTGGACCCCGGCATCGGTTTTGGCAAAGACACCACCGGCAATCTGGAGATTCTGCGCCGGCTGCCGGAACTGGCCGGCCTGGGCTGTCCCCTGCTGGTGGGCAGTTCACGCAAGCGGTTCATCGGTACGGTGCTGGAGCGGGAAAAGCCCGAAGACCGACTGTTCGGCACCGCTGCCACCGTGGCGCTGGCCGTGGCCCATGGGGCACGTATCCTGCGGGTGCACGACGTGCAGGCCATGCGGGATGTGGTCGACATGGCCCATAGTATTATTTCTCCAACCATCGACTGACGGCAACGCCATGCAGACACCCCTTGACATAACCGGCTGCCTGGACAACATCTTCCTGGCGCTGCTGGTGTTCGGCCTGGCGCTGATCATCAAACGTGAGGTGGCCTTCCGCCTGCTGGCGGTGATGGCGCTGCTGACCCTGTTGTCGTTTGCCGCCCGACTGGCCGCCATCCAGCCACTGATCCGCTCCATCGACACCGTGATCGCCTCGATGCCGATCATCCTGGCGGTAATCTTCCAGAACGACCTGCGCCGCACCCTGCTGGCCATCGGCAAACGGCAATCCACCGCCCCGGCACAGGACAGTGACGGCACCGTGGATGAAATCCTGCGTGCCCTGGCCGACATGGCCGGTCGCCGCATCGGCGCCCTGGTGGTGATCGTACGCCACCAGCCGATCGAGCATCTGCTGCAGGTGGGCACCGATCTGGACGCCAAGGTGACCAGCGAACTACTCAATTCGATCTTTCTGCCCTACTCGCCGATCCATGACGGCGCGGTGATCATCCACAAGGGCAAGATCACCCGGGCCGGCTGCCTGCTGCCCCTTTCCCACAACCCGGATATCGCCAAAAGCTTCGGCACCCGTCACCGGGCCGCCCTGGGACTCTCGGAACTGTCCGACGCCCTGGTGCTGGTGGTATCGGAAGAGACCGGCAAGATCTCGGCGGTTCACGACAGCACCATCACCTATGACATCGAAACGGCCGAGCTGAAACGGCTGCTGAAAAAATCCCTCGATCAACGGCGTTCATCCCCGAGCGCCCCTGCTGAAGGAGCATCACCATGAAAAAACTGTTCGGCACCGACGGCGTGCGCGGCGTCGCCAACGTGCACCCCATGACCACCGAGATGGCCATGCAACTGGGCCGGGCTGCGGCCTACATCTTCAAAAGCTCCGGCCCCCGCCGTCACCGGATTGTGATCGGCAAGGACACCCGCCTGTCGGGCTATATGCTGGAGAGCGCCCTGTTGGCAGGCATCTGCTCGATGGGGGTCGATGTGCTGCTGGTGGGACCGCTGCCCACACCGGGCATCGCCAACATCACCAAATCGATGCGGGCTGACGCCGGGGTGGTGATCTCCGCCTCCCACAACGCCTTTCAGGATAATGGTATCAAGTTCTTCTCGGCCGACGGCTTCAAGCTGCCGGACGAGATCGAACTGAAGATCGAAAAGCTGATCGACTCCAAGAAGATCGACTCGCTACGTCCCACCGCCACCGAGGTGGGCAAGGCCTTCCGGATCGACGATGCCGCCGGTCGCTACATTGTGTTCCTCAAAAACAGCTTCCCGGCCGACCTGGACCTGTCCGGCCTGAAGATCGTGCTGGACTGCGCCAACGGTGCCGCCTACAAGGTGGCCCCGGCCGTCTTCGAAGAACTGGGAGCCGAGGTGATCCCCCTGGGGGTCAGACCAAACGGCAGTAACATCAACGCCGGTTGCGGCTCGCTGCATCCCGAGGTGATCAGCGAGGCGGTCAAACAGCACCAGGCCCATATCGGCATCGCCCTGGACGGCGACGCCGACCGGGTAATCGTCTGCGACGAGTTCGGCAACGAGGTCAACGGCGATCAGATCATGGCGATCTGCGCCACCGACATGCTGGCCCGCAAGACCCTCAAGAAGAAAACACTGGTGGCCACGGTGATGAGCAACATGGGGCTGGACATCGCCCTGCGCAAGGCCGGCGGCAAGATCATCAAGACCGCCGTCGGGGACCGCTACGTGGTGGAGGAAATGCGCAAAGGCGGCTACAACCTGGGGGGCGAGCAGTCGGGACACCTGATCTTCCTGGACAACAACACCACCGGCGACGGCGTACTGGCGGCACTGCAACTGCTGGCGGTGATGCGCCGCCGTGAAAAGCCGCTCTCGGAGCTGGCCGAGGTGATGATCCCCCTGCCCCAGGTGCTGGTTAACGTACGGGTGCGGGAACGCAAGGATATCATGACCCTGCCCAGCGTGGCCAAGGCGATCCGCGACGTGGAACAGAAACTGGGGGACGAAGGGCGGGTACTGATCCGCTATTCCGGTACCGAGCCGCTGTTGCGGATAATGCTGGAGGGGCAGGATAAATACGAAATCACCACCTGGGCCAACGAGATCGGCGACCTGGTGAAGCAACAGATCGGAGCACACTGACCATGTCGAAGTTGGGACTGAACGTTGATCACGTGGCCACCGTGCGCCAGGCGCGGGGCGGCGCCGAGCCCGATCCGGTCACGGCAGCCGCCATCGGCGAGCTGGCTGGAGCCGAAGGGATCACCATCCACCTGCGGGAAGACCGTCGCCACATCCAGGACCGCGACCTGGAACTACTGCGCCAGACGATAAAAACGCGCTTGAACCTTGAGATGGCCGCCACCGCAGAGATGGTGGCGATTGCCAGCCGCATCAGGCCGGAACAGTGCACGCTGGTGCCTGAAAAACGGCAGGAGCTGACCACCGAGGGGGGGCTGGACGTGATCGCCAACTTCCAATCGGTGCAATCTGCGGTACACTCGCTGCAGCAGGCCGGCATCATCGTCAGCCTGTTCGTGGACCCAAACCCGGAACAGATCAGCGCCGCCAAGAAAACCGGCGCCGAGGCGATCGAGATCCACACCGGCGCCTATGCAGAGGCACGGGATCAGGCCAGCCGCGACAAGGAGCTGGCCGCCATCCGTGAAGCCGTTGGCCTGGGCAATGAACTGGGCATGACCGTCCATGCCGGCCACGGCCTGAATTACGTCAACATCGCCCCCCTGGCTGGCATGCCGGGGATCGAGGAGTTCAACATCGGCCACAGCATCATCGCCCGTGCGGTGTTGGTGGGCCTGGATCGGGCGGTACGGGAGATGGTGGCACTGCTGCGGCAATGATCATCGGCACCGGCATTGATACGGTCGAGGTGGCCCGTTTCCAGCGTTTTCTGGATCAGGGGAACCAGCGTCTGCTGGACCGGCTGTTCAGCCCGCAGGAGCAGGACTACTGCCGCGCCAAGAAACAGGCCGCTGCCTGCTACGCTGCCCGCTTCGCCGCCAAGGAGGCCTTTTTGAAGGCGCTGGGCACCGGGCTGCGGGACGGCATCAGCTGGATTGAGATCGAGGTGGTCAATGATCCGCTGGGCAAGCCTGAACTCAACCTGACCGGTTCTGCCCAACAGCAGCTGGAACAACGGGGGGGTAGCCGAACCAACCTCTCCCTCTCCCACGACGGCGGACAGGCCGTTGCCATCGTGATACTGGAGTAGCCCATGCAGGTCGTCACCGCCCATACCATGCAGGAGCTGGATCGCCGGGCCATCAACGACTATGGCATTCCGGGCCGGCAACTGATGGAAAACGCCGGCCGGTCCTGCGCTGAGCGGATCGCCCGCGACTTCGGCCTTCCCGGCGACAACTACGCCGTGATCCTGGCCGGCAAGGGCAACAACGGCGGTGATGGCTACGTGATCGCCCGCCACCTGCTGGACAAGGGCTGGCAGGTGCTGGTGATCGTACTGGCAGAGCGCCAGGAGATCAGCGGCGATGCCCAGACCATGCTGGAGCTGCTGCCGGCCACGCTGGTCAGCTTTTGCCCCAAACAGGGAGAGCTGAACGCCCACCACGCAGCCGACCTGCAGCGGGCCACCGTGCTGGTGGATGCCCTGCTGGGGACCGGGCTCAGAAACGATCTGCAGGGGGTCTACCGGGAGGCGGTGACACTGATCAACGCCAGCCCCGCCAAGGTCGTGGCAGTGGATATCCCCTCCGGCGTACACGGCACCAGCGGCGCCATCCTGGGACAGGCGGTCCGGACCGACCTGACCGTCAGCTTTGCCTGCGCCAAGTTGGGACAACTGCTCTACCCCGGCGCCCTGCAGACCGGCCGGCTGGAGGTGGTCGATATCGGTATCCCGCCGCAGCTACTGGCCGAGGCCCCCTGCTACGAGTACCTGGATGTCGAACTGGTGTCGCAACTGCTCCGCCCCCGCGACCGCCAGGCCCATAAAGGGACCTTCGGCCACTGCCTGCTGATCGCCGGCTCCACCGGCAAGAGCGGCGCCGCCGCCCTGGCAGCCAACGCGACTGTCCGGTCCGGCGCCGGCCTGGTCACCCTGGCCTGCCCTGCCACCATCAATCCGATCCTGGAGATCAAGACCACCGAGGCGATGACCGCCCCGTTGCCCGACAACGCCAACGGCCAGCTGACTGATGCCGCGCTGCCCCTGCTTGCGCAGCTGCTGGTTGACAAAGACGCGGTGGCGCTGGGCCCCGGCATCGGCCGCCAGCCGGAAACCATCAGACTGGTACAGCGCTTGGTCGAAACGATCAGCCTGCCGCTGGTGATCGACGCCGATGGCCTGAACGCCCTGGCTGACGATATAACCGTCTTGCAACGTACGGCGTCCCCCAGCGTCATCCTGACCCCCCACCCGGGGGAGATGGCCCGGCTGCTGGGGACGGCGCTGCCCGCTGCCCCGGAGGAGCGGATCGAGGTAGCCCGACAGTTTGCCCGCAGCTACGGTGTGCACCTGATACTGAAAGGGGCCCGCACCCTCATCGCCGCACCGGATGGCAGGGTGGCCATCAACGGCAGCGGCAACCCCGGCATGGCCAGCGGCGGCATGGGTGACGTGCTGACCGGCGTGTTGACCGCCCTGTTGGGCCACGGCCTTCCCCCCTGGCAGGCCTGCCAGTTGGGTGTCTTCGTCCACGGCCTGGCCGGCGATCTGGTGGTGGCCGACAAAGGCGAGATCGGCATGCAGGCCGGCGATGTGGTTGAGTCCCTGCCCTATGCCTTTCAGCAACTCATGCAACGAAACAGCAGGCACCATCAACCCGAACCATTATCCCAGAAATGAGGTACCAGCCATGAAAACCGTTGCCGATATCAT
>DFYU01000125.1 GCA_002383415.1 Geobacter sp. UBA4074
GGCGTCCTGATGGTTGATTACAAGTTCATGGACTTTATTGGCACCTGGCAGCATGTATCGGTGCCAATCACCGAATTTGACGAGGACACCTTCGAGGAAGGCCAGGGGTTTGATGGCTCCTCTATTCGCGGCTGGCAGCCTATCCACGCCTCTGACATGATCCTGCTACCCGATCCGACCACCGCCAAGATCGACCCGTTTGTTGCCGTGCCGACCATGTCGTTGATCTGCAACATCTTTGACCCGATCACCAAGGAAGACTACACCCGTGATCCGCGTAACATTGCACGCAAGGCAGAGGCCTATCTCAAGTCGACCGGCATTGGCGACACCGCCTTCTTCGGACCTGAGGCCGAGTTTTTCATCTTCGACGAAGTGCGTTACGATTCCAGCGCCAACCAGGCCTTCTATATGGTTGACTCGGTAGAGGGCGCCTGGAACACCGGCCGTGAAGAGTTCCCCAACCTTGGCTACAAACCACGCCACAAGGAAGGCTATTTCCCGTGCGCGCCGGTTGATTCGCAGAACGACCTGCGTAATGAGATGGTGATAGAGCTGCAGAAGGTGGGCATTCGTGTCGAGTGTCAGCATCACGAAGTGGCCACCGGTGGGCAGGCCGAAATCGACATGCGCTTCTCCTCGCTGGTCGATATGGCTGACCAGTTGCAGTGGTTCAAATATGTGATCAAGAATGTTGCCTGGCGCAATGGCAAGACCGTTACCTTTATGCCCAAGCCGCTCTACGGCGACAACGGTTCCGGTATGCACTGCCATATGTCCATCTGGAAAGACGGACAGAATCTGTTTGCCGGCGATAAATACGGCGGGCTGTCCCAGATGGCCCTCTGGTACATTGGCGGTATCATCAAGCACGCCAAGGCCCTGTGCGCCATCACCAACCCGACCACCAACTCTTACAAGCGTCTGGTGCCAGGTTTTGAGGCGCCGGTTAACATGGCGTACTCCAGCCGCAACCGCTCCGCCTCCTTACGGATTCCAATGATGTCCACCAACCCCAAGGCCAAGCGGATTGAATATCGCACCCCTGATCCATCCTGCAACGGCTACCTGGCTTTTGCCGCCATGCTGATGGCCGGCCTGGATGGTATCGAGAACAAGATTGATCCGGGCCAACCGCTGGACAAAGATATCTACGGTCTTTCTCCTGAAGAACTGAAGGACATCCCGTCCGCTCCGGGCAGCCTGGAAGATGCGCTCAAGTGCCTGGAAGCCGATCACGACTTCCTGCTGAAGGGCGATGTCTTCACCCCGGACGTAATCGAGAAGTGGATCGAGTACAAGATGGAGTCTGAAGTGAACCCGATGCGGATGCGTCCGGTGCCGCTGGAGTTTGCCCTGTACTACGACATCTAGGCAAAAAAGTCGGTTTTTTTATTCACAAACAGGTGTAGCCAAAGGGCGGGAGCAATCCCGCCCTTTGCTGTTGGCTTAATTGACGCCAGAACAGCTTTCATGCTACAAAAACAGACCAATAATAATCGGAGGTGTTGTGGAAGATTTTTTTCTCAAACTGTCCATCAAGCTGGTGCCGGGACTGTTTGCCATTACCTGTCATGAAGTTTCCCATGGCTTTGTGGCCTGGCGATTTGGTGATCCCACCGCTAAAATGGAGGGACGCCTCACGCTCAACCCCTTGAAACACCTCGATATCATCGGCACCCTGATGCTGTTTATCATTGGAATTGGCTGGGCAAAACCGGTGCCGGTGCTGATTGAAAACCTGCGTAATCCCAAGCGTGACATGATCTGGGTATCGGCGGCCGGCCCGATCACCAATTTTGGCATTGCCATCCTGTCTGCCGTTTTGTTGCGTGCCATTTCTGGTATATCCGTGGGGGGGCTCGAAACATCAACCACGCTACAGGTGCTGAAACCGATCGAATACATGCTGGCCTTTTCGATCTACATCAACCTGCTCTTGGCGGTCTTCAACATGATCCCGATTCCGCCCCTGGATGGTGGCCGTGTGATGATGGGGGTGTTACCCTACCGGCAGTCGATGGCCCTTGGGCGGCTTGAGCCTTACGGTATGATCATCATTATTCTACTGGTGTTCTTTACCCCGGTCTTTTCCTATATCCTGCTGCCATTTCTGTCGACTGGCATCAAGTTGCTGGCAGGTCCTTACAGTCTTTTAGTCTACAACGTGGCCAGTTTTAAGCTCTTCTGAAACGAGGTAGTCAGTCCATGCACAAGCAGCGCATCGTCAGCGGCATGCGCCCCACCGGGCGCCTTCATATTGGTCATTATCACGGCGTTCTGGAAAACTGGATCAGGCTTCAGGATCAGTTTGACTGCTTCTTTTTCGTGGCTGACTGGCATTCGTTGACCACCGAGTATGCCGATACCGCCGGAATCAAGGATTCAACCCGCGAGATGGTACTGGATTGGGTCGCCTTTGGCCTTGATCCGCAGAAGTGCCTTGTGTTTGAGCAAAGCCAAGTGGACCAGCATGCCGAACTGAACCTGATCCTGGGGATGATCACGCCGGTTTCCTGGCTTGAGCGCAACCCTACCTACAAAGAGATGCTGGACAATATTGAGCAGCGCGATCTCTCCACCTTCGGTTTTCTGGGGTACCCGGTGCTGATGGCGGCCGATATCATCCTCTATAAAGCACTGCGGGTGCCTGTTGGACATGACCAACTGCCCCATCTGGAGATCACCCGTGAGATTGCACGGCGTTTTAACCACCTCTACAATTGCCAGGTCTTCCCCGAGCCGGAGGCACTCTTGACCGAGACGCCCAAATTGCTTGGACTGGATGGCCGCAAGATGAGCAAATCCTACGGCAACTCAATTTTCCTGTCCGAAACTGCCGAGGAAACCGCCGCCAAAATCAAGGGCATGGTAACTGATACTCAACGGATTCGGCGGGCCGATCCCGGCGACCCTGAACAGTGTGTGGCCTTTAACCTGCACCGGATTTATCTCCCGCAGGACAAGCTGGATGAGATTGTACCGGCCTGCAAAAACGCCTCAATCGGTTGTGTGGACTGCAAAAAAATACTGACCGAGCACCTGAATGAGCGTCTGGCCCCGTTCCGCGCCAAGCGTGAAGAGCTTGCTCAGGATCCGGGCTTTGTCAACGATCTGCTGGCAGACGGCAGCCAACGTGCCACAGTGGAAGCCAAGAAAACCATCCAGGATGTCCGTGCGGCCCTGAGGGTATAGTTGTGCCCCCAACGGCGGATAGCAGTTCATCACTGTTTGAGGGCAGTTCATCCGCCTACAGTGTCAAGCTGGACACCTTTGAGGGCCCGCTTGATCTGCTGCTGCACCTGATTCGCAAAAACGAGCTGGATATCTACGATATTCCGATCGCCCTGATCACCAAGCAGTATCTGGAATACCTCTCGTTTCTGAAGGAGCTGAATCTTGAGGTGGCCGGCGATTTTCTCGTAATGGCCTCCACCCTGTTGCAGATCAAGTCGCGGATGTTGCTGCCCAACCCGGAGCCGGAAGAGGGGGAGGGTGAGCAGGAAGAAGATCCGCGGGCCGAGCTGGTGCGCCGACTGCTGGACTACCAGCGTTACAAGGAGGCTGGCCAGCATCTGGGGGAACGAGAGCTGCTAGGGCGCGAGGTGTTTGCCAGACGCATCACGGACCCGGATCTGCTTCCTGTGGCCCCTGAAGAAGGTCCGCTGGAGCTGGACCTGTTTGAACTGGCCGAGGCGTTTCGTTCGCTCCTGGCGCGGGTGCCCACCGCCCGTGTGCATGAGGTGATCGGCTTCGAAAGTGTCAGCATCGCCGACGCCATTAACGAGATACTGTCACTTTTGCAGGAACGGGAGATGCTGGCCTTTGATGAGCTGTTCAGTCTGGATGACAGCCGTGAACGCCTGATTGTAAACTTTCTGGCCCTGCTTGAACTGTGTCGACTGAAGATGTCAAAAGTATTACAAAATTCTGATTGTGGTATAATTTATATATATCCGGCGGTAGCTATTGAAACCGCCGATGGAGTTCGCGGTGGCGACACCCTCCCTTAACGCAATCATCGAGGCGATGCTGTTTGTAGCTGATTCTCCGATGACGGTGGATCGGCTCAGTGAGCTACTGCCAGAATATGAGCGTGCCGCCATCAGGATTGCGCTGCAAGAGCTGCGTGATGATTACCAGGCCCGCCACGCCGGTATCCATCTGGTGGAGGTGGCCGGTGGCTGGCAGTTGCGCACCTGGCCGGAGTTGATGCCCTATCTCTCCCGTCTGGTGAAAGGCAAGCCGCCCCGTTTTTCTCCTTCTGCCCTGGAGACCCTGGCCATCGTGGCCTATCGGCAACCGATCACGCGACAGGAAGTAGAATATCTGCGTGGGGTTGATACCGGCGCCGTACTGAAGTCGCTGCTGGAAAAACGGCTGATCAGGATACTGGGCAAAAAGGATATTCCCGGTCGCCCGATCATCTACGGCACTACGCGCGAGTTCCTTGAGATATTCAATCTTAATGATCTGAAAGGGTTGCCCACGTTGCGTGAGATGCAGGCCCTGGATGAGGTGCCGGTATTCGAGGTACAGGAGGAGCTGCCGCTTAAGACTGACAACCCTTGAAGGAGGTGTGTCATGATCCGCAAACCGGCCGTAGCTGGACAGTTTTATCCAGGCAACGCAGATGATCTGCGTAACATGCTGCATCAGCTGGTTCCCGAATATACTGACAAACGGTCGGTGATCGGAGTGATCTCTCCCCATGCCGGGTATCAGTACTCCGGCAGTACCGCCGGACGTCTGTTGGCCGGCATCGAAATCCCGCGCACGGTGGTGTTGCTCGGTCCCAACCACCGTGGCACAGGCGCCTTGGCTGCACTGGCCCCTGAAGATGGCTGGCAGACACCTCTGGGGGTGGTGCCGCTTGAAAAGCGTTTGAGTGATCTGATTAAACGCTTGATACCGGCGGTGCAGCCCGATGCTGCTGCCCATGGCCTTGAGCACTCGCTGGAGGTACAGGTTCCCCTGTTACAACATCTACGCCCTGATGTCAGTATCGTGCCGCTGTGCCTTGCCTTTGGCGATACTGTCGGGTGCGAACTGCTGGGCAAAGGACTGGCTGCTGCGATCCGCGGCTTCGGAGAGCCGGTGCTGATGCTGGCCAGTTCCGACATGACGCACTACGAATCAGCCGAAAACGCCAAACAGAAGGATATGCAGGCATTGAAGAAGGTACTTGCTCTCGATGCTGAAGGCTTGTTGGAGGTGTGCCGCTTACGGCATATCACCATGTGCGGGGTGGTGCCGGCTGCCGTGATGTTGGTGGCAGCCAGAGAGCTTGGTGCCACGCAAGCTGAATTGGTGGCCTACACCACCAGTGGTGAGGTGACCGGTGATCTCAGTGAAGTAGTGGCCTACGCCGCCGTGTCTGCCTGGTAAGCTTGCAAAAATATCTTGTACAGGAGACGTGAATGTCTGAATTTGCCAATGTAACCGTCATTCGTGAAGCCAATATCTATTTTAACGGTGCAGTAACCAGCCACACGGTGCTGTTTGCTGATGGCACCAAGAAGACCTTGGGCATCTTGCAGGCAGGCGAGTACACCTTTAACACTGCGGCGGCCGAGGTGATGGAAATACTTTCCGGAGAGCTTGAACTGCAACTGGCTGGTGAAACCGGATGGAAAACGATTCTCGGCGGTCAGTCTTTTCAGGTACCGGCCAACTCCTCGTTCACCATGCGGGTTAAGGCCGTATCCGACTACTGCTGTTCCTTTCTGCCCTGATTATGATGTTCTCCAAGCCAGCACCGATTGCGCAACCGATTCGAGTGGGGGTCAGTACCTGTCTGCTCGGTCAGCCGGTTCGGTATGATGGTGGTCACAAACATGACCATTATATCACCGACACCCTGGGCCGCTATTTCGAGCTGGTGCCGGTCTGTCCCGAGAACGAGTCCGGTATGCCGGTGCCCCGTGAGGCGATGCGCCTGGTGGGTGATCCATCGGCGCCGCGATTGGTGACCATCCGTTCCGGCAAGGATCTCACCGGGCAGATGCAGTCCTTTTGCGAGCGTAAACTTGCTGAACTGGCTCAAGATGATCTGTGTGGTTTTGTCTTCAAAAAAAACTCTCCCAGCTCCGGTCTGTTCAGGGTCAAGGTCTACCAGGAAAAAAACGGCATGCCATCACCCAATGGCAGGGGGCTCTTTGCGGCTGCTTTTTGTAAACAGTTTCCACTGTTACCGGTGGAGGAGGAAGGTCGTCTATACGATCCGGCATTGCGGGAGAACTTTTTGGAGCGTATCTTTTGTTACCGTCGCTGGAAGGATTTTGAACAACATGACGGTAGCCTGTCCGGCCTGGTTGCGTTCCACGCCCGTCACAAGTTTCTGATCCTCAGCCATAGTCCTCAACTGCTCCGAGAGCTGGGCCGACTGGTGGCGCAGGGCAAGCAGATGCCGCTCCCTACCATGCGAGAGCAGTATCTGGCCACCTTCATGAAGGCCCTGTCGTTACAGGCCACCCCTGCGAAACAGGTCAATACCCTGCAGCACGTGATGGGTTTCTTTAAAAAACAGCTTGAGCCGTGGGAAAAACAGGAGTTGCTCGACCTGATTGAGGCCTATCGTCAACGCCTGCTGCCGTTGATCGTGCCGATTACCCTGCTCAATCACTATATCCGCAAGTACCAGCATGACTATCTGCTACAACAGGTCTATCTTTCTCCCCACCCCCAAGACTTGATGCTGCGGAATCACGTTTAAACCCTCCTCATTCTTCGCTGGACAAAATCCAATTTTTGACCTATATGAATAATTGAATATATTCCACAGGAGGTGGTTATGCAGATTACTGATGCGGCTAAAGAGATGCTGCTGCCGGTGCTTGCCGAAAATCCTGGCAAGAGCCTGCGGGTGGTGTTTGAAGGGTTTGGCTGAGGAGGTCCCCGTTTGGGTCTGGCTCTGGATGAGCCAACCGAGAAGGACGCCAGCATGGTGCTGAATGAAATTAACGTGGTGCTGGAGAAGGGCTTGCTGTCGTTTGTGGATCAGCAGGTAATTGATTATATCAAGTCGGCAGAGGGTGAAGGCCTGGTGATTGCGCCGGCATGGGGAGCCTCTTCCTGTTCATAGCATCAAGGCGACCGCTGCGCCTGCATAACAAAAAGCCCAATCAGATTCTCTCTGATCGGGCTTTTTTTGTGTGTGAGACTCTCGTTATTCTTTGGTCTCGATGCGAGGGAACAGCGCCTCTGCCTTGTTGATCACGGTGCCGGCAGGCAGCCTGCCCCAGACCAGGTCGTGCTGACTGAGTTCGGCAGTCCACCCCAGGCAGGTTAGAGCCTTGTGCGCGGTCTCAGGCATGAAGGGCGCCACCAGACTGTGGATCAGACGCTGAACCTCCAACAGGCAGTACATAACCGTAGCCAGACGTTCCTGATTGGCCGGATCCTTTGCCAGAGCCCAGGGGGTGGTTTCGTCGATGTATTTGTTGCCGGCGCCGATTACCTCCCAGATGGCCTGCAGCGCCTTGCTGAAGGCCAGTTCATCCATGCAGGCGTCCACG
>DFYU01000021.1 GCA_002383415.1 Geobacter sp. UBA4074
CCTTCGACCACTCGGACACCTCTCCAGTGAAACAAACGGCCTGATCGCTCAGGCCGATACGTTCTATACACCAAGCGATAAAAAAACTCAACCCTCAGCCTCACCACGGCGTCGTTTACGCAAGGCAGTAAAAAAGGAGCTGAGCTGAAGGGAGCACTCCGCGCTCCGGATGCCGCTCACCAGTTCCAGGCGGTGGTTCAAACGGGGGTCGTTGGAGAGATCGTACAGGGAACCGGCAGCGCCGGCCTTGGGGTCGAAGCAGCCGAAGACAACCCGGGGGATACGGGCCAGGATGATGGCCCCCATGCACATCAGGCACGGTTCCAGGGTAACGTAGAGCGTGGTGTCCAACAGCCGCCAGGACGAAAGCTTCCTGGCGGCCTTACGAATGGCTAGCAGTTCGGCATGGGCAGCCGGGTCCTGCTTGGATTCCCGCAGGTTGTGGGCACGGGCGATAATCCGGTCGTCCCTGACGATCACGCAGCCGATCGGCACCTCATGCTTGGCCTCGGCCTTACGGGCCTCGGCGATGGCCTTGGCCATCCAGTAGTCGTGGCTGCGCTGCACCCACCCTACCCTTTACCCATGATGCCGCGCACCGCCGCCGGCAGGTCGGCCGGCAGCACCACCATCTTGCTGTTTTGCGAGGTGGCCATCTTATGCAGGGCATTGATGTAACGGTCGCCCAACAGGAACACCGCCGGCAGATCCCGGTCCTGGATGGCGAGACTGATATCCTTGATGGCCTGGGCCGAGGCCTCGGCCAGCCTGATCTGGGCGTCGGCCTCACGCTTGGCCGCCTCCAGCTTGCCGTCGGCTTCACGGATCATCGCCTCGCGACGTCCCTCCGCCTCCAGGATGGCGGCCTGCTTGAAGCGGTCGGCGCTGGCCTGCTGCTCCATGGCCTTCTGCATCGATTCGGAGGGCTTGATATCCTGGATCTCCACCGACTGCACGTAGATACCCCAGTTGGCCACCTCTTTGGAGATGTTTTCCTGCAGCCGGGCCTTGATGTGCTCCCGCTCCGACAGGGCGCTATTCAGTTCCATCTGGCCGATGATCGCCCGCAGGGTGGTCATGACCAGGTTCTGGATGGCGTACTCGTAGTTCTGGATCTCATAGACCGCCCGGGTGGGCTCGGTCACCTTGATAAAGGCCACCGCATTGGTGATAATCACCGCATTATCCCGGGTAATCACCTCCTGAGAGCCGATCGACAGCACATCGCCCTTGGTGGAGACCCGGTAGGAGACGTTGTCGATGTACGGAATGATGAAGTTTAAGCCCGGCTTAAGCGTGCAGCTGTACTTGCCTAACCGCTCCACCACCCATTCCTGCCCCTGGGGCACAGTCTTGATGCCTGCAAAGATAGTGGCGGCCACCACCACAAATAAAACGCCAACAACGATCATTCCTGGCATAGCTTTCCTCCCGGTTTACAGTTTACGCACCTTTAAGATCTGCCCCTCGATATCCTCAACCCGCACCGTTTCACCGACGTTCAACGGTTCTTCGGCATAACAGGTCCACTCATCGGCCCCCAGGATGGCGATCCGAAAACGGACTTTGCCCTTTGTGTAGCTGTCGGCCGTACCACGGATAACAATGCCGGTCTCACCGACAATCGCCTCCTTGGACTGACCGGCATGGGTCATGCTGTTCTTGGGCTTGAGGTATTTGAACCACATCAGGGTAAAGGCCACCGAGGCCACGGCCCAGATCAGTCCCTGCAGCCAGAGCGGGGTGAACGGCAGCAGTGCCATCAGCAGCCCCACCGCGAGTGCCCCCAGGCCGAACCAGACAATGGTGAAGGACGGGATCACCAGCTCCAGTCCGATCAGACACAGCCCCAGCACCAGCCAGTGCCACCATACAATCGTTATCATCAGCCCTCCCCGTTCTCTCTTTGCGCTGTTGTGGCAGACACTATACCAGAGATTCCGGCAGCTCGAAAGCTGACACTAAAAAAGCATTGATCTTATCCCTACTTAATTGGTAAGCTACCATCACAGTATGCGTGAAGGAGGCACACGATGGATGTCAGTTCAATCGCCGGCGCCAGCCAGATGATGCAGTCGTCACAGACCCAGCAGGCCCTGTCGACGGCCATGGTCAAGCAGGCTGCAGAAGCCCAAAACAAGGTGGCCGACCTGTTGGCACAAAACGCCAAGCAGGCTCCGCAACCGGTGAAGAGCCAGGATTACGGCTTTTCAACCTTTGCCTGATCGATCAACACAGCTGAACCATTTGATTGGCCGCCCAACCAGGCGGCCTTTTTTTATGCGTAGTTGGCGGCATGATAGGAACTGCGGGTGTAGGGGCTGCTCTCCACATGCCGGAAGCCCATCCCTAAGGCCAGCTGCCGCAGCTCCTCAAACCGTTCGGGCAGGATGTACTCCACCACCGGCTGGTGGCGCCGGCTGGGGGCCAGATACTGGCCGATGGACAGGTAGCTGCAGCCTACCTGCCGCAGATCCTGCAGCACTGCCAGCACTTCTGCTTCCGTTTCACCCAGCCCCAGCATGATCCCTGACTTGGTCGGCGCAGCGTCTGTAGCTAGCGCAGCACGTTCCAGCAAGTGCAGTGAACGCCGGTAATCGGCCCCTTGCCGCACCGCATACAGCCGCGGCACCGTCTCCAGGTTATGGGCCAGGATGGCCGGCCGGGCCGCCTGCACCGTGGCCAGTGCCTGCCGATCCCCGCCGAAGTCCGGCACCAGCAGCTCGACTGCCGTGGCCGGCGACCGCTGCCGGATGGCGGCCACCGTGGCGGCGTAGTGGCCGGCACCGCCATCGTCCAGGTCATCACGGGTCGGGCTGGTGATCACGACGTGGGATAATTTCAAGCGCAGCACCGCCTCGGCCACCCGGCGCGGTTCGTCGGCATCGGGCGGCAAAGGTCGGGGAGCTTTATCCACATTGCAGAAGCTGCACTGACGAGTGCAGTCGCGCCCAAGAATCAGAAAGGTGGCCTGGCCGCAGCTGAAACACTCGGCGATATTGGGACAGAGCGCCTGCTGACAGACCGTGTTCAACCGCAACTCCCCCAACAGCGTGCGCATCTCGGCCTGCTCGCCGGGGTTGATTTTTTTCCGCAGCCAGTCCGGTTTCCGTTGCAGCTTCATGGTTCGGTTCCTTCCAGGTTCCAGCAATCAGCGCAATACTTACCTGCTGCCAGACGTTGCGACAGCGCCCGCTCGGCGTCGGTCAGCTTACCGGCCTGCAGGATGGCCCCCAGCTGCGCCTGAAACTGAGCAACCAGGGCCTGCTGCAACTGGTCATTATCAACGGCAATCCCCTGCTCAGCCAGACAGGTGCTGGCCTGCTCGATCCCCTGTGGCTTGATCGCCAGGTAGCGCAAGCACTGCGCTGCCCGTTGCTGCAACGGGATTGAACCATGCTGAAAGATGATCTGCCGCGAGCGGCGTTGGGCATTGCCCCCCAGCTTGCGGCCGTTCACCAGGATGTCGTAACTCTCCTTACCGGCAAAGCAGAGCGGGGTGCGCTCCCCCAGCCTGCTGCCGGCCGGCGCCAGGTCAGCCGCATAGGCGGCCTGCAGCCCCAAGGCCCGGTACAACCCCAGCAGAAACCCGGTCAAGACCCGGAAGGACTCCTTCACCGAGGTGGCCGCTGGGATCTGCGACGGCCCGCAGACCAGGCTATAGGTCAGCTCGTCGGCATGATAGATCGCCCCGCCGCCGGTGATCCGGCGCACGATGGTCAGGTTGTCGGCCCTGCAGCGGTCGAGATCAAGATCAGCTGCCGCCTTCTGGAACCTGCCCAGCGATAATGCAGGCGGCTGCCAGCCGTACAACCGCAGCACCGGCCGGGACGAGGCGGGATCAAAACAGCGAAACAGCGCCTCGTCGATGGCCATGTTCTCCCTGCCGGACAAGGGGCCGGTATCAATCAGCCGCCAGACCGCCGTATGGTCGCCCTGTCTGTCCATCAGTCCTGTCCAACCCCCGCCGAACGTGCTGCCCGCAACAACGCCCGGATGATAGCACAGTCGGCGTAAGGAGGGAACGCTGGACCATGCAACCGTGAAAACTGATGGTTTACCAACGCCCCGAGCATGGTATAACAAGCAGACACTCGCTTGATGAAAGGTGGAGCCGATGAAACTTACCTTTAATGGCGCAGCCCGTACCGTCACCGGCTCGCAGCACCTGCTCGAGGTCAACGGCAAGACCATCATGCTGGACTGCGGCCTGATTCAGGGCAAACGCAAGGAGTCCTTTGAAATGAACCGCAGCGATGACTGCCGCGGCGCGCAGATCGACTGTCTGATCCTGTCCCACGCCCACATCGATCACTCGGGCCGCATCCCCTGTCTGGTCAAAAACGGCTTTAAGGGTGATATCTTCTGCACCTCGGCCACCCGCGACCTGTGCGCGGTGATGCTGCAGGACAGCGCCTCGATCCAGGAAAAGGATGTGGAATACGTCAACCGCCGCCGCCAGAAGCAGGGCCAGTGACCGTTCGAGCCGCGCTACACCAAGGCCGATGCGGCCAGGGCCATGGACCAGTTTGTGGGCGTCAGGTATAACCGGCCCCGCCAGATCCTTCCCGGCATTACC
>DFYU01000072.1 GCA_002383415.1 Geobacter sp. UBA4074
GGCCCAGCCCGGCCAGCCCCAATGGTTCGCCATAGGCCGCCTTGGAGGGGGTGTAAAAAACCGGACTGAAGGTGACGAAATCGGCCCCCTTGGCCAGGGCGGCGGCCGCCTCGCCCACGGCGTGGCTGGAGTAGCCGATCAGCAGGTCCGGCGCGATNNACCGGCAAGGAGTTGATTCCCAGCTGGACGCCGTCGGCCTCCACCGCCAGGGCAATGTCGATTCGCTCGTTGATCAGCAGTCGTGCGTCATAACGGGCCGTCAGGGCCCGCAGCTCCCAGGCCAGGTCGTATAACTCAGGCACCGGCAGGTCTTTCTCCCGCAGCTGCACCGCCCGGACCCCACCACTGAGCGCCGCCTCCACCACTTCCAGCAGCGGCCGCCCAGCGGTCTGGTTGCGGTCGGTGATCAAATAAAGCGAGAAATCGATCACGAGCCGATAATATCGGTCAGCGGACTGGAGGCGGTGGCGTACAGTTTTTTGGGAATCCGCCCGGCCTCGTAGGCCAAACGGCCGGCCTCGACCCCCAGTTTCATGGCGCGGGCCATGGCAATCGGGTCCTTGGCGCCGGCAATGGCGGTGTTCATCAGGATACCGTCGCAGCCCAGCTCCATGGCCAGGGCGGCGTCGGAGGCGGTGCCCACGCCTGCATCCACGATCACCGGCACGCTGACCGCTTCCATGATGATCTTGAGGTTGTAGGGGTTACGGATGCCGAGACCGCTGCCGATCGGTGCAGCCAGCGGCATCACCGCAGCGCAGCCCAGCTGTTCCAGTTTTTTGCAGAGGATCACGTCGTCGCTGCAGTAAGGCAGTACCGTAAAGCCTTCCGCCACCAGCACCTTGGCCGCCTTGAGCAGCTCCTCGTTGTCCGGGAAGAGGGTCTTCTCATCCCCCAACACCTCCAGCTTGACCATGTCGGACAGGCCGGCCTCGCGGGCCAGACGGCAGGTGCGGATGGCGTCCTCGGCGGTATAGCAGGCAGCGGTATTGGGCAGCAGGGTGTACTTCTTGGGGTCGATAAAGTCCAGCATGCAGCCCTTGCCCATCTCGGCCAGATTGACCCGGCGCACTGCCACGGTGATGATCTCGGCCCCTGATGCCTCCAGTGCCGCCACCATCTGCTCGTTCGTGGCATACTTGCCGGTGCCTACCATCAGCCGCGAGTTGAACTCCCTGCCTGCGATCGTCAGTTTGCCTGGTGCCATAACGCTATCCTCCTCCCACGAAGTGTACAATCTCGATCCTGTCGCCGTCTTGCAGGGTCCGTTCGCCATAGGTGGCCTTGGGTGCGATCTCCAGGTTGATCTCTACCGCCACCCGCGTCTGCGGAATCTGCAGTTCCTCCAGCAGTTGGCGGATGGTGGTGCCGTCGCCTGCCGTACGTTGTTCGCCGTTTACGGTGATGTTCATAACTGTCTCCTGAAACAAAAAAACCGCCTGGGAGGGCGGCGATTCATGTGAAGCTTGAAATCGGCCGCTTCCCTCCGCCGGAATTACCCGGATCAGGTTCCAAGGGTCGCAAGCCTTTTGGGCTGCTCTCAGTCGAAACTCCCCTAGCGGTAACTGCTTGGTATTGTAAGCTGAAAGAACTGCAATAACCGTAGAGGATTCCGGGCGGCATGTCAACGGGATTCTCCCGGTCCTGTTTGCTGGTTTTTGTGTATACTCATTGCTGCAAAATGCCACGTTTGTGCTATCGTTCCAAAGTCAGGGCCAGTATTCACGGGACGGGAGGGATAGTATGTCTGACAAGCGGGATAAGCAGCGCACCAGAAAGCGTGTTGCCCTTGAGTTCGGCCCTGGCGGAGCCGTGGCACGCAAGGCGTTCAGCGAGGACCTCTCGCCCCTGGGCATGTTCATCAAGACCGCCAATGTCAGCAATCCCAACACCGTGCTCAGGATTGAGCTGCAGCACAACGATCAGCTGATCAGTCTGGACGCGCGGGTGATGTGGGCCAAGCGGGTGCCGCAGAATCTGTTTCATCTGGCAAAAAAGGGGGGCATGGGGGTGAGGATCATCCGTTTTCACAGTGGACACGAGCACTATCTGGATCTGTGCGCCAAGCCGTTCGGCTAACCTGGGACCTGACACGAAAGGTATCGAGGTATCGCTATGTGTCGAAAAATCTTTATCGGCGCCACCGGCCAGCACTGTGGCAAGACCACCATCTCGCTGTCGCTGATGCACTTGGCGCGGCGCAAGTACCAGCGGGTCGGCTTCATGAAGCCGATCGGGCCGAAATGCATCCAGTTCCGTGGCCTGACCATGGACAAGGATGCGGCCATGATCGCCAGCGTCTACGGCATGGAGCAGGATGCCCATCTGATGTCGCCCATGACCCTGGTTAGCGACACCACCCGGCGCTTTCTGGATGGAGCAGTCCCCTCAGATGCCCCGCGCAGGGCGATTCTGGAGGCCTGCGCCGAACTGGAAAAACGGTATGACTTCCTGATCATCGAAGGGGCCGGCCACGGCGGTGTGGGCTCGGTGGTGGGGGTTAACAACGCCCAGGTGGCGGCCATGCTGCAGGCCCCGGTGCTGATGGTGACCGGCGGTGGCATCGGCAACGTGATCGACTCGGTGGCCCTGAACCTGCCACTGTATGAACGTGAACAGGCACGGGTCAGGGTGATCATGTCCAACAAGCTGGTGCCGGAAAAGCGGCAGGCCTCGCTCTCCTACCTGACCAAGGCCTTTCAGCATAATGGCCTGCTGGTAACCAGCGCCTTTGACTACTCCCGTACCCTGGCTGACCCGACCCTGCAGCATGTCTCCGATCTGCTGGGGCTGCCGTTGCATGGCGATTCGGCCGACCGCAGCCGGATCTGTCATACGATTCAACTGGGGGCCGCCTCTTCCCAGAAGGTAATCGACAGCCTTGAGGATTCGACGCTGCTGATCGTCACCAGTTCCCGTGACGAACTGATTGTGACGGCCTCTTCGCTCCACCATATACCTGAGTTCCGGGCGCGGCTTGCCGGCTTGATTGTGGCCGGACACGCCCCCATGTCTAACATTACCGAGCGGATTCTGGTTGACAGCAATATCCCCTATATGCGGATCGCCGAGACCACCTCCGAGGTGTATTACCGACTGCGGGAGCACGTCTCCAAGATTGGACCGGACGATACGGAAAAGATTGAACTCATTAACTCAACTGCCGAAAAGTATATCAATTTCGACGCAATAGATGCCATGTTGGAGTGAGTGAGGCACTCGAGCTGGCCTGCATTGCAGCGAAAAAGCTTGACCTTATCTAGTTGTTTGATATTTTTAGTGAAAAATCGCACCCAGAGGAATGTATGATCCTGGTCACCCGCCTGGACCGTCAGGTGATGCTGCTGAACCCTGATCTGATCGTGACGGTGGAGGAGACCCCTGACACCGTGATAACCCTGTTAAACGGCCATCACCTGCTGGTCAGGGAGCGCGCCCAGGTATTGCTGAACCGGATTGTGGCCTACCGTACCACCGTCCTGCGGCGGTCCGGCAGCCTAGCCCCTGGTCGCAAATATCTTGAGCGCAAGCGACTCGGGCAGTTTGGCCGACTCAAACAGGATCGGCCGGACCCGCAACTCTCATTTCACCACCAGGATAGCTAGCCCATGGATTTAGCAACAATAATAGGTATTGCGCTCGGCTTTGGCGCGGTGATAGGCGGCGCCGTGCTGGAGGGCGTCCATGTGGGGGCCTTGATTTCGCCCACATCGGCCCTGATCGTGTTGGGCGGCAGCTTTGGCGCCACCTTCGTTGCCTTTCCGTTGCCGGCGATCATCAAGGCCTTCAAGGATATCAAGATCGTCATCCTGCCACCCAAGGTCGATCACGAGACGGTGGTCAAGGATATCATCGGCTACGCCACCAAGGCCCGCCGCAACGGTCTGATCTCCCTGGAGCAGGAGGCCCAGAACGCCCGGGACCCGTTCATCAAGAAAGGGATCTCGCTGGTGGTTGACGGCATCGATCCCCAGAAGCTGCGTGAAACCCTGGAGGCCGACATCATGGCCTTTGAGGATCATCAGAAACATTCGGTGGAGTTTTATGAAGCTGCCGGCGGCTACGCCCCCACCATCGGTATCATCGGCGCGGTGCTGGGTCTGATCCACGTCATGGCTAACCTGTCCGACCCGGCCAAGCTGGGGGCAGGTATTGCCGCCGCCTTTGTGGCCACCATCTACGGTCTGATGGTGGCTAACATCATCTGTCTGCCGATCGGCTCCAAACTCAAGATTCGGATGAAGGAAGAGGTCTTGCGGCGGGTGATGATCCTGGAAGGGTTGATCGCCATCCAGAACGGCGAGAACCCCCACTTCATTGAGCAGAAGCTGAAGGCCTTTGTGGGCGGCGACCACTGAGCAGGCTGTTGAAAAACTACTGCGGAGCCCGTCTACTGCGTTGCGCGGTACTCGCTCCTTCGCCTAACTGATCTGTTATGTCTCAGTCGTTGCGTTCCGTGCGCCTTGTAGCCGTGCTGCCTCGTAACGTTTTTCAGTAACCTGTCAGGAGCGGATGTGGCCTTAAAGAAAGAGCCAGAAAAGCATGCCAACCACGAACGCTGGCTGGTCTCCTACGGTGACTTCCTGACCCTGCTGTTTGCCGTGTTCGTGGCGTTGTATGCCATGGGACAGACCGACAAGAAGAAATCAGAAGACCTGATGCAGTCACTGCGGGAGTCCTTCGGTTACTCCACCCTGGCTGCTGCCGGCCAGAAAGGTGTGCTGCCGGCTGAAGACATCCGTCTGATTCCGGCCATCAAGCCGGAGATGGCGCTGATTCCTATCTCACCCAAGATGCCTCCGGCCGGCCCCAAGCAGGGTGGCCTGGAAAAGGGCCGCGGCAAGGGCCGGGCCGAGGAGCAGCAGTTCAAGGAGATCATGTCCTCCATCGAGGCCTATCTGATCAAGCAGGGCGCCCAGAACAAGGTCTCGTTGTCGATCACCCGGCGGGGACTGGTTGTCAGCCTGAAGGAGGCCGGCTTCTTTGGTTCCGGCTCGGCGGTCATCAAGCCGGAGGGCTACCAGCTGATGAATACCATCATCGAAGCCCTGGTGCAGTACGATAACCCGTTGCGGGTGGAAGGGCACACCGACAACGTACCGATCAGCACCGCCCAGTTCCCCTCCAACTGGGAACTGTCAGGTGCCCGTGCCGCCAACGTGCTGCGCTACATGATGAAAAACTACAACGTTGATCCTGCAATGCTTTCCGCCACCGGCTATGGCGAATTCCGCCCAACTGCCGAAAACACCACCCCTGAAGGCCGCGGCAAGAACCGTCGCGTGGATATTGTGCTGCTTTCCGGCGGGGCCGAACAGGGCGAGCCGTAGCGTACCTTCCACTGCCCGCTATCAGGCTGGCGCGCTGATCACCAGCTCGTAGTGCTGCCCTTCCTTACGCATCTCTATCTGATAGCCCATATTACGGGCCATCTCCGGGATGGTCACCGTGGCATCACGGTTTTCCAGCAAGAGTCTCAGGCGCACCGCTCCCTGCTGTAGCTGCTGACGGTGATCGTTCATCTCTTTCATGGCAACCAGCAGGGTTGAGGGGCAGATCCTGCCCCGCAGATCAAAGACCATCTCTTCCATCACGATCGCTCCCCGGCTTACTCAGACCGAACCACCAGTCTGGTCAGAAGTTGGACACCCAGCCAGGTTCCCGGCAACAAACCCAGCACGAACAGGATACTCTGCAGTGCCATGATCGGCAGGCCGCCAGTCAGGTGCCAGATATTGCAGGCCGGCGCCAGCCGGCTGGCCAGACCCATCACCACGCCGCCGCAGAAGGCCGACAGGTACTGACGGAGCGGCGCCTTGAAATACCACTGCAGCTCACCCAGGCGGAAGGCGGACAGGGTGCCCCCCGCCACCAGACCAAGCATCAGCGGTAGCTGAATCAGGGCGATGCCGTCCAGCCGGGGGCCGCCGCCGCCGGTCAGCCGGATACCGAACAGCGGGTGGCTGAAATCAAGCCCCTGGCGCTGGAAAAAACTCAGCGAGGCTACATGCTCAGGTGCCAGCGGCAGCAGCAGGTAGCCGGCCAGCTTGGCGTAGGAGGTGGTCACGCCCAACGGGATGCCGGCCAGCAGGGTTGACAGAAACGCGATCAGGGCCAGCAGCAGGGCTGCCTTGCCGGGTTGGATGTGCCCTTGGGGGCCGAACGGAACCTGTAGCAGGCCGCGTCGCCACCAGCGCAACAGCAGGGGAACGGTAACGGTCAGTAGCAGCAGGCTGATCAGCCAAGGTGGCAGCTGCAGCAGTTGCGGCAGGGTGACCGCGCTGCTGCCAAGGGACATGGACTTTGCTAGTGGCAGCCACCAGCCATCCAGCTCGACATAGGCAAGACTGCCGACGATCAGTCCCGCTACGGCGGTAGCCGAGAGGGTGCTGCCGCCCCCCATCCGGTAGAGGCTGCCCACTACGCAGCCGCCGGCCAGCACCATGCCGATGCCGAACACGACGCCCCCCAGCAGGTTAGCCAGCGACGGTGGCCCGAACAGCGGGAAGGGGTAGAGCAGCAGACCGCTCCCGTGTGCCAGTGCATACAGTGCCACCAGACAGGCTATCAGCAGCAGCAACGCGTAGAGCATGGTGCGGCGGCCAAACAGGAACAGGTCACGAAAGATGCCGGTCATGCAGAAATCGGCCCGGTGCATCACAAAGCCGGCGGCCATGCCCAACAGCAACTGCCCCAGCAGGATGGTCAACTGGGGACCGTTCATGGGGTTTTTGTGCGGGTCGGGTCAGCCGTAACCGTGCTGTTGCCCAGGAAGTCGGAGAACTCTTCCGGCGACATCGGCTGGGCAAAGTAGAAGCCTTGCAGTTCGTCGCAGCCGTGTTCCACCAGAAATTCCAGTTGGTCGACCCGTTCCACCCCTTCCGCCACCACCCGCATATTAAGGTTGTTGCCCAGACTGACGATCGCCTTGGCGATGGTGGCGTCGTCGGGGTTGCAGGTGATGTCGCGCACGAATTCGCGGGGGATCTTCAGGCGATCGATCGGGAACAGCTTGAGATAGCTCAGTGATGAGTAGCCGGTGCCAAAATCGTCGATGGCCAGGTGCACCCCCAGGGCCTTCAGTTGGGCAAGGGTCTGCTGTGCCGTTTCCGGCTCCTGCATCAGCATTGATTCGGTCAGCTCCAGTTCCAGAAAGTTGGCGGCGGTGCCGGTTTCCTGCAGTATCTGGGTCACCGTCTCCAGCAGATTGCCGCGTCGGAACTGGTAGGCGCTGATGTTGACCGCCACCCGCACCGCCGGCAGACCGGCTGCGCGCCACTGCTGATGCTGACGACAGGCCGACCGCAGCACCCACTCGCCGATCGGGATGATCAGGCCGGTTTCTTCGGCCA
>DFYU01000104.1:0-64715 GCA_002383415.1 Geobacter sp. UBA4074
TCAATTTTCAATGCCGATTGACATCAATGCCATTAGCAACCATATTGCGAGCCTCTTGCCTTTTAACTCTCGCCTCAGAAAGACTAATGTCAGGATATGTTCCAAATGAGAGCATCTTTTCCTTGCCGCCGAAACGATAGCGAAAACGCCACCATTTGCCTCCTGTAGATGTAATTATCAAAAACAATCCACTGCCGTCTGAAAGTTTATAGTTTTTGTCTTGAGGCTTTGCTGTCTTAACCTGTAGCTCCTTAAGCTTCATGGAATCCTCCCGTTACCCACGAGTTACCCATACTTTCCGCCCACAAGTTACCCTCACGCCCAAAACATACCCTGATTGTTACCCGCATTTTTCATGGATTTAGCCATACCACAAAAGACGCCACTGGACAACGCAAAGAAAAAAGCCCTTGATTTCTCAAGAGCTTTTATACTTCAGCAAACATCGCTGGATTGTTAATTGGTGGTGGAACACGGAACCGAACCCGCGTCCGTAATCCGAACTAAATAGTAACGCCTTGGCCTTGAGGACGTGGATTCGATGATTTGGCCAAAATCGTCCTGCGCTGCCACTGGGCTTCTTGGGTAACGCGATCCGCAGCGACGACTGGGCCATTCCGCACATTGGTCTGAGCAGCCTCGGGGAAATTGTCGGCTGGGCGCGCCCAGACGAGTTTCCACCAAGGAACATGCGGACGAGCAAGGGGCTGCGGGCGCTCGGTTACAACGTGAGGATCGGTGTTTGATCTGCGGCCGTGGGCGGCGCCCGCAAGGTCCCGATCAACCCACCGTCCCCTGCGCCGGACCGGCCCGCCCTGGCATACCGTCCTTGAAGATTTGAGTCACATCAATCGGCCAGCAGGTCGCTGGATGTTGACTCTTGACTTTCGGCATGTTAGGCGTAACATCTTGCAAAGTCTTGCAAGAACTTCCTCAGGCGAGGCCGCGTGACGACGGAACTTGTGGGGGTGGTATGACAGCGCGCCAGCAGGCGATCTTCACACTCGACGAGTTGGCTGCCTACTTGAGAGTCGGCAAGCGGACGCTTTACCGGCTCGCCTCGCACGGGGAGATTCCGGCCTTCAAGGTCGGCGGGACGTGGCGGTTTCGTCAAAGTGAAATCGATCAATGGATCAATGATCAGATCCAAGCGGGCAGAAAGAAGGAGGTGATACGCACAGATGAGCAGCCAAAGTCAGCGGAACACTCCGTGTCGTCTGGGCGCGCTGTCCGTCGCCGCAGGCAAACGGAGTGAGCGAGAGTCTTCAATTTTTCTTCTGGAGGTGTGACATGGACATTGATTTCAAGAAATTGGCTCCCTGGAACTGGTTCAAGAAGGAGCAGGAAGAACAACAGAGCACTGCCTCGCTGCCGGTGCAGCGCAATGACCTGCCGGTGGCGGGTGGGCCCGTCAGTCCCATCCTGCAATTGCATCGCGAGATCGACCGCCTGTTCGACGACGCGTTTCGAGGCTTCGGTCTCCCGACGCTGGCCATGCCACGCTGGCCGTCGGACTGGCCGGGCATGCTGAAGCCGGCGCTGGACATCCAGGAGACCGACAAGCAGTACAAGATCGCCCTGGAAGTGCCCGGCGTCGAGGAAAAAGACATCCAGATCACGCTCGACAACGACGTGCTGCTGGTGCGCGGTGAAAAGCGTCAGGAGCAGGAAACGAAAGACGGCGGTTTCCACCGGGTGGAGCGCTCCTACGGCAGCTTTCAGCGCGCTCTGAACCTGCCGGCCGATGCCAACCAGGACACGATCAAGGCCGCTTTCAAGAACGGCGTGCTCACGATCACGATGGAAAAGCGCGAGGCCAGTACGCCCAAGCAGGGGCGCTCGATCCCGATCAACGGCTGACGCGGGGCAGCGCGTTTTTCTCAAAAACCACAAAGAGATGAGGCACCGTGATCGGCGGTGCCTCGTCAGATCAATCTTTACAGGAGCATCAGCATGGCCAGAAAACAATGCCAAGTCTGCGGCCAGCCCGCCACGGTGCGGGTGGAAGCCAATCTCAATGGTCGCCACAGCACCATGCTGTTGTGTGACGATCACTATCGCCAACTGGTGCGCCAGCAAAAGCGCACCGTCTCACCGCTGGAAGCCTTGTTCGGCTCGCGCAGCGGGCTGTTCGAAGACTTCCTTGGCAGCGACTTCTTCCGCATCGGTGACGACGCACCGTCCATGGCGGCCGATACCGACGAGGTCGTCGATGCCTCGTTCGGCGAACCCGCCCCGGCCGGTACGGGCACCGCGCGCCGTCGCGGCAGTGGGCTCGCCAGCCGTATCAGCGAACAGTCCGAGGTCCTATTGCAGGAGGCCGCCCGCCACGCTGCAGAGTTCGGGCGCGCCGAAGTCGATACCGAACACCTGCTGCTGGCGCTATCCGGCAGCGACGTGGTCAAGACCATCCTGGGGCAGTTCAAGATCAAGGTCGATGACCTCAAGCGACAGATCGAATCCGAAGCCAAGCGCGGCGAGAAGCCGTTCGAGGGCGAGATCGGCGTGTCGCCCCGGGTCAAGGACGCGCTCAGCCGTGCTTTCGTGGCCTCCAACGAACTCGGCCACTCTTATGTCGGGCCGGAGCATTTCCTGATCGGGCTCGCCGAGGAAGGCGAAGGTTTGGCGGCCAACCTGCTGCGCCGTTACGGCCTCACGCCGCAAGCGCTGCGCCAGCAGGTAAGCAAGGTGGTCGGCAAAGGGGCCGAGGATGGCCGCGCCGAGACGCCGACCAACACGCCGGAACTCGACAAGTATTCGCGCGACCTCACCAAGATGGCGCGCGAGGGCAAGCTCGATCCGGTCATCGGCCGTGCGCAGGAGATCGAGACGACCATCGAAGTGCTGGCCCGGCGCAAGAAAAACAACCCGGTGTTGATCGGTGAGCCCGGCGTCGGCAAGACCGCCATTGTCGAAGGGCTGGCGCAGCGGATGGTCGCCGGCGAAGTGCCCGAGACGCTGCGCGACAAGCGTCTGGTCGAACTCAACATCAACGCCATGGTGGCAGGCGCCAAGTACCGCGGCGAGTTCGAGGAGCGCGTGCAGAAGGTGCTCAAGGAAGTGACCGAGCACCAGGGCGAGCTGATTCTCTTCATCGACGAGGTGCACACCATCGTCGGTGCAGGCCAGGGTGGCGGCGAAGGCGGGCTGGACGTGGCCAACGTGTTCAAGCCGATGATGGCGCGCGGCGAACTGAACCTGATCGGCGCCACCACGCTCAACGAGTATCAGAAGTACATCGAGAAGGACGCCGCGCTGGAGCGTCGCTTCCAGCCGGTGATGGTGCCCGAGCCGACGGTAGCGCAGACCATGATGATCCTGCGCGGCCTGCGCGACACCTTCGAGGCGCACCACAAGGTCAGCATCACCGAGGATGCGATCATCGCCGCCGCCGAGTTGTCGGACCGCTACATCACCGCGCGCTTTTTGCCTGACAAGGCCATCGACCTGCTCGACCAGGCGGCCGCACGCGTGAAGCTGTCGGCCACGGCCCGCCCGGTGGCGGTGCAAGAGCTGGAGTCCGAACTGCACCAGCTGCGGCGTGAGCAGGACTATGTGGCCTCGCGCAAGCAGTACGACAAGGCCGCCGAGCTGGGCAAGCGCATCGAGGCCAAGGAGACTGAACTCAAGAAGCTCGTCGAGGAATGGGAACGCGAGCGCGCCTCGGGCAGTGCCGAAGTCAAAGCCGAGCATGTCGCGCAGATCGTCTCGCGCCTGACCGGCATTCCGGTCAACGAGCTGACGGTGGAAGAACGCGAGAAGCTGCTGCATCTGGAGCAGCGGCTGCACGAGCGCCTGGTGGGCCAGGACGAAGCAGTGCGCGCGGTGGCCGATGCCGTGCGGTTGTCGCGCGCGGGCCTGCGCGAAGGCAGCAAGCCGGTGGCGACTTTTCTGTTCCTCGGGCCGACCGGCGTGGGCAAGACCGAGCTCGCCAAGGCGCTGGCCGAGTCCATCTATGGCGATGAAGGTGCGCTGCTGCGCATCGACATGTCCGAGTACGGGGAACGCCATACCGTGGCACGCCTGGTGGGGGCGCCTCCGGGTTACGTCGGCTACGACGAGGGTGGCCAGCTCACCGAGAAGGTGCGGCGCAAACCCTACAGCGTGTTGCTGCTGGACGAGATCGAGAAGGCTCACCCCGACGTCTACAACATCCTGCTGCAGGTGTTCGACGACGGGCGGCTCACCGACGGCAAGGGCCGGGTGGTGGATTTCACCAATACCATCATCATCGCCACCTCGAACTTGGGCTCGGACATCATCCAGCGTCGGCTGAAGGCCCGTGGCGCCGCCGGCGAGGAATACGAGAAGACCAAGGGCGAGGTGATGGACGTGCTGCGCGGACACTTCCGCCCCGAGTTCCTCAACCGCATCGACGAGATCATCGTCTTCCATGCGCTGGGCAAGGAGGAGATCCGCCATATCGTCGGCCTGCAGCTCGATCGTGTGGCCCGCAACGCCGCCAGCCAGGGCGTGACGCTGACCTTCGATCAGACCTTGATCGATCACTTCGCGGAGGAAGGCTACAAGCCCGAGTTCGGCGCGCGTGAGCTCAAGCGGCTGATCCGCAGCGAGCTGGAAACTGCTCTGGCGCGCGAGATGCTGGGTGGCGGTATCGGCAAGGCCGATCACGCCAGCGCCCGCTGGGACGACAAGGCCGAACGGGTGGTCTTCGAGCGCCAGGAGCCACCCGCGAAGCCGGCCGAGCCTGAGAAGCCCGATGCCGCGAACGTGGCCGAGACGCCGCCGAGCGACGCGAGCAAGCCTGCGCGCAAGAAGAAGTCAGCGGGCGGCGAATCTTGAGTCATGGGGAGGCTGTCGTGTCCGACCCCAACGGGCTGACATGGGCAGCCACCCTCGTGTCGCTGGCGGTCGCTATCCCCACAGCGGGGCACGCGGTCATCTACAAGCGTGACCCTCGATCGGCCACGCTGTGGGTGCTGCTGATCGCGCTGTTGCCGCTGGGCGGTTCGCTGCTGTATGGGCTGTTCGGCATCAACCGTTACCAGCGGCGGGCGCGGCGGCTGTTTCCGGGGGCAGATCCTGCTGTTCGGCAGGACCTCGCGCCTACGATGCCCCAGGCCGTATCGGCGCCGTTTGCCGGCCTGGCGCACCTGGTGGGACGTGCCACCGGCCAGTCGCTGACCAGCGGCAACCGCATCGAGCCGCTCGTCGATGGCGAGCAGGCCTACCCGGCCATGCTCGCTGCCATCGAGTCGGCGCGGCACAGCGTCGCGCTGGCTTCGTACATCTTCGACAGCCAAGGCATCGGGGCGCAGTTCGTCGATGCGCTGCGCCGGGCTCATGAGCGCGGCGTGCAAGTGCGGGTGCTGATCGACGACGTCTATGCCCGCTGGAGGCCCCGCAGCGCCTACCGCGCCTTGCAACGCGCCGGCGTTCCGGCGGCGACGTTCAACCCGACGTTGATTCCCGCGCGCCTGCATGCCGCGCATCTGCGCAATCACCGCAAGCTGCTGGTGATCGATGGCGAGACGGGTTTCACCGGCGGCATGAACATCTTCAGCCCGTATTGGCGGCCCGATGCGCCGGAGCAGGCCTGTCACGATTTGCACTTTCGTCTGCGCGGGCCGGTGGTTGCGCATCTGATGCGGTGCTTCACCGATGATTGGTGCGATACCACGGGCGAGCGGCTCAGCAAGGGTTTCTGGGGCGAACCGCCCGCAACGGCTGATGAGCAAGGAGCCTCTTGGGCGCGCGGCATCGAGGCCGGTCCCGATGAGGCCCTGGACCGGCTGCGCTGGACCTTCATGGGCGCTTTGAGCGCGGCGAAGCATTCGGTGCGCATCTGGACACCTTACTTCGTGCCCGATCAGCCGATGATCGCGGCGCTAAGCACGGCCGCGTTGCGCGGCGTGCGTATCGACGTGCTGACGCCCGCAAACGGCGACCATCCCACGGTGCAATGGGCCGCACGCGCCCACTACTGGCAGGTGCTGGAGCACGGTGTGCGCATCTTCGAACGGCCGGGCCCGTTCGACCACAGCAAGCTGATGCTGGTAGACGGAGCGTGGTGCTGCCTGGGTTCGGCCAATTGGGATGCGCGCAGTTTGCGCCTCAACTTCGAGTTCAATGTGGAGGTGTACGACACCGCGTTGTCTACGCGGCTGTCATCCCTTTTTGATGCCGCTCGTGATGCGTCGGGCGAGATATCGGCGAAGGCGTTGCGCGCCCACCCGCTGGCCATCCGCTTGCGCGACGGGGTGGCCCGTCTGTTCACCCCCATTCTCTAGCGGCACGACTTGCGAGGAACATTGCCCATGGAAAAGAAAGATCAATGGAACATTGGCTACTGGATCGTCGCCGGCCTGTTGCTGCTGACGCTGCAGAACTACTGGCAGGCGGCCAAGACCGTAGAGCCCGTGCCCTACAGCGAATTCGAGAAGGCGCTGGCCGAGGGGCGCGTCGCCGAAGTATTGGTGTCGGACCGCACGGTTACCGGGCGTCTGAAATCACCGGACAGTCGTGGCAAGACCACCATCGTGGCCACCCGCGTCGAACCCGACCTGGCCGAGCAGCTGTCGAAATACGATGTGTCCTACGCGCGAGTGGTGGAAAGCACCTGGCTGCGTGATGTGCTCTCCTGGATTCTGCCGGCCGTGGCCTTCTTCGGCGTCTGGTTCTTCCTGTTCCGCCGCTTCGCCGAGAAGCAGGGCATGGGTGGTTTCCTGAGCATCGGCAAGAGTCGCGCCAAGGTATTCATGGAGAAGAACACTGGCGTGACCTTTGCCGATGTCGCTGGCGTCGATGAAGCCAAGGCGGAGTTGGTTGAGATCGTCGATTTCCTCAAGAATCCGCAGGAGTATGGACGGCTCGGGGCGCGCATTCCCAAGGGCGTGTTGCTGGTCGGCCCACCGGGCACCGGCAAGACATTGCTGGCCAAGGCTGTTGCCGGCGAGGCGGCGGTGCCCTTCTTCTCCATCTCCGGATCAGAGTTTGTCGAGATGTTTGTCGGCGTGGGCGCGGCGCGGGTGCGCGACCTGTTCGAGCAGGCGCGCGGGCAGGCGCCGGCCATCATCTTCATCGATGAACTCGACGCGCTGGGCCGTGCACGCGGCGTCGGCGGGCCCATCGGCGGCCACGACGAGCGTGAGCAGACGCTCAACCAGCTGCTCACCGAGATGGACGGCTTCGACAGCTCGGTGGGGCTGATCATCCTCGCCGCCACCAACCGCCCCGAAATCCTCGACCAGGCGCTGCTGCGCGCCGGTCGCTTCGACCGTCAGGTGCTGGTGGACCGGCCCGACAAGAAGGGACGGCTGGACATCCTGAAAGTCCACGTCAAGAAGGTGACGCTGGCTCAGGATATCGATCTCGAACAGGTGGCTGCGCTGACCACGGGCTTTTCGGGTGCAGACCTCGCGAACCTGGTCAACGAGGCCGCGCTGGCCGCGACCCGGCGCAAAGCCTCCGCCGTGGAGTTGCAGGATTTCACCGCCGCCATCGAGCGCATCGTGGCGGGCCTGGAGAAGAAGAACCGAGTACTCAATCCCAAGGAGCGGGAAACCGTGGCCTATCACGAGATGGGCCATGCGCTGGTGGCGCTGGCGCTGCCCGGCACCGACCCCGTGCACAAGATCTCGATCATCCCGCGCGGCATCGGCGCGCTGGGCTACACGCTGCAACGCCCCAGCGAAGACCGCTTCCTGATGACGCGCGCCGATCTGGAACACAAGATCGCCGTGCTGCTGGGCGGTCGTGCGGCCGAGAAGCTCGTGTTCGGCGAGCTGTCCACCGGGGCTGCCGATGACCTCGCACGGGCCACCGACATTGCCCGCGACATGATCACCCGCTTTGGCATGGACGAAGGACTGGGCTACATCGCCTTCGAGGCGCAGCGGCCCCGCTTTCTCGATACACCGGAACTGGCCCACGGCGGTTGCCGGGTGGCCGAATCGACCCAGGCGCGCATCGATCAGGCTATCCGCGACATCGTGATGGGCGTGTTCGAGCGCGCCTACCGGATCCTCGACACCAACCGCGCGGTGCTGGAGCGTTGTGCGCGCGAACTGCTGGCGCGGGAAACGCTCGACGAAAGCGATATCCGTCAATTGACTCAAGGACTTGTTCGGAACTGAAAACAGTAGTAGGTGCCATTCAGAGTAAGCCGGCGGCTCTGTTCGGTGCGTCATCCAATTCGCCGGCATTGTTCAAGGAGAACCGATATGTCTGCATTGACTCCGTGGGACCCCTTCCGGGAACTGGATGAATTGCAAAACCGCCTGGCGACGATGTTGGGAGGGACACCCCAGCGACAGGGCGCCCGTACCGGCAACGAAGCCATGACCACGGCGGACTGGGCACCAATGGTGGACATCAGCGAGGATGAGAACGCATTCCTCCTCAAGCTGGATCTGCCGGAGGTCCCCAAGGATGCCGTGCGCGTCAGCGCGGAAAACGGCGTGCTCACCATCAGCGGCGAGCGCAAACTGGAAAAAGAGGAGCAGGGCAAGAAGTTCCACCGCATCGAACGTGCGTATGGCCGCTTTGTGCGCAGCTTTGTCTTGCCTGACAACGTTGATCCGACCAAGGTGACGGCTTCGATGAAAGACGGCGCGCTGGAAGTGCGGCTTGTCAAGGCCGAGCAAGCCAAACCGAAACAGATTGAAATCTCAGTCAACTAACTTTAATTAGGAGCCCAAGATCATGAATATCAAACAGCCACAATACACCTTCTCCGCACTTGCCCTGGCGGTCGTCGTCGGACTGAGCGGACCGGCTCTGGCCCAATCGGCGGCAGGTTCTAGCCCAGGTGCTGCAGCACACTCTGCCGCATCCAAGGCGGCACAGCCACAGGTAGATGACAAGGCCGCCCGGGAAGCCGGTAAAAAGCGTGCCGAGCTCACTCAAGACGCCATCACGGCGCTCACCAAGACCCAGGAGGCTTTGACACTCCTTGATGCAAAGAAGACCAAGGAGGCGCTCGCTGCGCTGGAACTGGCCAGCGGAAAGCTGGAACTGGTATTGGCACGCGACGCCAAACTTGCTTTGGCGCCGGTCGATGTACGCGTCATCACCCACGATATCCACGCCAACGTGGAATCGGTGAAGAAGGCGGTCAAGTTGTCTCGGGAGTTGTTGGTTGATGGCGAGGTGCAAAAGGCCCGGCCTATCGTTGCCAATCTGGCCAGCGAAATCGTAATCCAAACCGACAACCTTCCGATGGCAACGTACCCGGCAGCGATCAAGTCGGCCGCACGGCTCATCCACAGCGGCAAGATCGACAACGCCAAAGCGGAACTCGCCCGAGCACTGAACACGATGGTGGTGACCTCGGTCGTCTTTCCTCTGCCCGTGCTACGGGCCGAAGCCGCGATGGCAAAAGCTGAAAAGCTGGCCGCGACCGACAGGCGCGATGCCAAGCAGAACGAGGAGCTCAGCACCTTGCTGTCGTCCGTGCGCACGCAGATCGAGATGGCGCAGATCCTGGGTTATGGCAAGAAGGCGGACTTCAAACCCATCTTCGATCAGGTGAAGTCCATTGAGCAAAAGTCGGCTGGTGGCAAAAGCGGCAAGGGATGGTTCGACGAGTTGAAGACGCGCATCCAAAAGCTGTTTTGACTTGATGAAGGGGCTGACTGCTCTGTCGGTCAGTCTCGCGATGTTCGCATTCAGCCCCAATAGATTCGCCTATTTTCACTAACTCACACGAGGCATATCACCATGAATGAGCAAACATCGAATCCCAATGCGACGAACAAAGAAATAAACGAACAGGCCGCGGTAAGCAGCCTTCCTGTCAGTCCAGAGGCCAAGGCTGAAGTCGTCACGGAGGTACAGCCTGAGGTTCAGAAGGAAACGGACTCGCAGGCGGCAGACAAACGTAAACAAGTCCTCGATGAGGCCGTCTCGGCCTTGGCGCTGACCAAATCAGCGCTGGCCGCACTTGACGGCAAGGACGCTGCACGCGCATTGGCAACGCTGGCCGAAGTGACGGGAAAGCTGGAGCTGATCGTTGCGCGCGAACCCACGCTCGCCCTGGCCCCCGTTGATGTGCGCACCATCGTGCACGACTTGTTCGCCAACACGGAAACCATTGAGGCGATGACCGACGAGGCGCTGGATGCCCTCAAACATGGCGAGGTGCAACAGGCTCGCCACGTGCTGGCTTTGCTGGCCAGTGAAATCGTGATCGCGGTCACCAACATCCCTCTGGCGTCCTATCCCGCAGCCGTGAAGGCAGTCGTGCCGCTGATCGATCAGGGCAAGATCGAAGAAGCCAAAGCCGCGCTGCAGTCAGCGCTCAGCACGTTGGTCGAGGAGCGCAGCGTGCTTCCGCTGCCCGTCCTGCGTGCGAAGCTGCTCCTGAAGCGCGCCGAGACCTTGGTAGAAGATGGTCAGCGGAGCGAAGCGTCCAATGAGCGCCTGGAGACATTATTGAACGAAGCGCGGCAGCAGTTGGAAATGGCAGAACTGCTGGGCTATGGAAAGAAGAAGGACTTTGAGCCCCTGTATGCTGAACTCAAGAAAGTCAAGCAAAAGACGGCTGGGGGAGGCGGCGGAAAAGGCTGGCTCGATGAAATCAAGGTAAAACTGTCCAAGTTGTTCTGAAACCCCTGGAGAGGGGGCGCATAGCGCCCCCTCTCTTGTCCCATGAGTGTTTGATTTTTTATTTTGTATAGATCTTTAGGAGATATTGCATGAACACAGACACCATCGCTAATTCCAATGCGGATGACCCCACCAAAGCACTGTGTTCGCTGAGCCAAAATTGGTGGCTTTTTGTGCTGCGCGGTGTCTTGGCATTGATTTTTGCAGCCCTTGCGTTCTGGATGCCACAATCGGCTCTGTTGGCCATGACCTTAGTGTTCGGCGCATTTTCCTTGGTCAATGGCGCTTTCAACTTGGTTGCAGCGGTGCGCCATATCCAGAAAAAAGAGCGCTGGGGCTGGCTGCTGTTCAGCGGCATTGTCGGCATACTTACGGGCGTCGTCGTCCTGGTTGCTCCTTGGGTCGCCACGATAGTCTTGGCTTCTTTTTTATGGGCTAGCGTGGGGTTCTGGGCGATTTTCACCGGTGTGCTGGAGATATCCGCCGCCGTTCGGCTGCGTCAAGAAATCAAGGGTGAAATTTGGCTTGCCTTCAGTGGACTGCTCTCGATTGTCCTTGGCGCTATCGTCTTGTGGATATTTTTTTCCCGTCCGGTCGAGTCATTCCTGGCCGCAGGCTGGCTGTTGGGCTTCTATGCGGCAGTCTATGGTGTCACGCTTTTGTTCTTGAGTTGGCGTCTTCGCAAAACGCGCCAGGGATAAGAGCGGGTCAAACTAAATTCTATGGATATGAGCATCCTCGATTCATACCTCCATAGAAATGACATCGAAGGAGTCATACATGCAGATGCAATATGGCTATCGAGCTATCGACAAAGAGTTTCATGAACCTTGGCAGAGAGCTTTGGGAAATGTGATCGAGCACGCCCTCAAGCCATTGCTCGACAAACACACTAAAGATTCAGCGCAACTTCAAATCGTCCTTGATCGCGACAAGATCAAGCGGCAATTTCTGGCCAGTGGCTATATGCACCTGCCCGGCAAAAAGATTGTCAGCGTTACTGCATCACATGACGAGCTGACGCCCCTCGCGCAGATGCTCGCACAGTCGTTGTTCCGTCAGGCCAAGAAGCATTTTGACCGACTGCATGCTCAGGATCAAATCAAGCGCAAAGCACGACGCGAGCGCTTGCGCGAGCTCAAGGTGCGGATTGCCGCAAAACCCGCATCAGCCGCCCATGAGGCCGAGGCGACCCGAATGCCTCTACTGTCGAAACTTGAGGCTGTCGCAAGGCGTGAGCTGGCTTATCTGCGGGCCGTCGGCGATTTACCGCGCGATTATCCGACGCTGCGCGACGTGGTGGATGAAGCGATTGTCCGAGCTGAGGTGGAATGGCAATCCGTGCCGGGGGAAAAAGAGGCTTACACCGGTCTTTTGAAACATCTGTTCGCCGTCCTGGATAACGAAGTGGCAAGCAGCCGGCAATTTGGCGAATTCGTTTCTCTGGACGCGCCGGTCGAACCGGATGCCCAGGACGTCGCCGAGGCCATGGTGGAAGAGGAAATCTTCGAATTTTATCAGCCCGATGACACACTCAAGCTGGCCGATATCTTCGCTGGCAGTCAGCATCCCGATGTCGCAACGATCGCGGAACAGGAGGAGCTGATTGATCGGTCGAGCGAGTTCGCTTTTGCATTTGACCTGCTGAAGGACATGCCGCGTTTGTGGCGGCGCATTTTTCTGCTTATCCGTGTGGACGGGCTGAATGCCAGCAGCGTCTCTGAAATCCTGCTGATTCCTAGTAAGGAAGATGCTGTCCGAAGGTGGCTCATGCAGGCCGAAGCATTCATCGCTGCTCATCTGGAAGAGGCCGGAGTAAGCAAAAACGGGAACGATTGGCTCCAAGGCGTTGATTGGTCGGCATTGTCTGTGACCCGAAGCGAGGCAGCCTCACTGTGGTCCAAGGAGGCGAACCATGAAGAATGATCTTCACCTTGTCTGCCCGCATTGCCAGTCCATCAACCGCGTACCGACTGCGAAGCTATCGGAACATCCCAACTGCGGCCGCTGCCAGCAGCCCTTGTTCACGGGCGANNCATTTCTGGGCGCCATGGTGCGGGCCGTGCAAGATGATGGCCCCGCAGTTCCAGCAAGCGGCGCACCAGCTCGAACCCAGGATCCGGCTGGCGAAGGTGAATACCGAGGCTGAGCCCCACCTGGCCGCGCAGTTCGGTATCCGCAGCATCCCGACGCTCGCCCTGTTCCAGGGTGGGCGGGAGATCGCCCGTCAGGCCGGCGTGATGGGCGCGCAGGACATCGTGCGCTGGGTATCGGCACAGCTTGGGCGCTGACCGATGCAGGGCCTGCTGGGCGTTACGCTGAGTCTGCTGGCGGCGTGCAGTCTGGCGGCTGTGGTGACGGCTGCGCTCAGAGTGCCCGCCTTGCTGGGTTACCTCGCCGTCGGCGCCTTACTGGGCCCCTCAGTCACCGGCGTGATCGCGCCGGGAGAAGCGCTTGATTTTCTGTCCGAGCTGGGAGTGGCGCTGCTGCTGTTCATGGTCGGACTGGAATTCTCCCTCGGGCACTTTTGGCTCACTCGCAAGACCGTACTGGTGGCTGGCAGTTTGCAGATGGTCGTTGTGGCCGCACCTCTGACCCTGATGCTGATGGGTTTGGGGCAGCCAGCTCAGAGCGCTGCGCTGCTCGGCACTGCGGCGGCCATGTCGTCCACGGCGCTGGTCAGCCGACAACTGGCCGACCAAGGCGAGCTCACCACCCGCCACGGCCGCAGTGTCATCGCCGTGCTGGTCTTTCAGGACCTGGCCAGCGTGCCCCTGCTGGCCTTGCTGGCGATCTGGGCGCGCGGCGAGTCGCCGAAGATCGAGCATGTGCTGCTCGAAGTATTCGGTGTGCTGCTGCTGTTCGCGGCAGCGGCCCTCGCCTCGCGCCGTCTGTTGCATGGCCTGCTGGGCTGGGTGGCGCGGCGGGGCCACGAGGAATCGTTCGTGCTCGTCTCCTTGTGCGTGGTGGTGGCTGCCGCCGCCGCTGCGCACGCGGTCGGCGTATCCGCCGCCCTGGGTGCGTTTTTGGCCGGCATGGTGCTGGGCGAGAGCGACTTCCGTCACCACATGGAAAGCCACCTCAAACCGTTTCGCGATGTGTTGTCGGGGGTGTTCTTCGTGACCATCGGCCTGCAGTTGGACGGAGCGCAGATTCTTTCGGCACCACTGGCGGTGTTCGCGTGGCTGGCAGTGCTGGTACCGGTCAAGATCGGGCTCAACACCCTGGCCTTGCGGGCGACGCGCCTGTCCGCCCTCGATGCCTGGCGCACGGGCATAGCGTTGGGGCATGGCGGCGAGTTCGCCCTGCTGTTGTTGGGCATGGTCTTGCAGCAGCATCTGATTCCCGCGACCGTCGTACAACCCATGCTGGTCGCGCTGGTGCTCAGCATGGCCTTGGCACCGCTGCTGATCCGCCATCACGATGTACTTGCCCGGTTTTTGAGCCGCACCGGCGGCGTCATTCAGCCACCCCAGGCTGAAGAAGTTGAGATCACCGCGCAGACAGCGCGATTTCGAGACCACGTCATCATCTGCGGCGCGGGCGAGCTTGGTCTGACCGTCAGTGAGATTCTTCGCCACGCCGGCGTGGCGCATCTGCTGCTGGAAGCAGACGAGCAGAAGGTCGAGGCCGAGCGTGCCGCCGGAGTGCCGGTGTTCCATGGCGATGCGAGTCGGCCCGATACCCTGCTGGCTGCCGGGTTGGCGCAAGCGCGTCTGGTGGTGCTCACGTTCGCCCATGCCCAGCAAGTGCTGCGCATCGCCCAGGCGATTGCCGAGCGCCGTCCGGCGCTGACCTTGTGGGTGTCATGCAGAAGTACGACCGCGGCCGATGCATTTCGCGCCATGCCCAACGTGCGCGTGTACCAGCAATCCTTTGCCGCAGCTATTGGGCTGGCGGAACAGGTGATGTCGACGCTTGGCATGTCGACCGAGCTGATTGAAGGACACATCAGCGCAATGCGCCGCCGTCTCGACAGCAGCCGTTTTCCAGGGAGTTCATCGTCATGAAATCAACACGCCTTAACCCATTTCAGGTCTTGCGTGACCAGTGGGCCATCATGAGTTTTTACGAGCGCTTCGAGCAGGTCGTCGCGCTCGTGCTGTCGGCGGTGATTGCCGTCATCATCGTGGTGTCGCTGTTCCAGCTTATCTCCGTCGTCTTCACGCTGCTGGTCCTCGATGCCTTCAATCCCCTGGATCACAAGGTATTCCAGAGTGTGTTCGGCATGATCATGACGCTTTTGATCGCGATGGAGTTCAAGCATTCCATCGTGCGCGTGGCGCTGCGTCGGGACAGCATCATCCAGGTCAAGACCGTGATCCTCATCGGTCTAATCGCGCTGGCGCGCAAGTTCGTGATCCTTGACCCCGAGGCGAGCCCCGCAAAGATAGCCGCGCTGGCAGGCGCCACGCTGGCTCTGGGTGCGACCTACTGGCTGCTGCGCAAGCGCGACGACCGTGCCGCCGAGACATCTGAGCATGCCCCGTCATCATCCCAATGACCCGCGCGCGGCGTTGTTGCAACACCGCTGGCTCAACCGCCTGCAGACCGGGCTGTTGGTCCTGACCCTGGTCGGGATCGCAGCCGCCGCAGGAAGCCTGCTGTTCGGGGAAAGCGGCCTGTGGCTCGCGCTGATTGCCGTTGCTGGCGCGCTGCTGCTGGAGCCGACAGCTGCGTCGGCGCTGACCTTGCGCCTGTACCGCGCACGGGCTTTGTACCCGCACGAAGCCCCCGAGATTTGGGCCCTGTTGCGCGAGCTGTCCGCCCGTGCCGGTTTGCCCGCCACGCCGGTTCCGTACTATGTGCCCAGCGACATCGTCAATGCCTTTGCCACCGGCTCCAGGCGCCTTGCCTCCATTGCCCTCACCGATGGCCTGCTCCGCAGCCTGAGTATGCGCGAACTGCAAGCCGTGCTGGCGCATGAAGTCGCGCACATCGCTCAAGAAGATCTTCGTGTCATGGGCTTGGCCGATTCGATCAGCCGGCTCACGAACCTGCTGGCGTTGTTGGGTCAGGTCGCGCTCCTGATCAGCATGCCAGCCTTGCTGGTCGGTGCAGCAGAAATTAACTGGATTGGCTTACTGTTGTTGGCCGCTTCGCCGCAACTGGCACTGCTCGCACAGTTGGGTCTGTCACGTGTGCGAGAGTTCGATGCCGACCGGATGGCAGTAGAGCTGACGGGAGATCCGCACGGGCTCGCCTCGGCGCTGGCGAAGATCGAGCGGGTGAGCCGCTCGTGGCGAGCCTGGTTGTTGCCCGGCTGGGGGAATCCCGAACCGTCCTGGTTGCGCACGCATCCGGCGACAGAGGATCGTATCGCGCGCCTGATGGCGTTGGCGCCTCAGCCATCGCAGGCCCTGCCGTTCCAAACGGAATATCTCGCGCCAAGGTCGTTCGCCCCGATGCGCCCGCCACGCCGGGGCCTGAGCGGCCTTTGGCGTTAAATCACTCGAAAGGACCCCTGTCATGGCTTATCCCGATCCTTACCCACAACGCCCAGCTCCGGATCAATTCGTCCGGCGGTGGCTCTTCATCACCGCTTGCGTTGCCGCACTCATGCTGTTCTGGCAGTTTCTGCCCGCCATCGAGGCCTGGTTCAGTCCGCGCGAAGCCGCCGAGCGCACCGTCACGCCGCGTGGCGATCTGGCCGCTGATGAAAAGGCCACCATCGAACTGTTCGAGCAATCCCGAGCATCGGTGGTCTACATCACGACGTCCCAATTGGTGCGCGATGCCTGGACGCGCAACGTCTTTTCCGTGCCGCGCGGGACGGGTTCGGGTTTCATCTGGGATGACGCCGGTCATGTCGTTACCAACTTTCATGTGATTCAGGGGGCGTCGGAGGCCACTGTCAAACTGGCCGACGGCCGCGATTACCAAGCCGCGCTGGTCGGCGTGAGTCCGGCCCACGATATCGCGGTGCTCAAAATCGGCGTCGGTTTCCAGCGCCCGCCCGCCGTTCCGGTCGGCACCAGCGCAGACCTCAAGGTGGGACAAAAGGTGTTCGCCATCGGCAACCCCTTCGGCCTGGATTGGACACTCACCAACGGCATCGTGTCCGCGCTCGATCGATCGCTGCCCGGGGAATCTGGCGGAGTGACCATCGAACACCTGATTCAAACCGATGCCGCCATCAACCCCGGCAACTCGGGTGGGCCGTTGCTCGATTCGGCCGGCCGCCTGATCGGCATCAACACAGCGATCTACAGCCCTTCCGGTGCATCGGCTGGGATCGGCTTCGCCGTGCCGGTGGACACGGTCATGCGTGTGGTGCCACAACTCATCAAGACCGGCAAATACATCCGTCCGGCGCTTGGGATCGAGGTAGACGAGCAGCTCAACCGCCGATTGCAGGCACTGACCAGTACCCAAGGCGTGTTTGTGCTCCGTGTCGCCCCTGGCTCAGCGGCGCAAAAGGCGGGGCTGAGCGGTATCACCGTTGGCCCCGAAGGCATCGTGCCGGGAGACCGTATCACAGGCATAGACGGCGCTCCCGTCGACGATGTCGCCAAACTGCTCGCACGGCTTGACGACCGAAAGGTAGGAGATGTTGTGGTCTTGTCAGTTGAGCGGGCCGGTAAACCACGGGAAGTGCGCGTGGAGTTGCAACCTGGCGCCTGATCTGGAGTTGAGGACTTCTGGGGATCGGCAAAGAATAGCGATGGGATGCATGAAGTATTCGCGCCGCAGAAACTCGATGCCCTACACTTTGGTGTCCAGTAAGGAAATTTCAGCCTCTCGTCGCGCGAAGAGTCCCGGCAGCACTTTGCCGCCACCATAGACCCATCGACGCAGCTCTGTTGCGGCTGCACCCCAGTCTCGTTGGTTGATCCGCCGTCGCAGCGTCGAGGTCTGCAGCCGCCCCGCCCCGAGGTTGAACGTGAAGTCCACGATGGCAGCGAGCCTGCTCTCGGGCTCGGTGGCCAGCACAGGGCAGTAGCGCAGCGTCGCCGCCAGAGCCGTCTGCAGATCTCGCGCCAGATAGGCCTCGGCTTCTGCCTCCGTGATCGGCGGATGCTTCGGATCGCAGAGGTGGCCGTAACCAATCGTCCAGAAGCCTGCGGGGCAGATGTAGGGAATGGCAGTGATCTCGATTCCACGCTTCACCTTGCGCTCAAACCCTTCGAAGCGCTTGGCCAGCTCGATGGCCGCTTTCGGTACTTCGATCACGGCCGTACCCGGTCAAACACGCGCCCGAGGAACCAGAAGTTGAGCACCCCAGCCCACAGAGCTTGGTCGGCTTCTGTCCAGGCGTGCAGGATGGCAGTGCCCCAGCCAGCGCCTGCATTCACAGCAGCCGCGAATGCTGCAGTCTTGGCTGCGCAGTACAGGGCCATGAACCAGTAGGTGATGACGGGGCGCACGCTGATCGACAAGGCGTCGGCCCAGCGAATCCCGATTTTCTCGCCCTGCGTGCGAACGGCTTCGCGCAGGGTTTCGATGGCTCCGACATTCCACGCCGCATCGGCTCCCGCGCCGATCTCCGACATTCGCTGCGCGCCGCGTAGTTTCTCGAACTCCAGCGCCTTGTCCTGCATCGCCAGTTCGTGGCCACGCTCGCCTTTACGGTCGAGCAATTTGAGGATTTCAGGTGCGAGACGGAAGGCCCCTCCGAGGAGACCACCGAGCAAGGTCTCGATCATTGCGGGCCTCCCATCAGCTTGAGCTTGATGGCAGCACCAACCAGCAGTGCGGCCAGGATGCCGGTGGTGATGACCTTGACGGTGGTCTGCCACGCGGTACGCCGGGCGTCACGCCAGGCTTCCAACAGGTCGCGTAGTTCGCGGATGTCGCGTGCGGCGTGGCCGTTTTCCAGGCCAAGGTGGGTCAGGACACGCTCGGCTCCGCGTTCAGCGGCGCGGTCCAGCAGTTCGTCGAAGTCCTCGCGGCGCAAGAGGAGCATGTTCTCGACGAGCGCAGGCTGTTGTTGTTCGGGTTCGGTCATTGCTATCTCCAGAAATGCGAAACCCGCCTCGTGGGCGGGTTTCTGGTGGGTACAAAGATGGGAAATCAGATGGCGACGCCTGCGCTCCAGCCGGTGGACTTGTAGGCCGAGAGCTTGGCCTCGTCCTCGATGTAGCAAAGCCAGCCGATCTTGGGCGCGTGGTACTCCCAGGCATCGGCAATGCGCACCGCGATCTGGTTGGTTTTGCCTGCCCACACGCCCGTGGCGGCGGCAGGAATGAGGTAGCGGTCGCCGTTGGCGGGGCTGGCCGGTGGCGTGGTCAGGTCGCGGTCTTTTACGGACAGACCGACCACAGCGCCGAGGCGCTTGAAGTTGGCATCCATGCCGGTGTCCCAGCCGCTCTCGCCGAGCGTCCAGCCGTAGTTGAGTCCAAGGTTCGGATCGGTTGATGACATGTTTTATCTCCAGAGATTCGATGCGTGGCGAATGCGCCGGACTGCTTCCGGATCGCCGGTTCGGTGGCTTTGCTGCGGGTGTTGTCGCCAATGACGCCCAACGATGGGCAGGTACAGCACGCCGCCGCGCTTGGCTACGAGCAGGGTCAGCAGCCAGTCGGCGAAGTTGTTGAGATCGGTGGTTTCCTTGAGCACGGCTTCGACGACGGATCGACGCATCACGATCAGGCCGTGCACGTGGCTGGCGCTGTTGGCGTGTTGCCAACGGCTGTAGGCCAGACGCCGCACGGCGATGTCCTGGCCGTTTTCGTCGGTCAATGCTTCGTCGGTGTAGGCCATCACCGCCTGCGGGCAGGCATCCAGCGCATCGGCCAGTTGTGTGAAGGCACTGGCTTCGTACAAATCGTCGGGATCGACAAAGGACACCAGCGGCAGCCTGCCTTGTGCGTAGCCTGCCGCGCGTGCCTCACCAATACGGCCCGGAATGCCGGGCAAAACGTGCAAACTGATCGGTGCTTCCTCGAGGCTGGCGATGCAGGCCTCACGCCATTCGGCAGGCTCGTTCAGGGTGAGCAGATGAACATCGATGCGCGGCTCCATCACACACCTCCCCAATACTGTCCCCAGCGCAGGCCAAAGCCCGCGCGATCCATGACCCGCACCTGCGGCTGCCAGCTACTCAAACCATCGCGCTCGGCACTGATCTCCACCGTGATGCGGTCGCCCAGCGCAGCGGCATCCAGCGCGGCCACTGCTGCCGTCCAGATAAAGGTTGTGCCGAGCAGTCCCGTTTCGGTGTGCGCCAGCACGCCATTGCGATTGCGGATGCGTAGCGTGTAGGTCACGCCCAGTTCCGGCCCGATGTCGCCTTCGTCTTGCTGCACGAGATAGGCGGTCTGCTGCGTGCGGTCGCGATGCGCCCACGCGACGGTGAGGTCACCGGCCACCACGGCAGGCTCGGTCTGGCCATTGAGGCGGATACGACCGGGTGGATACGGCAAAGCCTGCCGACCGGCCAGCACCATCGGCTGCCCATTGGCAGCCAACACAGGATCGCCCTGATCGGTCGACGTGCGAGGAATCGCGCCCACGAACACCGATTCGCCTGGAGCGCGCTCCGCACCTTCGGATGCCAGCCATTCGCCGACACCGATCAAACGAGTCCCCGAGGCATGTGCTTGGGGTGTGGTGTCGAGCACGCCACGTGCGAGATCGATGGTCGCGTTGGCAGCATCAAAGGCCAGGACGGCAACGGCCTCTGCAATGGCCCCATTGGCAGCCACCAGATACGCATAGTCGCCCACAGCCATTCTCTCCGGCTGGCTGATAGCCGTCACCGGCACACCGATTGCATCGACCTCGCTGGCAGGCAAGGCTACATCGAGCGTCAGCAGTGGTGCGTAGTCTTCGCCCACCACGGCAGCGAGATCGCCGCTCGTAGCACCGGTGGCCAGTTGCCAATTCAACTGCCCGGTGCCACCGGCGGCGGCCAGCGCACAGAGATAGGTGTCCGTATCGGTCAGGTAGGCCAGATCTGCGCGCGACAAACGCCGGGCCAGTTCCCAATACGGCACCTCGACGGCCAGCACCAAGGAGGGCGGCAAAGGTTCGATGGTTGGCTCCTCGACGTGCGGTGGCGGGGGCGACAGCACGGTGTTGCTCATCCCGAACACATCTTCCATGGCTTCGATGCGCCACTCGGCCGCGCCCAAGGTGTCGATGCCGGTGACGCGCACCACCATCTGATCCACACCCAAGCGCGGCCAGTTCAGCAGAAATACATCACCCGGCATCGGCGCACGCTCCAGCGTGTCGCGTGCAACCGTCAGACTCATCCGGGCCAGCGGCGAACCCAAGGCGCGCAGGTCGCGCAAGGCCAGTCGCGCAGCCAGTGGTCCGTAGTTAACACCCGGGTAGTCGCGGCGTTGATTGATCACGCCGCCTTGCAACTGGATGGCGGCCAGGTTCTCGACCGTGACGGCGGCATCACCGCCGGTTTGCCAGTCGGTGTAGACCACGGTCAGTTCGTTGGGCAGCTCGCCCCACTGGGCGCGTTCGAAGCGTTCCAGCCGCACGATTTCGTCAGGCCCCAACTGCGGCAGGCTGTCGATCCAATAGTCGTCGCGCAGCAGCTTGAGCTCAAACGTGCCTTGCTCCGGGTCGGTGTAGAGGATGCCGCCAATGTGGTCGATGACCTGGCCGATGAAGCTCTCGATGGGCTGCTGGCGCGTCCAGATCAGATTGAGACCAAAGCCCTCGCTCGACAGGGCCCATGCCGCGTTCCAGAAACTCCAGCCGATGGTGCTCTGCGGATAGCCCATGCCCCAGTGCGGATCGGTGAGGCACTGCACCAGGATGTGCGCCGGGTTCATGCCGACACTGATCTCACGGCCTTCGTCCTCATCCCAGGAGCGGACTTCGGCATTCCATTCCATCCACGGCGCATCGAACCAACCCGCTGTGAAGCGCCGGACGCGCACTGCCCACGGTTTGATGTAGGGGTTGTTGGCCGCAAACAGGATCTTGCGTGCCACCAAGGACAGCACGCCCCGAAATGCCGGAATGGAACTGCCGAGGCGACTCACCAGGTAGTCGTTGCGTCCTTGCCCGGCATGACCAGAAAGCACATCGATGGTGCCGACCACGCCGCCTTCGCGCTCGTCACCGCCAAACAGGGTTGGCTTGTTGATCGAGAGGCTGGTCAACCCGTGGCCGGTGGACAGCGGCGCGCGGTCGGCATCACCCCACGCGGTACGGTCGCCCATCTGGATTTCCTGCACGGCATCGACGGGCCCTTGGCATAGAGCCAGATGCAGTCCCATCCGGTAGCGGTAACCGACGGTTTGCTTCTTGCTGCTGCCACCCATCAGCCGTGCTCCTGCAGATTGGGATGCTGGCGAGCGTGCTCGACCACGCGCAGGGCCATCGCATCGCCTGTGGCCAGCAAGGTTTCGGCATCACAGCCATCGCGCAGGAACGTGCGAAAATCCAGACCGTGACGCGCAAACCATGTGCGCGTGCCGTTCACGCACAGGCCCACGGCGCGCACGTGATCGATGGTGATGACGGTCTGCGTGGTCATTTCTTGCCACCTTTCTTCTTGATCGGGTCGGCTTCGAGGTCGCCATACCAGACGACGTTGGAGCCACGCAGCAGCACGGTGCCGAACACGACGGGAATCGGTCGGCCTTCTTCTGCGGTGGGAGCATCGACGTCAGACAGGGACGCCGGTTTGGGTTCGGGCGGTTTCGGCGCGAGCGCGACCGAAACCAGCGCCGCCACCACGATGACGACGAGGTACCACATGGCGATTTCTCCAGGGATTCAGAACACGCCCGTCGAGAACGGGTTTTTGCTCGGGATGGCGGGAAAGCCGCCGTAGTTGTCGAGGTTGCCGAAGCGCGACTCGCACGTGGCCGTGCTGTGATCGCAGCCAACCGTCAGCAGCACCTCGGTGCCGACTTCAATGGCCACCGGATAGAGCAACTCGACGCCGCCACCGTAGTCATTGACGATCATGTGGCGCGCACCTTCCGGGGTTTGCAGCCAGCCACCGGCCAAGCCACCACTGACGCTGCCGGGCGTGCCACCGTCGAGATCGACGTTGCGGCCATTGCTGTTGCTCACCAAGGCGCTGGCAGAAATAGGTGAGGCACCACAGGCAGCCGAATACAGCACATGGGAACACTTGCGGCTGTAGAGCCGCCGCAACCCGATGCGCTTGAGACTGACTTGCGCCGACTCGCAGCGAACGCGAGCCACATCGTCAGCGACTTCGACGCCCAGCACCCGGCCCATCCAGCGCGTGCCGGAGATCCACCAGTAGTCGCCCCAGTTATCGCGCCGTCCGATGCGCAGGGTGATCGAGGTGGTGTCGCCGGTCAGCGAGTTGGCGAGCAGGTGACGCACCAGATCGCAGTTCGGCGGCAGTTTCAGATCCAAGCCAGCCTTAGCAGCTTCAGCACCCAGCGCCAGTTCGTTGCGTTCCAAGGCCAGGCTCTTGTAGAGGTTGCCATCCAGATCAACATCGAATTCGTGCGGCGTCAGATAGAACTGCGCGCTGTTGCTGGCGAAGGCGTATAGCTCGACTTCCAGCAATGGGTTCTGGCTCATCGTGCTTACTCTCCCTCGTAGGTTTGACGGTCATTGCCGCGCGGTTCGGGCAACTGGCGCGCGGTCAAGGTGATCTCCAGCAGCGTCGGGCTGTGCCAGTACAGATCGACTGCGTCGTGGTCGAGGCGGCAGCGCACGAGGCGAATGACGCGGCTGCCTGCGGGCACCCAGTCGTCGAGACCCGAGCGCAGCACCAGCACACCGCCTTGATCCAGATGGCAGGTCGCCGTCAGGGCGTACTGCCGATAGCCGTCTGGATGCACGATCAAGCAAGCGGCGGGGCGATGCCAAAAATCCGAAATTCGCGCGGAGATGTCTTTGCCATCCACGCGCAGGAAGCCATCCTCGGGATCGGCTTCGACGGTCACCCACAGGATCGGGGCCAAGCCATCGGGCATCCAGAAGGCTTCCAGACGGCCTTGGGTGCGCCACAACCGCGCTCGCCAGATTTCGATTTCATCGAGTGAGCTGGCCAGATAGCGCCGCCGCAAAGTTGTCGTCGCCCACGGATCGTCCCGGCGCACCCACGGATCTGCAGGCGAGAAGTCTTGGCGGGTGATCGTGGCTTGAGCTGCGGCCGTCGGATCGTCACGCCAGTTGCCATCTGGCCAGACCGGGATCTCGTCGAGCCATGGGTCATCGAGAACATCCTGGTCGGGCAGTGGCGCAGGCTGGATCTGTGTGGGGATGTTGCCGCCGACCATACCGGGTACCCACTGCGTGAGATCCGCCGGGTCGATGGCTTTGCCCCACACCAAGGGCATGATGGTGCTGCCCACGGCTGCGGCGCGTGCCAAGGGCTCCGTCAGCCACAGCAGATCGCTTTCCACACGCTCAAGTTGGGCGATCTGCCAGCCATCGGCGGCGATGATCAAAATCCAGCGGCCATTGTTCTCCGTTTCCTGCCAGCCCTGCACCCCGTCGTAGGTCAGATGCACATTGGCCGAGAGTGGCCCGAACTGTCGCCCGTCAGCGTCCGTCACGCTGAGCGCCAGTGCGCCACGTTCGCAGGACTCGGTCAGGTGCACCGCGTACTGCGGCAGCGGCCACAGCGCCATTTGACCGAGATGATCGGCCAGCCAGTCGGCCACCAGGGCATCGGTCTTTCGGGCGTTGCCCACCTTGTAGGTGAGCCAGCGCCGAGGAACACGTCGGCGTGCCTGACGGGATTCGTTGCCACTGGCCAGCCGTGTGACGCTGGTCTGCCACTCCAGCCGTTCCACAAGGGGCTCCATCCAATCATGACGGAAGGCAAACACGCCGCGTTGCGCATCCGGCCAAGGCTGGTCGCCGAAGGCATCCATACCGGTGGCGACGATGGCGCTCGAGGCCGTATCCCGGCGCAACACTTCGACCAGAAAAATCGGCGCATCGATGGGTGGCCAAGGGCCCACCAAGGATTCCGCCAGCAGGCTGGCCGCCAGATTGGGCGGCAGCGGAGCGACAGCTGTTTCCGGCGTGAAGCTGGCTGCGCTCGCCCCGAAAGTGGCGTGCGAGAGCACTTCACCCTGGAAGGCGGGCAGTTCGCTTCCAGGCGTCGGCTTGCTGGAAACCTCCGCGAGGTCTTGAACGACGACGCGATCCGTCATGCCGACTCCACGCCGAACTCAGCGGCATTGAAGGCGGCCTCCGTCCACTGCACGTTGCCGTTCGGGTTGCGTTCGAACAGCGTGCTCTGCCAGGCCAGTTGCTCCTGCAGAATGATGTCGGTGCTGACGGTGCTTTGCGCACCACTGACCACGAGGCCTTTGACCTTGCCCAGACCGGCGTCGGTCTTGCGGGCCAGCATCGTGAGCTGGACGCCATAGATGGCGGGCGTGGCCATCACCGGCAACGGCTCGACATCGAAGGACTGGCGCAACCCCACGTTCTGTGCATTGATCGTCGTATCTTCGTCCTCGTCGCTCACGGCTTCCCAGGCAGCGTTACCGACCGGGCTGGCCGTCCACTGGTTCAGGCTGCCATCGGCCTGTGCCTGCAAGGCATCGACGCGCACATCACCGAGAAAGGTGTTGTTGATCGTGCCGCTGGTGTCGGCGATGTAGAAGTCGTCGACGTCGATGGTGAGCGGGCACGACTGGCCCGGAACCGCACCGACAAATGCTGTCAGCAGTTGGCCACCACCTCGAATGGTGTTCTGCGCCGTCATCTGGATGGCCAGGATGCCGTTGATGCGCACTGACAGAATGCCGTTGCTGGTGCCCTGCGTGACCTGCAACTCGATGTAGTGCCAGCCGCGCGCCGGAGCGCTGGCAACTGAGACAGAGATCAACTGGTCGTAGCCGTATTGCCAGCGGTAGAGCTTGAGCCGACCGTCCTCGCCAATTTTCACGAGATGCGCGACCTGCGAGTTGGCATCGCGCACGCCGAGCAGCAAGGGCTCGGTGTAGGTGTTCTGGTACGACACCACGCGAATCGCCGCACCGACGATCAGACTGGTCTTGGTGGCGTCGAGGTTCTTGACGTAGCCACCACCCGAGCCCTCTGGCAATCGCAATGCATAGGACGAAGGACGGCGGCCATTGATGCGCGTCGCCTGCGGCGAAAGATACGCCGCCTTGCCACGTGCGAGCCACGGATCGCCAAAGCTGTCCACGGCCTGTGGGTCGTAGTGATCGAAACCGTCGATGAACAGAAGTGCCATTGGACTTTCCCCTGAAATTCAGCCTTGCAGCGCCGCACGGATGGCCCGTGCATTGCGCCCGATGATGTTGACGATGACTTTCTCTCCGGCAGGCGACTGCAGGTGGTCGTGGGTGACGCCCGGATCGACCGCGTTGACGATGCGCACCGCCTGATTCATCTGCGGCTGCGCGGGCGGCACTTTCACCTCCGGTACCAGCCCTCCCGCTGCGAAGGCCAGTTCGCCACCCTTGAAACGTGGGCCTGCCGACAAGCCGTTGAGCGAATCGAGGAAGGCCACACCGACTTGGCGCACGGCGGCCGCCCGCACCACGTACTCGCCTGCGGACAGACGCGCCGGGATCGAATCCGAGGTGGCGCTGCCTGGCCCGGAGACCAGACCGCCTCCCGCGAACTTCTTGATGCCACCCAAGAGCGCCATCACAGCGGCGACCATGGCTACCATCGCGGCCACCGCGAGTGCAGGGCCAACGTAGGGAATGGAAGCCTGCGACGCCGCCGCCCCGGCTCCCGCCTTGGCTGCATCCATCGAAACCACGGCGGTGGTTTCGGTGGTCTTTTGGGCGACCTTGGCGGCGCTGGCCGCCGCATCGACGGTCTGCTCTTGCTGGATGAAGCCGAGCTTGAGCGCCAGCATCCGCGCCTGCATGGCGATCCACTGCTGAAACGGCTGAATCACGATCTGCTGCAGGAAGGCATCGGCCACTTGCTGAAAGATGCTCGCCAAGGCACTGCGCCAAGTCTGTGCGCCGGTGATCATGCCGTTGAGCGCGCCACCGAAACTCTCGCCGATGCGGTTCCACAGAGGGGCCATTTCATCGACCGTGAGCTTGGTGCGATCCAACTCGTTGCGCCACGCCTGCACGCGAATCACCGCATCCGGCCCGATGGCCTGCGCGGCTTGCTGCATGGTCGGCAACAGGCGCTCCATCTCGGTGGCTGATTGCTGTTGCAAGGCCACGATCTGCTGACGCGCCTGTGCTTCGGTTAGCAGCCCAGCCTGCTGCTGGGTCTGAATGGCCTCCTGCGCATTACGCAGACGCTCGGTAACCTGCCGCCATTGGGCTTCGAGCGCCGCCAGATTGGCCTGCGCCGCCTTCACATTGATCAGCCGGTCGACGAGCGACACACCGTCGGTATCGCTTTCTGCCGCCAGTCGCGCCCGCAGATCGCGGTAGCTGCGCTTGATGGCAGCTTGTCGGTCAGCATCGGTAGCCGTGCCGGTGATCTGTGCCAGTTCCTCACGGGCCTGCGCCAAGGCGTCGGCCAATTCGCGCTCGGCTTGTGCTGCCTTGCGGGCATTGGCCTGCTCGATGTCTGTGCGCCGGTTGTTGAGCGTGATCAGGTCGGCTTCCGCCTTGGCGACCTCGGCCTTGGCTTTCAGTCGGTCGTTTTCCGATTTGCCGGTATTGGCGACTTGCTGACTGCGGGCCAGCTCCTGCTGCTTGCGGGCAATCTCGGCATCAACCTCGCGCTGCTCGATGGCTGTTTTCTGCGTGTAGTAGTCGCGCACCGATACCAGACGGTCTTCGAGTGCAGCGTCCAGCGCAGTTTGTTGCCGGGTCAGACCGTCCTTGAGCAGGGTGAACTCGGCGTCCAGCTGCGCTTTTATCAGCGTGGTTTGCGCGCCGGTCGTGTCCTGCGCAGGCTTGGCGGCCTTGGGCTTGGTCAGGCGTTGAAGCAGTTCCGGATCGGCCTGGATCTTGGGTGCCTTGACCTCGATGGGCTTGGGGTCGAACAGGCTGTCACGGAAGGATGCCAGTTCATCCAGCCGTTTGACCAGATTGCCTTTGAGGTCGGCAATGATGGCCTTGGCCCCATCGGTGTTGCCCTTGAGCGCCTCGACCGCCGCCGCCACACCGGCACCAATGGCCTCGCCCAAGGCGACGAAGGCCTTGCCGACGGTGGCGGCACCGAGGGCCAGGGTCTTGAGCACCAACACCACGCCATCCAGGATCGCGCGCAGTGTGCCGCCTTGCTTGGCCGACTCGACCATGCCACCGGCCATATCGTTCAGGGCGGGCAGCAAGGACGCGATGATCTGGTTGCCAATGCTCTGGGTGGCCAGTTTCAGCTTGTCGAGGGCATCGTTGAAGTTGCCCGCCTGCGCCGCCGTTTCGCTGCTCATCTGCACGCCGAGCGCCTGCATCTCGGCAGCCAACTCGTTGATGCCGTCGCGCCCCTGATTCAGGAACGGGATCAGCTCGGCTCCCGACTTGCCGAACAGTTGCACGGCCAGCGCAGTCTTTTCTGCGCCATCGGGCATGGCCTTGAAGCGCTCGGCCAGATCGAGCAGCACCTGATCGGTGGCCCGCAGGGTGCCATCCTGGTTCTTGAACTCGACACCCACGGCGGAGAATCCGCGCGCGGCATCTTCCGACCCAGTCGCGGCTTCCAGCATCGTGGTGGACAGCTTGCGCAAGCCCTTCTCGAACGATTCGCCGGACACACCGGACTGCTCGGCTGCCGGTTTCCATACCGAAAGGGTCTCGACGCTGACACCGACACGTTGCGACATCTCGTCCAGCGCATCACCAGTGTCGATAGCCGATTTGACCATCGCGGTTAGACCGGCCACGGAGACAGCCACCCCGAGGTTGGCCAGCACGCCGTTGACGCTCTTGGCCGTATCGGTGAGGCCGCCCAGCCCGCGCTTGATCGAGTCGAAAGCGGTCTTGGTCTGGTCGACGGCACTGATCAGGATTTGGGCACGGTTGCTTGCCATCAGACTTTGTCCAGTTCTTGTTGAATCGCCCGAGCCAGTGCAGGCAAGGCGCGTTGCACGCCACCCGCCAGATTCAGTCGTCGTTTGAGATCGACGCGCTTGACCAGCACGGCGATGGGAATCTCCTGGCCACGCTTGATCTGCTTGGCCCCGGTACGACCACGCTCGGCACGCTTGAAGCGGCCCAGCTGCCCGGCGTTCTCTTTGATGTTCTCGGCCATCAGCAGCACGCGACCGTTCTTCTCGATAAAGAAGGCATTGCCCGAGCGCATCAGGCCGTCAATGACCGCCTTGAAGCGCTTTGGGCCGATGCGCCCGGGCAGCAGCGGTATCAGCAAATTGCCGCTCACCGTGCCGCCTTTTTCATGCAGACCGAGCCAAGGAATCTTGCTGCCCACCAGCAAGGCGGGCAGCTGCTCCGGCTTCTTGTCGAACACCTTCACGCCCATCGAGGAGATGAAGCTGTTGCGCTTGACGGTGAAGGCACTGCGCATCTCGGATCGCGCCGCATCACGCACTTCACGCCCGCCCGATTGCATGCCCTTGGCGACAGCGGTGTGGATGGCACGACGCCGCTCGGTGCTCCACGCCGCCAACTGGCGCGGGTCCAACAAGCCGGTGGTGGTGAGCGAGAGACGCATGGGTCAGTCCTTGAGCAGATCGCGTTGCAGTTGTTCGATGCCACGCTTCTCGCCCTGCGCCGCCACGGCGACCACGCCGAGCAACTGGGCGAGTTGTTGTCGCTCCAGTTGCCCGTCGGCGTCGAGAAAGGCTTGGGCTTGCGTGAGCGTGTAGCCCATCAAGTCACCGAGGCGGTGACCGGCGCGGATCAGGCGGGCGACGGCAGCGTCCCAGCCGAGTTCGTCAGCGAGCGCAGCGTCGGCGCGAGTCGCTGGGCCGCGCCCTGAATCGCCGGAACGACGTGCGCCACGAAAAAATCCGCGTTCACCTCGAACACGGCGGCGGCCAGTCGTACGGCGTCCTCCAGCGACAGGTCGTTGATCCACGCACGTTCACGCCGGGTGGTGATCGCCAGCAAATCCAGCACGGCATCGCCGTGCCGTCCCAGCAGCGCCATCCAGTCCGGATCACTGGTGATTTCCTCGGCCATCGGGCGCACCACGGCCAACAGCCGTGGCAGTTCGCCCAGACGAATCGGCGTCAGTTCCAGCGCAATGCCCGACAGCGTGACGACCACCGGCTCAGGGGGGAATGTGTTGAAGCCGTCCATCACAGCAGCACCAGTCGACCGAACTGCCCGAGATCACCACCGACTGGCTTGGTCAGATCCGCCAGTACCTGGCCCGACAACTCGAACTTCAGCAGTTCGTCCGTGATGATCGAGAGTTCCTTGGCCGGTTTGATGGCCACGCGGTACAGATCGATCACTACCTCGCGGTTGCCGTCGGCGGTGTTGAGCCCCTCGAAGCGTATCCAGCGTTCGGGCAAGGGCTGGGTGAACATCGCCGTGCTCTGCGCCGCGCCATAGGCGTAATCGACGGTGAACGGCTCGGTGTACGGACCGCCCGACGTGGCATCGAGCACCACCAGTGAACCGTGCTTGGCATTGACGCTGTACTGGCTGACCGGGAGCGTCTTGGGCGTGGCATCCGAGTCTTGGATCTGCACGGCGGACACGTTTTGCATAGCCAACGGATACAGACTGCCCGGCGTGACCGGGTTGGGTAGCAGCTCGCCAGTCACGGTGCCGGGGGTGATCGCGGTCGTGGTGCCGTAGAGCGCGAGCGCAAGATTGGTGGCGATCAGTTCTTCCAGCGTGCAGGCGAATTCACCTTTCTTGGTCTTGATGAGCTGCAGGTCGGTCAGCCGCTGGCCCGACTGCGCCTCCTGGTGCTCGATGGTGTCTACTGACAGCGAGACCTTCAGCTCGGGCACGTTGCCGACGAAGGTCAGCCCAGCCGGGTTGCCGAATTCATCGCGTGCGCCGATGTAGACGCGGCCTTGTCCGGAAAAGTAAGCCATGTTCAGTCTCCTTGGGTGGCTGCAGTTGTGGAAACACCGGACGTGGCATCACGGCGGGTGGGTTTGGAATCAGTGGCGGGGGTGGCCGCTTTGGCCGTGCCTTGTGTGATCAGCCAACGGGCGCTGGCGTCATTCAGATCAAGGCGATCACCTACGGCGAGGCGCTTGCCTGCGTGGGTATGGGGTTTCAGTAGTTCGATGTGCATGTGGGATTCATCCTGTTTGGGTGAGGTCGATGGCGTGGGTGCGGTAGCGGATCTCGTAGCGGGCGGGCAGCGCGACGGCCCCGGCGTCGGCGTCGTCGAACTCCCATTCGCAGTCGATCTCGCGCACGGCGATGGCCAGACCGCCCAGATTCGGGTCGGCGAGCATTCCCGCGTGGGCCGCGACCAGCGCCTGGTCGGCGACGTCGAAGGCATCTGCACCGCGTGCCACCACGGCAAGCCGGACGATCAGCAGCCGGTCGACCAGGTGGTTGGCGTGGGCGGTGATGCTGTCGCCATCAACGAAGAGCAGCAGCGCTGGACTGGCCTCGCGGGTGACCGGCACGGCAGGCATGCGCAGCACCGGTGTCGGAGCAATCGCAGATGCCAGGCGCGTGACGATCTCCCGCAAGACGCGCTCGCGGACGGAGTTCATGGGGTGTTCCTCAGAGTTGGGAGAGCGAGGCGCGACGCTCGGAGCCGTCGCCGATGGCGCGAACATCGCGCACCTGATAGGTATTGCCTGCCACCTCGACCGTGTCCCCGGCAGCCAGCGTCAGCCAGGACGCCGGGTAGTCGATCTGGTAGTCCCGCGACAGCGCAAAACCATCCAGCACGGTTTCGTCGGGGGCACGGAAGGCGCAGTGCACGGTGCTGCCCGCCACCGTGACGGGGGTCAGCAGTCCTGCACTGCGGGCCGCCTCGTACAACGTCGCGACATCCATCAGGCAGCAACGAGCTTGATCAGCACGCCAGGGCGATGGCACATCGGCAACGGGTTCGATTGCGTGTGCAAATCAGTGCCCCGGTCGAATTTGCGCGGCTCCTGCTTGGCATACAGCGGCTGGCCGATGGTGTTCACGGTCTCGTTGAAATCCGCTGGCGCGAAGTAGGTCGCGAAGGTATCCACCGTGCCGACCGGGAAGGCATGGGCTTCCCCTGCGGCAATGAAGCGGCGCGATCCCAGCGTGCCGTCGGCTTGCACAAAGGACGCCTGGCCACGGTATTCCTCGAAGGTGATGCCGCTGTAGCTGAAGCCCGAGCGCATGTCGTTGATCAGCACCGCGCCCTGCTGCCAGTTCTGGTAGGCGGTCTTGACCTCCTTGTGGGTGGTCAGCGCCCGGAAAAACTCGGTCGAGCACAGCACATGCACGCCGGTCGAGAACTCGCCGGTGAGCCCATCTTCCATGAGGCCCAGCAACTCCAGGCAGGCAGTCTTGATTTGCCCGTTGTCGGCCGCCGTCGAAAACTCGAAGGACACCGATTGCGCAGTGATGTCGAACTCGTCGAACAGATCGACGAGTTCACTGCCGTCGGCGTCGAGGATCTTGCCCTTGAGCGCCCCCATGCGCAGATGCTCCAGGGTGATCGCGTGCTTGTTGCGCATGGTCTCCAGATGGCGCGCCATGACACCGCCGATGGCTTCCATTTCGGTTTCGGAACCGAAGGCGCGCAGTCCTTGCACTTCCTCGGGCAGAACCACGTCGTCGTGGGGGATGTGCGGGATCACGAAGGAGCGCAGGTTGCGCTTGCCACGTTCACCCACCGTGCCGGGCGAACCGGGCGCGCGGGTGGGCAGCAGGTTCAGACGACCGGCGTACTCCTCGACGATGATTTGCCGGGTGCGCACTGGCTTGGCCGGGAACAGGTTGAGTTGCTCCAGCCGCCCGTAACGGTTGGGCAGGAGGTTGAGGGCGGCCGTCAGGCTGGCCATCGAAAAGCCGGGGTTTTCAAAAGGGTTCTGCATTTGGGATCTCCAGAAATGACGAAACCCGCCAGCGGCGGGTTTTGGGGGGAGTGAAACGGAGCGTTGGAAGTGGGTCAGGCGCGGGTTTTAGGCACTCTCGCGGGCCAGGACTCCACGTTCTGCGAGTTGCTTGATGGCCGCCACTTTGTGCGCAGTGCTGATGCCTGTCGGCCAGACCAATGCGCCGCGCGCGACGATGGCGTGGCGGGCGATCAGGATCGCGTCCTCACGGTCGATCAGCGTCGCATCGACGTCATTTCCGAGCACGCCAACGGCGGTTTCCGTGCCGTCCGAGGCGCTCGGGTCGAGGGCCTTGAGCTTGGCGGTAGCCGTTTCGCGGCCCACCACGGTACCCAGCGACAGGTTCTGGGCGGCCGCGACGGTGTCCTGGTCACGCGAGTAGAGATTCGGCGCTTCGTACTTCAACAGGTCGCCGAGATTCTTGGGTTGAGAGACAGTGGGCATGGCTTACTCCTTGGCGGTGAGTTTCTTGACGGCAGCGACCACCGGACTGTTTTCCGGGTGCTGGCTGGTTCCTGCATCGGCGGTGATACGCGAGGCGATTTCGGGTTGGTCGGCACGGGCGTCGAGCAAGGCGCGGCGCACCTGCGCTTCCGAGAAGCCTGCTGCGAGGAATTCCGCCGTGCGTTGGGACTGGCCTGCGATCAGGCACATCTCTGCAATGGCCTGAGCTTGGCCGCGCCCGCTGGCGAAGGACTGCGCCAGTGCGTCTTGGGCGGCAGGCGTCGATTGCGGATCGCTCTCAAGCTGCGACTGGTCGCCCTGTGGGTCGGTGTCGGCCAGATCACTCGGGTTTTCGTGGTCGTCTTTGGGGTCGGTCATGGTGTTCTCCAGGGTGAAAGGTTTGCTTCGGGGTGGGTTTGAAATGGATTGAGTGGACAGGCTTCGCGGCGAGGCGCGGGCCACACCAGGCTGCGCCAACCGCTGCTTGGCAGCCAACGCGTCGGTGAACTCGGTCATCACCGCATCAAACGGCATCACCGCGTCGGCGAGGCCTGCTGCCACCGCCTGCTCGCCATAGAACAGCCCCGCTTCGGTGGCGCGCACGGCATCCGGATCGATGCCGCGCATCTGTCCGACCTGATTCACGAAGATGTCGTAGAGGCGATCCACCTCGGTCTGCAACGCGGTGGTGGCCTGGGGGGTGAGTGGCTCGTGCGGGGAGAAATCGTTCTTGTGGCTGCCCGCGAAGACAGCGGTGTAGTTCAGGCCGTCCTTGGCGTCCCTCACCGACTGGTCGACGTGTAGCGCGATCACGCCAACCGACCCGACGCCAGCGGTCTGCGACAGCGTCAGGCGCTGGCAGGCTGCCGCGATGGCAAAAGCCGCCGAGTACGCGGCATCGTTGGCGTGCGCCCAGATCGGCTTGATGGTGCTGGCAGCGCGGATGCGCTCGGCCAACTCGAACACACCCGACGCCTCGCCGCCGGGCGAATCCAGATCGAGCAGGATGCCCGCCACCTGTGGGTCGGCCAGCGCGGCGTCCAGTCGGGCTTCGATCTCGCCGTAGGACATCAGGCCAGAGGCGGCTTCGATACCCATCGAACGTCTGACCAGCGTGCCGACCACCGGGATGACGGCAATGCCAGCCTGACCCGGTGTGGCGCTTTGGCGCGGCATGGGCAGCGGCAACGCCATGTCCAGATCGGGCAAGCCGATGCGGGAACCCAACACGGAGAGGATCACGTCGAGTTTGGGACGCGCAATGAGGAGCGGCGTCCCGTAGAGGCGGGACGCCAGATGAACGAGTTGCATGTCAGTTGTCCTGTTGGTCTTGCGGCACGGTCACCGTGGCGGCCGCATTCATGGGAGCGCCCAACGTCGATGGTTGGGGCGCTTTGTCGTGGCGCGGGTCGGAGTCGAAGACCAGACCGAGCGCATCGGCGCGCTGGTTGTCGGCGGCGATCTCGCGGTCGATGTCCTCGGCGTCGTAGCCGAAGGCCGAGATGGCTTCCGAGCGAGACAGCAGCCCGGCGCGAATGGCGGTCAGCATCGCGTCGAATTCCTTCTTGGGATCGACCCACTGCCAACCCTGTGGAATCCATTTGGCCGCGAAGTAGTCGCGCTTCTTCTCGGTGAACTGCGGCAGCGCCAGCGCGCCTTCAAGTAGCGCCTGCTCCATCCAGGCACGCCAGATCGGGCGGCACAGCTGGTGGACGATCACGCCGTGCTGGATGGCCTCACAGCGGCGGCGAAACTCCAGCAGCCCGGCCCGGATCGACGAATAGTTCACTTGCGTCAGGTCGCCGGTCAGCATCTCGTAGGTGATGCCCATCGCCGCTGCCACCGCCCGGAACTGCATGCGCAGGAATTCGGCGTAGCTCGCGCCAACGTCGGCGGGCTGACTGAACTTCACGTCCTCGCCGGGCTCCAGGATCTGCATCGTGCCCGGCTCCAGCCCGGCCAATGCCGCACCGCTGGCATCCGGCAAGCCTTCACCCATCAGGTTGTCCTCAGGTGACAGGCGCGTGATGAAGCCCGCGAACATCGCGGCGGTTTTCTTGCGCACGAGCTCGGCGTCGTCGTACTGGTCGAGTTCGTTGAGCTTGACCAGTGCGCGCGCCAGCCATGGTTCGCCCCGGATCTGTCCAGGCCGCAAGGGACGAAACATGTGAATGATTTCGCTGGCCGGGACACGCACTGTGTCGAGACCGCCCACCACGCCACCGGTGCCCGACATCGGGGCCAGTGAGCCATCACCAGGATGCGAGCGATACAGGTGGTAAGCCACCCGCCGTCCGAGCTTGTCGAACTCGATGCCCGCACGGATGACGTTTCCGGAAGCCAACTCTTGATTCAGCGTGGCTGGCAGGTGTTCGGGTTCGAGCAACTGCAACTGCAGGCCAACCGGCAGCCCATCCTCCGGGCGGCGATAGCGCAGCCGCACCAGACATTCCCCGCCTTCGAGCATGGCGCGACAGGCCAAGGCCTGCAGTCCGTAGAAATCGGTCAGTCCGGCGGCATCGGCCTCCTCGCACCAGTCCCACCACAGGCTGTGGATCGCTTCGCGCAGGGGCTGATCGGCCAGCATGCTCTGCGGCTTGATGCCGGTGCCGATGGCGTTCGAGACAAAGGCCTCGACGCCTGCCGCTGCCCAGGCATTGCGGCGTACCAGATCGTGGCTCTTGGCGCGCAACTCGTTCTGGGTGAACGCCAGTGCTGCGACTGCGCCTGGATTGCCGACCTGCCACGCCAATGCGCGACGGCCGCCACCGATACCGTCATAGAACGGTGTGCCGCCAAGCAGACTCATGCCGACGCGTCTACGCATTCGGTCAAACCATTGCATGTTCAGAACCCTTTGCCGGTGGTGACCCGGATCTGGCGTGGCGCGCCAGGCCAAAGTCCGGTGTCCACGGCCTGCTCGAAGAGGTCGCGCTTGACCGCCGCAATGGCGGCCTGGAGTTCATCGACGCTGCGGTACTCGACGGTCTTGTCGCCAAAGGTCACGCGCTTTTCGCCCTTGACCAGCGCCGCTTCCAGTGCGTCGAGGTGTGCTTGTGTGTAGGCCATCAGCGGTACACCGTGAGGTTGATTTCGGAGGAATCGGAAAACGATGCAGATGTGGTGGCGCAACTGATGTCGACGTACTGAGCGGTCTTCTGGTCGGTGCTGGATCGCACTATGGCAATGCGCTGCGTGCCGCTGTTGGTGCTGCTGCGGGCAAGCGCCGTCCAGCAATAGTTGGCGTCGGGCATGGCAACGGCGAAGGTCACGCGGTAGCGACCCGCCGCCGTCCGGGTCACGCTGGCCACGTTGTGCGATGCGCGCACGACGACCTGCGTGCCGACATAGCCGAAACACACCCACGCCCGGGCCACGCCGGGGTGGGTGGCGTCGATCTTGGTCTTAACCTCGAGCCCGACACGACTGGCCAGCGCACTGATGCGCGATGCGAGGCTCATCAGACCAGCGCACCCACAAAGACCGCGACGAAGTCTGTGTCGGTATTGCCGACATCGGTGGCTGCGACGGCTCCGATGTTGCTGCGCGCCTGAAGTTGCTCGGCCACGGTCAGCGACTGCGCCGCATCGAAGCGCACGCGGTTGTTCACGGCGGCGAGCAGCGCATCCAGACCGCTGGTGCCGTTCTGCAGCAGTTGCTGGATTTCCACCAGCGTGTCGTAGGCGGCATCGGCACCGCCCAAGATCTCGGTCTTGAGCGCATCGAGCAGCGAGACGATCTTGTTGGACGAGTACGTGGTCGTGGTCGCGACGTGCGCATCGTCGATCACCGCCGACGACACCACGGCAGCTTTCAGTTCGTTGATGGCCGCGACCAGATTCGACTTGTCGGTGGTGGTGAGGTTGGCCAGGTTGCCTGCCTTGGCGCGGACGTCGTTGAACTCCTGCGCGACGCGGATGACCAGGCTTTCGATACGGGTAGCAAGACTCATGTTTTCTCCTTGAGGTGTCAGGACAGCCAGCGGCTTTTGATCACGCGCCGACCGGTGTTGCGGTTGCCAGAAACAGCGAGGCCACCGCGTTGGGTGGCCTCGTTGATCGATTCAGTGGGTGTTTCAAGGGCTGGCGGACTGGCCAGCCCCAGTTGTCGCTCCAGTTCCCGCCAGTGACGTTCCTCGAAGCGATCCAGACCCGCCGCCGATGCAGCCGCGCGGGCGTAGACGTAGCAGTCGAGCGCCTCATTGCGCTCACGCATCTTTTGCCACTCACGCACCGGGAAGCCGTTGCGGTCGCGGCGGGTGATCAGTTGCTCCGCGCAGAGTTGCTGGATGAACTCGGCGTCGATCTTGGGCAGATGGACGAACCCGGCCGGGAACATCGTGGTCAATCCGTCCTCCCCAACATCTGCGCTCTTGCGCAGGTTGTTGTAGAACTCGAGCTTGGCAATGCTGACCGCCACCCTGTACACCTTGATGCCCCGGCGCAGCTTCTTGCCGCCCTGCGAGACATCGATGGCGGTCGGCGTGCCGATCAAGGCTGCACCGCGAGGCACACCCTTGACCGCCATCACACGCGAATCGCGGCAGGCCCGCACAAAGGCGTAGGCCTCCTGCGTCGCAAACCCGGTATCCAGTGCAAAGCGGGCCAGCGGCATCGATGCGCCCGAAGTGTGTGTCCAGGTCTCGGCCAGCATTTCAGCAAGGTGCTTCCACACCGTGTCGCGGGCGGTGTCACCCATCAGCACGCGGTGCTCAACCAGCCAGGACTCCTTGCCGCGCCCAAAGGCCCAGACCGACGCCTCGATGCGATCTTTCTGCACGTCGGCAGCGCCGACCAAGAGCAGGCCGCCTTGCGGCACCGTGCCGACGCGGTAGTCCTCTCGGCGCTCGACCAGTCGTTGCCAGTCCGGGGCTTCGCCTTCCTCGACCCAGGTTTCACCCAGCTCGGTGTTCTTGAAGGTCTTGATGGCAGCGGCCGATCCCGACTCTTTACTGACGGCGGCTTCCCACGCAGCGGCGATCTCACGCCACGAACGCCAGCCCACCGGGCTGTATAGCGACGACAGGTGGAAGCCTGCCGTCTTGCCCGTGCCATCGGTGATCATCGCGCGCCACTCGCCGTGCTCCAGCATCCATGTCTTGTGGTGCTCGGCAATCGCGGTGTCACATGACTCGCAGATGTAGGCAGCGGTCTCCGGTTGCCCTTTGTCCCAACGCAGCTGCTCGAAACGCAGCCACTGACGGTGGGAGCAATGCGGACACGGCACGAAGTAGCGACGTTGGTCACTGGCCTCGTACTCGCGCTCGATAGCCGATGCCCCTGAAATCGTCGGCGTCGAGACGATGAAGATCTTGCGCCGCGCGAACGTGCGTGTACGTGCCTCGGCCAGCGAGATCGCGTCCCCTTCACCCTCGACGTCCAACGGATAACCGTCGACCTCGTCGAGGAACAGATACCGCACCGGCATCGAGCGCAGCCCGACCGCGCTGTTGGCTCCGGTCATCACCAGCACGCCACCCCGGAACTCCTTGGCCAGGATGGTGTTGCCGGAATCCCGGCTGCGCGCCGGTGCAATCAGTTCAGCCAGTGCGGACGACTCCTCGATCAGCGGATCGATCCGCTGCTTGAAGTTGCGCTTGGCCATTTCCACTGTCGGCCACACCGCCATCATTGGCCCGGGTGCGTGATGGATCACATAGCCGATCCAGTTCGATCCCATCTCGGTCGCGCCAAGCTGTGCCGCTTTCATGAACACCACGCGTTCGACCGGCGAGGTCGGCGACAGGCAATCCATGATCGCTTTCAAGTACGGCGTGCGGCTGGTGCGCCAGCGACCCGGTTCCGCAGAGGCCTTGCTGGAGAGCATCCGGTGGCGATCTGACCATTCGGACACGGTGAGCAGCGGGTCGGGCGTCAGTCCTTCGCGCCACGCACGCTCAATCTCGGCAGCGCCTTCATAGTCCATGTCCATCAATCCACCCTCGGGCGCATCTCGCCCAGTTCCTGCAGGTGCTCACGCACCGCCGCCTCCAATGCGATGTGCATCGTGTGGGGATCAACACCGAGCTTGGCTGCCATCTGTGCCGAGATGCGTGCGGGCCAGTTGAGCCAGGCATCGCGTTCGGAGCGCGCCAGCTTGAAAACATGGGCGATGGCCTGCGGCCGATCTACCAGCTCGCCCTTGAGGCGGGCCAGACGCACCTTGTTGGTTTGCGCCTTGACCACTTCGTTGACCGTCCGCGCTTGCAGCAAGGACGTGCCACCTGCTGCGGATGTTGCCAACGAGGCTGCTTGCCCGTCTCCTGTGGCCCCGCTGGATTCCTGGACGGCGACCTTGACCGCGCGGGTGGCCGTGCCATTGCGCGGTGCATCGGAATTGCGCGCCCACTCGCGGTCGACGCGCTCGGCATCAATCGTTCCGTCTGCCTCCGGCGTGATCCGCCCAGCAGCGATGGCCTTGCGCACCGCTGCATCGGACACCCCTCGGTGGCGTGCGTAGGCACGAATCGAAATACCCATATTTCCCCTTCGGGGCACCTTCAATCATTTGTTCGCTCATTTGCCAAATTCGCCTGCGGATTGAGCTTGGCTTCCGTCTGGAACAGCGCGTTCATACGTTCGTCATCAACACCATCAAAGGACGCAGCAATGAGCAAGCTCGAACAACTCCTGACCCAGATCGCGCAAAGCAAGCTGGGCATCGAAACACTGGAAACCCGCCGCTCAGACAGCCTTGATTTCCACGACGTGGCGGTTTGGTGCCTGCGCGAGGCGCTTGAAGCCGCCTTCAACGCGGGCCTCGAGCAGGGCCGCAAGGCGGCGAGTTCGGACAAGGCCAACAACTGATCAAGAACTGTCGAAGCCAAGCAGAAAGCGCTTGGCTTCACTTGGGAACAGCGCGTTCATCACAGCACCGTCCACCACATTGAAGGAGCAAAACATGACCACCACCCAACTGACCCCTGCCCAGCACGCGATCCTGACCCACGCGGTTGAACACACCAGCGGCAAGATCGAATGGTTCCCCGACAACATCAAAGGAGGCGCACGCAAGAAGGTGCTCGACGGACTCTTCAACCGCGCACTGATTACTACCGAGGGCACCGACTGGTTTGTCGCTGCGGAGGGCTACGACGCCTTGGGCGTTGCGCGCCCCGGATTGAACAAGAAGCGCGTCGGTCAGTTCGAAGCCAATCTCGACCGGGTCATCGCCAACGCCGAAGGCGCGCCTGCGGCCGCGAGCGATCCCGAACTGGAAGCGGCCGTAACCGCCGCCGAAGCCACGTGGGTCAAGCCGCGCACCCGCGAGAACAGCAAGCAGGCCGAAGTGATCCGGATGCTGCAACGCCCCGAGGGCGCAACCATCGACCAGATCTGCACCGCCACCGGTTGGCAGGCGCACACGGTGCGCGGCACCTTCGCCGGAGCCTTCAAGAAAAAACTTGGCCTGACCATCGTCTCGGACAAGCCGCAGGGTGGCGAGCGGATCTACCGCATCGCCTGAAAACGAGCACAGCGAGTTTCGGCGAAGCCAAAAAGATGGCGAGAGGAGTCATGGATAGCTTGGCTTCTCTCCCCACCAGCGCGTTCATACAGGTGTCGTGATTGACGACGCCATACCAGGAAAACCGCCATGAGCACCATGACCATCACCATCGAACGCACCCCACGCACCCTTCAGTTCGCAGGCCAAAGCCTCCAGGTCGAAGAGTTGAGCATCCGCCTGCCGTTTGCACGCAAACCTGCCGACCTCGGCGAACTGGGCGGGAGCGACCAGCACAAGGTCTACGTCACCGAGACCAAGGAGCTCACCCCTGCCGAATTCGACGCCTTTGGGCTCAGCCTGCTGGTTTCACGCGACTGGCTGCGTGGCAAGGGTGGCGGCACTGGCGACGGCTACCTCTGCGTCGAGGTCACTGCTCCCGGACGCCCTTACCTCTACGTCAATCCCGAGGGCGGTGATTACGCCCGCTACGTAGCCCGTCTCGGGTAAGCAAAATTGATCGAGAAAGAAGCCAGGAACAGCTTGGCTTCTCAATCGAACAGCGCGTTACTACAGGTGTCGCAACGATCAACCCGGAGAAGACATCATGACCACCAACCAGATCCCCACCACCCAGAACGAAGCCTGGGGTTTTTGGGGCACGATGAACGAACACGCCAGCGCCGCATGGCCCCTGGCCATGAACGCCATTTCGGACGCCACCCACCAGCCCCTCGAATCGGTGCGGACCTTCCTCGACAGTCGCCACGGACGCCACTTTGCCGACGACGTCCAGAACGGCTTGTACCAAGGCCAAGCCTTGCAGGATGCGATCAACGCCGCCACCCAACGTTGGATGGGCTGGACGATTGGCCGCCAGACCAGTAAGCAGTACGGCATCCCGCGCGGCCTGCCTTACCTGACAGGCTTTGTGATCCACTGCGAAATCTGCGAAGAGATGGCTGCCTGATGAAAGCGCTCGCCACCGAACGGGAGCAGGCACTGCGTTGGCTGATTGCCAACCGGCGTCCAGACATCTCCATCGAGCAGGCTGTGCGCGTCATGTGCATGGCACTGCCGCGCGATCTCACCACCCTGCAAATCCTACGGCGCATCGCCGAGGAAGAAGAGGCCAAGCAGCCCGGCCAGCCATTCAACTGGCGCACAATTCCTGGTCTGCTGCCTCGCGGACAGCCGTCTGGCCGGTGAAGTCCTCCCACCGGCGCACGATCACATCCACGTACTTTGGATCGAGTTCGATCAGCCGCGCGACGCGCCCCGACTTTTCGGCCGCAATCAACGTTGTGCCAGAACCACCGAACGGATCGAGCACCACGTTACCCGGGCGGCTCGAATTGCGGATGGCTCGCTCGACCAGCTCCACCGGCTTCATCGTCGGATGCAGATCGTTCTTCTGCGGCTTCTTGATAGCCCACACATCGCCCTGATCGCGGTCGCCACACCAGTGGCGTTGCGCGCCCTCGGGCCAACCGTACAGGATCGGCTCGTACTGGCGCTGGTAGTCGGCGCGGCCCAGCGTGAAGGTGTTCTTGGCCCAGATGATGAAGGTCGACCACTTGCCACCGGCTGCGCGGAAGGCGGCCTGCAGCACATCCAGTTCGCTGGAAGACATCGCCACGTAGATACCGCCCCGGCAATGCGCCACGGTGGGCGTCAATGCCGCCAGCAGGAAGTCGTAGAACCCGTCGCCCAGGTTGTCGTTCAGGATCGCGCGATCCTTGCCGCGCATCTTGTCTTTGGCGCTGTTGGCGTAGTTCACGTTGTACGGCGGGTCGGTGAAGACCATGTCTGCCATGTCGCCTTGCATCAGCCGGGCATAGCTCTCTGCCACGGTCGAGTCGCCGCACAGCAGTCGGTGCTGGCCCATGATCCAGACATCGCCCGGGCGCGATATTGGAATTTCGCCAACCTCCGGTACCGCGTCCTCATCGGTCTGGCCCTCGTTGTGCGGCTCGTCGCCCGCGATCAGTTCGGCCAGCGCGTCGGCGTCGAAGCCGGTGATGTCCAGATCGAAACCTTCCAGCTGCAAAGCCTCAAGTTCGATCCGCAACATCGCGTCATCCCAGCCAGCGTTCTCCGCGATGCGGTTGTCTGCGATGACCAAGGCGCGTCGCTGGGTCGGGCTCAGGTGATCCAGTACGACCACGGGCACGATTTCCAGCCCGAGTTTCTGCGCAGCGGCCAAGCGGCCATGCCCAGCGACGATGATGCCGTCACTGCCTGCAAGGATCGGATTGGTGAAGCCAAACTCGGCAATCGATGCGGCGATCTGCGCCACCTGATCATCCGAGTGCGTCCGCGCATTGCGGGCATAGGGCAGCAGTTTGGCTGTCGGCCACTGCTCGATCTTGTCGGCCAGCCAGTTCATGCCGCCACCTCCATTTCGCGTTCAGTGGCGATCTCGTCGAAAGATTGGCCAGTGGCGATGAGAGTGACCGGCACGCCGGGGTGGTTTTGCTGAAAGCGCTTGATGGCCACGTCCACGTACTCCGGCGCAATTTCCACACTGCGGCAGATACGACCAGTGCGTTGCGCGGCCAGCATCGTCGTGCCACTGCCACCGAAGGGCTCGAACACGACGTCACCCGAATCGGTGTAAGCCTCGATGGCAAACTCAGGCAATGCGACCGGGAACACGGCCGGGTGATCAATGTCCTGACCGATCTTGCCCTTGTGGCGCATCACGCGAATCACTGAGTCAGGGATTCGGGTGTCCTGCGTCGGCTGACCCTTGTGCGTCCAGCCGCCGACCTCGCCATCCTTACCGCGCATCGCCGTGGACGACCCGTCGGCGCGCAGGTGCGATTCCTGGCCTGCGTGCTTGCAAGGAACAATCTTGTTGGGTTTGCGGGTGCTGCGATTGAAGTGGAAAACAAACTCGAAGCTGGGAGCCAATCGGCCCTGCCAGTCGCCGGGCATGCCGGGCCCCTGATCCCAGACGTACCACGCGAAGCGCCGCCACCCTTGCTGACGCATCCAGGACAGCCAGCCGTCCCAATAGGGGATGACTTCGTTGTCGCGGTGGATCAGCCCAAGATTGACCAGCACCTGTCCGTCGCCCGCCATCGGCAGATGTGCGAACACACCGCGCATCAGGACATCCCAATCGGCAATGCCGCCGGAGGTGTAGTCGCGCTGGTTGCCATACGGCGGCGAGGTGAAGCAAAGCTGCGCGGTGTCACCCTGCATCAGCGTGGCGACCACGGCTGGGTCGGTGGCGTCGCCACAGATCAACCGGTGCGAGCCGATGGCCCAGACATCTCCCTCGCGCGACACCGCCACCACTGGCGTGTCAGGTACGTCATCGGTCGTATCGGGTTCATCGGCATCTACACCATCCTGCGCCGCCGGTTCACCTTCAGTCGACTGGGCATCTGCCAGCAGCACATCGATCTCGATGTTCTCGAAGCCGGTCAGCGCCAGTTCGAAACCCGCTTCGGAAAGCTCCGCCAGTTCGAGCGCCAACATCTCCTCATCCCAGCCAGCGTCAAGCGCCAGCCGGTTGTCGGCGATGACCAAGGCGCGCTTTTGCGCGGTGGTGAGATGGGCCAGTTCGATCACTGGCACCTGATCCAGCCCCAGCTTGCGTGCAGCAGCCAAACGACCATGGCCCGCGATGATGCCGTTGTCGCCATCAACCAGGACCGGGTTCGTCCAGCCATATTCGACGATGCTGGCGGCGATCTTGGTGACTTGCGCCTCGGAATGTGTGCGCGGGTTGCGGGCGTAGGGAATCAGCGCCTCGACCTTGCGGTACTCGACGTTGAGCGTATTCAAAGATGGTGTCCTGAAAATAGAAAACCCGCCGACGACAACCGTGGGCGGGTTTTTGGGGTTGGTGCGAACTGCGAACCGTGCGAACCTTGGTTCGCACCCTGACGCTAAAAAAGCGCCGCGCTCGCGCCCCCCGCATTGCATGGTGGCCAGGAAGGACCCGTGGCAACAGGTCGTGGCCATTGCGAGACGGAAACGACGAAGGCCACAGACTATGTGCTGTGGCCTTCAGACGTACTTCGCTCGCGAGATTAGCCGTAATACTAGCGAAAAACTCTCCAGATGTTGCACGCCGAAAAGTCGTCAAAACCCTCAGCGGTCCGCAGGATTCAGATTGGCTTTGCAACGGCTCGCAACTACACGCAACGTCAGCGCGAATTGACTACCGCTCCCTGTCTCTTCGCCGCTTGCAGCTGCTCGACCACGATCGCCAGTGCTGCCTGCCAGCGACGCCAGGCAGTGGTCCGGTCACAGGCGAAGCGGCAACAGATATCTTTCCACGGGTACCGCTGTGCCCGCATCCAGACGAGGTGTCGCTGTTCCTCCTCAAGCCACTGGACCCACCGCATGGTCTCCAGCATTCGGTCGATGGCCGCAGGGTCGGGAGGAAAGCGGTAGACCGGCGGCTCTGCGCCGAGGTTTTCCCATGGCATGCGTTTGATCGCCGGCCAGCAGTTGAAGTAGCCCTGCACGCGAACCGGAGGAAGGCGGTGGGCAGTTCGTGCGGCCTCGATGAACCGGTCGGCCACGGTTTCGATCGTCCACTCAGCCATGTCGACGCTCCTTCGACCCGTACAGCCGATCGCCGATCCGCCGCAGCAGTTCGCGTTCGACCCAATCGAGTCGCGTGTCGTCGGGCGAGATCACCAGGATCTGCTGGTCGCGCCATCCTTCGCGCTTGATCTGCTCCGGATCGGGGCGCGGATCGGGCTGCAGTCGAGCCAGGGCACAGCGGTAGGCGTGAGTCGGAACCTTCATCTCACACCTCCTGTGTCTCGACGGCCCAGTGCAACAGCGCAATGGCATCGGCTTCGTTGTCGTCAGCCGGTGCGTGGCCACGCAACCGGGCGGCGCTGATCATCTGATCCTTGTTCGCGTTGCCCTTGCCGGTGGCGTGCTTCTTGATCGTGCCCACCGGAACGCCCTGGTACGGGATCTGGTGGTGCTCGCACCATGCGGTGAGATGGGCCATGAAGCCGCCGTAGGCGTGTGCCGCATCGACCCCGGCGTGGCGGCGCACCTCCTCGAAGTACACGGCGTCGATGCCGTCGCAGGACTGCTTGATCTCGGTGAGCCAGCGTTTGAATCGCAGGTAGCGCATGCCGCCACCCTCGAAGCGCTGCGGCTTGAAGGATTCCGATCCACTGGTCACTGCGCCATCGCGGTCGCGCAGTGCCCAGCCTGTCTGGGTGCCGAGATCCAATGCCAGGATCGAGGACAGGGATGGCCGCCGATGATCTGATCCCGGGTGGCCGGCAAGCCCCCTACGTAGAGTGGAGGGACCATCTGGTCCCTCTCCTACGTAGTAGGAGGGGGAGTTTTCGCCAACTGGAGAATGGGAGAAAGTCCAGCAACCACGCGGGTTTGCGCCAGTTGGCGAGTTGGCATCGTTGCCAACTGCCAACTGCGGGTAATTTACCGCAATACCCTGATTTACCTGGACTTCCAGTTGGCAGGGGTTTGCCAACTGCGGGTAGTTGGCAAGGAAATGGGTGCAGTTGGCAACGGCGCTGCCAACTGCCGATTGGGCAATGTTCATGAGGCCTCCGGGTCGTTCAGTTCGTCGTGGTAGACCCACACGTCGGGGTTCTCGACAGGCATCGAGGCGCCGGAATGCGGGCACTTGTAGTGGGTGGGGAGCACCGTGTGCTCGCGCATCGGCAGCTCGCCGGTGGCCGTGTCGACATCGCCAGCTGGCAAGCGCAGCACCATGCCTTCTACGCAGAGATAGCCGAACTTGGTGCGGCCGCTGGAGGGCAGGCCGTAGTCAGCCGCGTTGCGGAAATACTTGATGTAGCCCTGCGTCGAGAGCGCGGAGACGCGTTCGCGGATGGTGCGCTCGCCGCCCAGGCCAGCCTTGCCCTCGAAGGACTCGGCGAACTGGTTGGCGGTGTAGCAGCGCCCGTTGCCGGCCTCCTCGAATAGGATCTGAAGGATCGCGTCGCGTTTGCGGCGGCGCTCGGCATCCAGTCGCTCGCCGTAGTCCTTCATCACCAGCCGCTCGTTGGCATCGACCTCACGCCACTCACCGTTGATCTTGTCGACGTGCCGTTGCGGGATACCCGCGCCATTGCGCAGCTCGAAGATGAGCTGGCGAGTGGTGCGCGTTTCATCGGGTCGGAACAGCAGCATGCCGGTCGAGTAGTAACCGCGCAGGCTTCCTGCGCCGGCTAGCGCCTGGAACGGGTCCTCCTCAAACTGCTTCTTGCCTAGCTTCTTGGTGTGGTGAGCGAGGATCACCCCGGCGTCGGGATTGACCGCCTGGCGAATCCGCTCCACCCGCTGAGAGAGGAAGAACAGCATGGCGCCGTTGTCGTTCTCTCCGCCGGCATCGCCGCCGTCGAACACGTTGCGGATCGGATCGATGGCGATGATGTCAGGAGGCTCGCCGCCAAAAGCCTTCGCGATCGCTGGGATCACCTGCGCCAGACCGGCGTCATCGAGCACCAGCCGCAACTGTGGCGTGGCCACGAAGTTGGCGCGGGCGTCCAGAAGCCGATGGGACGGCAGGCGGACATCCTTCACACGCTCGCGCAGATAGTGGTACTGGACCTCGGCCTGCAGGTAGAACACCCGTAGCGGACGGGGTGGATGCATGCCCAGAAATGCAGCTCCAGCCGCCATGTGAGCCAGCCACGACAACAGGAAGTCACTCTTGCCGACCTTGGGCGCACCGCCGAACACCAACATGCCTGCGGGCGTCAGCACTCGCGGCGAGATCAGATCGGGTGGCAGCGGCGAGTTGTCGTCGAGCAGTTCGCCGAGCGTAAAGGTGGGCAGAGAGGCAGCCGCCGCCTTGACCACGCGGCGTTCGCCCTGGGCGATAAACGCCGCGCAGTCGAACCCTTCCTCGACAGCGTCTGCTGCATCCCACTTGGCCGGCTTGTCGGTCGGCGGAACCAAAATGGCCACGGATGTGCTGCCCGCCATCACGCAAGCGCGTGCTGCGCTCTCGGCGTAGTCCCAGCCAGGGGCATCCCGGTCCGGCCAGATGACCACGGATTTCCCTGCTAATGGACGCCAGTCGGTCTTGTCGACTGGTGCCTTGGCGCCGTTCATCGCGGTGGTGGCCGCAATGCCGCAGGCAATCAACGCAGCCGCACATTTCTCGCCTTCGACCAGGACGACCTCTCGCGCTTTCCCGATGGCCGGCTGGTTGTAGAGTGGCCTCGGGTCGGGGGCGCGCCACATGCGGGCTCGCACATCCCATGGGCGGTACTCTTTGCCTGTCGGCGGGTCATACCGGTAGACGCAGGCGATCAGCTCGCCATCGGGAGTCAGGTAATCCCATTTGCCGGTGTAGGCGCCGAGGTCATCCATCTGCACGCTGCGAACATCACGGCGCATCGGCGTGATGTTCGGTGGAGCAAGACCGAGCCACTGCCGGATCTCTGCGGCGATACGTGGGAAGTCGCTGCGGGCGGATCGACCTTGCGAGCGCGCCCACAGATCGATGATGTCTCCGCCCTCATCGGTGGAAAAGTCTTTCCACAGGCCGCGCCGTGGTCCGTCCAGCTCAACCACCAGACTCTTGCCCGGGTTGCCATCGACATCACCGACGTAGAACTTGCCACCCCGGATGCGCCCCTGCGGAAACAGGTAGTGGAGGACCGCCTCAAGTCGATCCAGCAAGCCAGCGCGCAAGGCATCGGTGTCAGAGGTCAGTTCGTCGCGCTGCTCAGGCGCGTCATTGAAGTCGAGCCAGATGATGTTGTCGGCCATCATGTCGAACTCCAACAGCGGTCCTGCCAGGGGCAGAACTTGCACTCGACATGCGTTGGGGTGGTTGCATGGCGCGGCAGCAGTTCCTGGCTGTCCGTTGCCGTGATGACCCGAACCGCGCGATCGGACATGCGCTGTGCCAGGCCGCCGTCAAACGGCACCAACTCGAACCAGATCTCCTCGGAGTCCTTGTTGATCGCAGTGAACAACGCCGGGTTCGCGGAAATGCCCGGGATGCTGGCCTCCATGTAGGCCTGATAGATGGCCATCTGCGCGGCATAGACCGGTTTGGATTTGCTGACGCCGTGCTTGACCGTATCCCGCCAGGACTTGTCGTTCATGGTCTTGCACTCCCACAGGGCCGGATAGCTCATTCGTAGCTCTGCGGGGCCGCCGTTCAGGACGCCATCGACGTGCCCTTGAATACGGCCGCCTGCAACGGAAAAGCCGAACTGACCGCCGCTGGCCTTTTGGGTGTACAGATCGAATCCGGCCATGCGCAGCCAACGAATGGCCAGCTCTTCGAGAGCGTGTCCCACCTCGAAGATGCGCAACACGCGACCCGGGATTTCCCTTCCAGCATCGACAGGGGTTTGGAGATACTCGTATTGCAGCGCCCGCTCGCAGGCAACGCCCAACCGAGACGCACCGAGATAGTTGCGACGGGGTTGGTTGTCGCGTTCGGCGCTAAGTGCGGCGTCGATGAGCGCGCCGATCTGCTCGTGGATCTTTGGGCGGTGATTGAAATCCAGCATCAGAACGGCACTCCCGTCGAAGCGGACTTGCCTTGGCGGGCGAGTCGCTCATCAAGAAAAGCGCGGTCCTTCTCCGCCATCCGCTCGTGCTCGACGAGCATGTGTTCCTGGTAGGCGGTCACCACCACGTCGATCAGCATCAGCACTTCGTCTTTGCTGTAGTCCGCCAGCGGGCGCTGCATGCCGATGGCGCCGACATACTCTCCAAGCGGCGCCAGGCAGGACGCCATGGCGGCGAGCTCCATATCACTGGGATCGATCATGTGACCTCCCGTCTTTTCCATGAGTCGCGAAAATGCGTTCTGGCAGCGCATGGAGCAGAACACCCAGCGGTCCGAGTAACGTCGTGGATCGCTGCGCGGCAGGCGTGGATTGAAATAGCCGAATCCCTTGGCCTTTCGGGAGCAGACTGCACATTTCACGCGGCCTCCCGGTGGGCATCGTTGGCAGCCACCACGAGGCGCTGAATCGACGACTTGTTGAACTGGAAGGACAGCAGTGCCGAGGCCTGATAGCGCGTCATGCCAAAGTCGGCGCGCAGCGCCTGCGGCAGATACTGCAGTTGCTTCGCGGTCGGCGGTTCGTTCAACCAGCGCCGGGTCTTGTGCGCGGAGTCTGCCGACTCGCGGTCGTTCAGCCAGTCATCGGCCTTCGCCATGCAGACTGTGCGATCGCCAACGGCCAACAAGCGCGGCTGCAGATCCTTACCTCCGCCCACGGCGTGCCAGCGCCCATTCAGGAAGAACACGCCACCCCAGGCGTTAAAGCCGGTGGCCATCAGTGCGTCGTCGCAACCGAACAGGTCGCACCAGCGGAAGTTGGAGCGCTTGAGCAGGTCGATCTCGGTCATCACGAAATCGGCCAGCGCATCACCTTCCTCTGTGGTCTCGTTCTCCCAGACGAATCCGCATAGCGGGCATTCGCGGCAACCGAGCGGGACGGTGGCTTCACAGGACGGGCAGTCTTTGGTCGGCGCTTCCCCGTGATGCTGGTGCCCGTCGAGGTTGACGTCCTGTTCCAGGGAACCGTGCATCAAGGTTGCGGTGCCGAAGTCCAGGACCACGCAATCGGTCTTGATGACTCCCGGATGCTCCGCTGGGTCGATGGTGCGCAGGCCGCGCCCGATCATCTGGGTCAGCGTGGACTTGTGCGAGCTGGGTCGCAGCAGAACGACACACGACGTGGGCGTGAAGTCGTAGCCTTCGGTCAGCACAGCCACGTTGACCACGACTTGCGCGGTGCCGGATTCGTAGTCGGCCAGTCGTGCCTTTCGCTCTGCGTCTGGGAGCTCGCCATGCACGATCACGGCAGACACACCGGCATCCTGAAAGGCCCGGCGCACGCACTCGGCATGGGCGACGGTCGAGCAGAACACGATCGTCTTGCGCTCGCCGGCCTTCTCCCGCCAATGACGGATCACCGCATCGGTGATGGGCGTCTTGTTCAGAATCGCCTCGACTTCCGTCATGTCAAAGTCGGTGGCCGTGCGACGAACTCGCGTCAACTGCTCCTGGGCGCCGACATCGATGACAAAGGTGCGGGGCGGTACGAGGTGGCCGGAGGCGATCAGCTCGCCGAGGGTGATTTGATCCGCGACGTTGCTGAAGACCTCTCGCAGTCCCTTGCCGTCACTGCGGGCTGGCGTCGCCGTCACCCCGAAGATCTGGGCGCGCGGGTTCTTGTCCAACACGCGGTCGATTACGCGGCGGTACGACGCCGAGGCTGCGTGATGCGCTTCATCGATCACCAGCAGATCGAGGATCGGGATGGCAGCGAGATGGTTGTCGCGCGACAGCGTTTGCACCATCGCGAACGTGGCACGCCCGGACCAGGATTTGTCCTTGGCATCGAACACGGATGTGCTGACGCCCGGATTCACCCGTGCGAATTTGGTCAGGTTCTGGCCGGTCAGCTCATCACGGTGGGTGAGGATGCAGGCCTTGGCATCTGGCTCGGCCAACAAGTTGCCGGCTACCGCCGACAGCATGATGGTCTTGCCCGACCCGGTGGGGCCCACAGACAGCGTGTTGCCGTGTTGGGCGAGCGCCGCCAAAGAGCGCTCGACCAGCAGGGCTTGGCGGGGGCGGAGCATCATGGCGGCGTCCCCCTTACTGTGCCCAGCTCGGGCGACCCGGCACGGAGGCACGGCCCGTGGCCTGGGCATACGCGTTCGACCCGTTTGCGGGTGCTGGCGCTTTCGCCGCTCCCTGCGCGCCACCCATGAGGGCGGCGTAGTCCTTGTGGTCGGGCGTGATCGCGGCCTTGATCACGCTCTTGTCCTGGCCGTTCTGGTCTTTGTCCCAGTCGACCTTGCCGAGAAACTCGATGCCATCAAGATCGGCAAACCCGCTGATGCGGCGCGCGTTTTGCGCAGCAGGACTGTTGTCGCCGGGGTGAACGCCGCGCGCTGAGTTGAGGATCGCCTTGACGAAGGTGCGGCCCATGTTGGCCCACTCAGGGCCTTTCGGGCTGTGCAGGCCGATCAGCGACCACATCTTGCGACGGGCGAACTCACCCTCCATCACGACGAACTCGCAGTTCAGGTACACCGAGCCGGTGTTGTCGTTGCGGGTGGCGTAGCCGCCGGTCCATCCCTGCGACGGATCATCGAAGCCACCCGGCTTGACGGTCATGCGGACACGCACGAGCGTGCCTTTGGGGATCAGGTCGAAAGAGGTCTGTTCGGAAGCGGAATTGAAATCGAAGTAGGTCATGATCAGGACTCCTGAGTGGAAGTGGATTCGGGGATGGCAGCGGGCGCGGGGCGCGCGAAATCGAGTCGCTCGGTGGCGGGCCTGGCAGGGCCGGCGATCTTTTCCATCAGGCGGCCGAGGTGCGGTTCCTCGATCGGATCGAGTCGGCCAGAGCGGTCCTTGGCGGGGTAGCCCCATGCGTTCAGCGTGTGGCAGACGAAGGCGCGGTAACTGGCGCCGTCATCGGCCTTCAGCTCGGCCAGGGTGACGACCTCATCGACGATGCCGGGCAGTTCCAGACCGGTCTTGGAGCCGTCGATCTGCAGCGAGAACACGCGGCGATTGAAATCGTCCAGCCGCTCGTCGAGGATGCCGACGAACCACACGTTCTTGCCGCGCGTGTGCTGCAGGTGGGTCAGCCAGCCAATCATTTCCTGGCCCATCAGCCCATACGCACCCCGGCTGTCGGGTTTGCCGGTTTTCTCGGAGTAGGCCTGGGGCTGGCCTTTGCACCATTGCAGGCACAGGCGTCCGGCCACGGTGATGGAGTCGACGAACACGGTGTCGTACTTGTCCAGCACGACCGGATCGCCGAAGCGCGCGCACACGGCATCGAAGTGGGCCTGGCTGAACGGCTGGTCGTCGCGCAGCGCCGGGTTCGGTCCGCCGATGTACACCGCGAAGTCACGACACTCCTGCCAGGTGCGCGGACGGATCGTGTCGCCCGCCCAGCCCTCGACCGCGAGATCACCAGCCTCAAGATCAAAGAACAGCGTGGCCGTGGGTTTCAGCGTCCAGAGCTGTGACGTCTTGCCGATGCCGCTCTTGCCGACGAGCACGCCTTTCACACCACGGCGCTCGGCCAGGCGCTGGTCTGCAGTAATGATCGGGAGGCTCATTTGCCGGCCTCCTCTGTGCTGATGTTGGCGAACGCGTCAGCGACGGTGGTCACGCCGAGTGCGCCGCGCTTGCGGGCCATTTCGTACAGGTCGCGCAGACCGCTCAGACGGCGATGGATCAGACGGGATTCCGACTCCATGCCCTGGATCGCGAAGGCCAGGTCATCGATGGTTGCGTCTTCGAGGCGACGCACGACTTCGTCGGGGCGATTGCCGTCCAGTGCCGGGATGCGGATGTTTTCCGGCAGATCCCGGAGATACATTTCCGGATGTTTGCGCAGCAGTTCGAGCAGCGTAGGTTTGGTTCTCATGGCGCTTACTCCTGAAGCAGAGCGAGACGGAAGCCCGGCTTGCCGGTCTTGAGGGTGCGTGCCGGGGCGAAGGCGCTCTTGAGCGACTCGGGCCACGCGATGAACTTGGTTTCCGAGATCCGGTAGCTGATCTCCACGTACTCGGACGGGTCGTCACCGTTGGCAGCGATGCGGCGGGNNGATCTCGGCGAGCCGCGTCTGATCCCAGTCGACTTTCTTGGGCAGATCGGCGGTGATGCGGACATGGCCGTCGTCGAAGTGGACGACACCGGTATCCTTGCCTGCCGCCAAGCGGAGCTGGTGCGCGCGGTCGGCGTACTTGAGGTCCAGCGCGCGATCGACGTGCTCGACGATCGCCTTGGCCGCAGCGAGAAGATCTGCGGCGTCGTTCTTGAGCTGGAACAGCGACTCGCTGGCAAGCGCAGCCAGTTCGCCGGCTGGGGTGGTCAGGACTTCGTCGGGGGAGATGCGGTTCACAGTGCACCTCCCGCATTGACGCGTTCGGAGGTGCTCTTGCGCAGGCTCTCGGCCTCGTAGGCTTCGATGTCCTCGATGCGATACGCGACGCGGCCTTGCAGCTTCAAAAATACCGGGCCGATTCCCTCGGAACGCCAGCGCTCAAGCGTGGCTTCGCTGACTCCCCAGCGTTCGGCCAGTTGGCCTTGATTCAGATGTTTGACACTCACGATGCACTCCTTCTGGTTGTTGCGAATTCGTGAGGTCAGTTTCGAAGTCGGCCTGTGCGGGCGTCTGCCGCCGCCATGTACGGGCTGATGTACGGGCGCAGCTTCTGCGGGGAAAAGCGGGGCCCAGAAAGCAAAAAACCGCCCGAAGGCGGTTGTGCGTGGTGCTGCCAACTGGTGGCCGGTCAATCTCGGCGGAAGCCATACTTCCCCTTTTCAGGGTTGTCGATGTAGTCCTCCCAGTCGGTGTTGCCACTGAACAGGTTCTGCATGCGCTGACTGCGCGCCGTCTTCTTATCTGCATAGGCTGCGTCGAGAATTTCAGCGGCTGGGAGAATCCACCTGTCGTTGATAGCCTGCTCGAACATGTAGCGGACTGCCGCAGCCTGACGCTCGCCCTTGATCGTCCATGGCTTGATCTTGGTGCGGATGGTCAGCGTGTTGGTGTACTCGTCGAAGTGCACCGGCAACACGGGGCGGATAGCGCCATCGGGCGGAGCAGCCAGTATGCGATGCAGGAGATCCATGTCGATGCACGGCGCGGCGACGTAGTCGACGATTGCAGCTCGTAGCGATGCGAATCGGTAGCTACGCGGCGGCCGGACAAACTGCGGCAATACGCCGCCAGACGACAAAATCAGACCCTGGTCAGGAAGACTTGTCTGGCTGAAGTGGCGAAATACCTCTTCGACGGAGTGCGCCAAGCCGCGAACGAGCCAGACGTCAGTCAGCGCGGGTCCGATTCGTGCCTTCCCCAAATGCCAGAGAGAATCTTCCAGCAGCGGCGCATTAATTCCTTTTCGCAGAGCTTGCGCGATACCCAGGAGATCGGCGATGGTGCTCAGGATTGCAGCTGGCCGAACGCTGTAGACGGCGACTTCAGCAGCGGGGACAGACTTCCACCGAAAAGACTCAGGGCAGCGGTAGCGATACCGATCAGCTTGGTCATCTTCAGTCAGGTCGACTTGAACGAGATCGTCATCAAGCGATGCTGGGTAGCTCCCGGCGTAGCCGACGCAGTCGGTCCACTGCTCCAGCAGCTTCGGCGTCAAAGATTTCCGTCCAAGAGCACTCCACCCGGGCACCCCACGAAGCCGCTGTCCGTCGTCATCGGCAATCGGCTGCCCAGACCGTTCGAATAGGTCAATCAGATCAAGCAGCGACTGCGTCTGCAGGGGCTTCGACGACATCGCCGATCTCCTTCACCAGGTGCCATTTGGCCAGCAATCGGTCGCACAGCGCCCGGTCCTTTTCCCGCTTGGTCTTGATGTTGCACTTGTTATCGTCGCGGAGGATCACGGTAATCGTCCGTGCGCGGTCCTTGCCGACCTTTTTCAGCTTGATGGACAGCTTGGCGTAGTTGAGCTGGTGATTGCGGAAGTCGAAGGCGGGGCCAATCAACGTCCGGGCGGCCGCGTAGATGTCATCGACGTCCTTGGTCCAGATCTTCACTAGGAGCGACCGTCCATTTTGGGCGGCGTAGCCGAGCTCGACGACCTTGACGAACGCGACCGGCTCGCCGGACAAGTCGAAATTACGCAGCGCCGCCAGGCTCTGGTAGTCGTATTGCTTGAGCGGGATCTTCTCGCCGGTGATGGGCGATTGCAGCAGGGTGTCCGCCACAATGCGCGCCAACGCTTCGCGCCCCGCCGTGTCTTTCGACAGCACCTCCAGGTGCCCATTGGCCGGCTCGTAAGTGATGTGCGAAGACACCGCCCGGATCACCTCCTGGGGCACCAATTCGCTGGCCTGCACGCAGTCGATGATTTCCGGTGGGCGGTTGTGATGGATGCTGATCTGGTACAGATCCACGTCCTCTCCGGTCTGCGTGTCGGGCCGCAGACGCTTGAAGATCTGGATCGCGACCGCGTCATCGGAGCACCCGAGTTGCTGGGCCACGGTCTGGTGGAACGCTGCCTTGGCCGTCGCGTCGTCGAGTACCGCCAGGTTGGCAGGTGCCATGAAACCGGAGTAGCAGGAGGCGCTCTGCCGGAATACGTCGGCCTGTCGGGCGTTGAGGGCCTCCTCAAAGATCACGGGTTCATGGACGTGCAGCCATAGCGCCCGCTCGTACTGGTTCGGAATCGCGGTGAAGGTTTCCCGGGCGGCGTCATCGAAGATGTCGTCCTTGAAACCGTCGATGACGTCCTGGCCGGCGCCGTCTGACAGCAGCACGATCCGTTCTGCCACTTCTTCGATCCGCTGCCGCTCGCCCACCCCAAGAGCCGCGAGCACAGCCTCCATCTGTTCACGCTGTTCTTTCTTGGGCTTCTTGGCGTCCAGATCTGGCATGACGAGGCTGAACTCATCCACCATGAATTCACGGAACACCTCCGGCGGCAGGTGGCCCAGGAGCTTGCTCAGGTTTTCTGCATCGTTCATCTACGTACCCCTCAAAAGGTTGGATCGGCTTGTTATCAGCCTCGACGGCCCCTTCTTCTTGTTGGGGTGTGCAGACCGATTGCGTTCGGTGTACCGAACGATTCAGATTGTCGCGGAGCGGTTATGGGTTTGTCAAGCAGGTACGAATTCGTTCGGCGTAGTGGTATTATTTTCGGATTGAAGCCAACATATGAGGAGATGCCGGTGCCATCGCCCCTGGGGGACAAGCTCCGCGCGCTGCGGAAACAAAAGAAGCTCAGTCTGGAACAGTTGGCCGAACTGACCGACTCCAGCAAGAGCTACATATGGGAACTGGAAAACAAAGACGATCCGAAACCATCGGCCGAGAAGATCGGCAAGATTGCCGCCGTCCTCGAGGTCACCACGGAGTTCCTGCTGACCGAGTCGGCAACCACCCCGGACGAGGAAGTGCTCGACGAGGCCTTCTTCCGTAAGTACAAGAACATGTCCGAGCCGGACAAGAAGAAGATCCGCAAGATCCTCGATGCCTGGGAGGATGAATGACGGACACGAAAAAGCCCATGGCCGAGGCCAACCGCATCTCGTCCATGCTCAACACGGTTCTCGGTGCGGATCGCTTACCGGTCAAGGTTGACGAACTGGCGCTGGAGTATTCCCGCCAGTGCTTTGCAGACTCGCCGATCGACACGGTTCGGGGCGAGGATCTCGACGGTTTCGATGGCCTGTTGAAGGCCAACAAGGCGCGCTCGAAGTGGCTGGTCCTCTACAACAGCGCCACCCCGTCGGAAGGCCGCAAGCGCTTCACGATCGCGCATGAGTTCGGCCACTACATTCTGCACCGCCATCAGCAGGACCTGTTCGAATGCGGCGATGACGACATCGAGACGGGTGACAACAACGAGCGCGACATCGAGGCCGAGGCGGATCTGTTCGCATCAACGCTGCTGATGCCGCTGGACGACTTCCGGCGCCAGGTGGATGGACAGCCGATCAGCTTCGATCTGCTGGGCCACTGCGCCGACCGCTACGGTGTATCGCTCACGGCCGCCGCCTTACGCTGGACCGAGATTGCACCCAAACGCGCGGTGCTCGTGGCCAGTCGCGACGATCACATGCTGTGGGCCAAGTCGAACAAGGCGGCGTTGAGGTCCGGCGCCTACTTTGCAACGCGCAAGAACACCATCGAGCTGCCGCACGACGCGCTGGCGCACAGCTACAACACTCTTGATATTGCCGACACTCGAACGGGGCGTGCCCAGTCCTGGTTTGCCCGCGAACCTGCCAGCATGCCGATCACCGAAATGACACGGGTCGCAGGCCAATACGACTACACCCTGACCTTGCTACTGCTGCCCGAAGCCGAGTGGCAGGGAGCGCGCCACGACGACGAGGAGCCGGAGGAAGACACCTACGACCGGTTCATCCGCAACGGCCAGTATCCGGTTAGAAAGTAGGCGCTACCGCGCTTCGGTTTTCGCACCAACCCGCACCAGCCCGCAAACCTTCGAAACTCCCTCATGGTGTCGCCGGCAGTCCATCCGGACAATTTCACTGCATGTGATTTTGACGGAAAGGACTGCTACCAATGCACCAAATCAACCATCTACCGCCCGAGCGGATGACGCCGGAACAGCGTCGCCACGAGATCGCGTCATTGCTGGCCAACGGCCTGGCACGCATGCGGATCAGCGGCGCGGAACAGTCCGCAAACAGAGCCGAAGCGAGCGAGTTTGAGCTTGGCTTCTCTGGCAACCAGCGCGTTCATTCAGACCCCGTCAACAAGACAACTACGGAGTCCAAATGAACACGTCACTTTCAACGCCGCCATCGGTGGCAGCACAAATTGCGAGATTGCCCGAGCTGCCGATGGCAGAGATCCGGGCGCTCTGGCAGAAGTTGGTCGGCGGCGACACGCCCACCCACAACCGCCAATTCCTGGAACGCCGCATTGCGTACCGGCTGCAGGAGGCAGAGTTCCGCAAGGTCGACGCCAACCTGCTGGATCGCAATCAGCGCCGCATCGAATCCCTGGTGGAAACCGGCAAGGTGAAAAAGCGCGACCGCGATTACCGTCCGGCCGCCGGCACCGTGCTGGTCCGAGAATACAAAGGCGTCGAGTACCGCGTGATCGCAACCGCCGATGGCCAATACGACTTCCAGGGCCGCATGTTCCCGAGCCTCTCGATGATCGCCCGCGAGATCACGGGCATGCGCTGGTCGGGGCCGTTGTTCTTTGGGCTCAGGCCGCCATCCAATGCCAAGACCAATCCGTCCACCAAGAAGCGAGGTGGACGATGAGCGAAGTCCTGAAGCGCCGCATGCGCTGCGCGGTCTATACGCGCAAATCTACCGACGAGGGGCTCGACCAGGAATACAACTCCATCGATGCCCAGCGCGACGCCGGTCATGCCTACATCGCCAGCCAGCGCGCCGAGGGCTGGATTCCAGTAGCCGACGACTACGACGATCCCGCCTTCTCGGGCGGCAACATGGAACGCCCGGCGCTGCGCCGCATGATGGCGGACATCGAGGCCGGCAAGATCGATGTGGTTGTCATCTACAAGATCGATCGCCTTACGCGCAGCCTGGCGGACTTCTCCAAGATGGTCGAGGTGTTCGAGCGCTACGGCGTGTCGTTCGTGTCGGTCACTCAGCAGTTCAACACAACGACCTCGATGGGCCGCTTGATGCTGAACATCCTGCTTTCCTTCGCCCAGTTCGAACGCGAGGTCACCGGCGAACGCATCCGCGACAAGATCGCAGCCAGCAAGCGCAAGGGCATGTGGATGGGCGGCGTACCACCGCTGGGCTACGACGTCGAGAACCGCCGCCTGGTGCCCAACGAACGCGAGGCCAAACTGATCCGGCACATCTTCCAGCGCTTCGTTGAACTCGGCTCCAGTACGGCTCTGGTCAAGGAGCTGAAACTGGATGGCGTGACGTCGAAGGCGTGGACCACGCAAGACGGCAAGACGCGCGATGGTAGACCGATCGACAAGGGCCACATCTACAAGCTCCTCAGCAACCGAACCTACCTTGGTGAGCTGCGGCACAAGGATCAGTGGTACCAGGCCGAACATCCACCCATCATCAGCCGCGAACTGTGGGACAGCGTCCACGCGATCCTGGCCACCAATGGCCGGGTACGCGGCAACGCAACGCGGGCAACCGTGGCGTATCTGCTCAAGGGCATCGTGTTCGGTAACGATGGTCGAGCACTGTCGCCGTGGCACACGACCAAGAAGAATGGCCGTCGGTACCGGTACTACGTGCCTCAGCGTGACGCCAAGGAGCACGCGGGCGCCTCAGGCCTGCCGCGCTTGCCGGCCGCCGAACTCGAGTCGGCGGTACTCGACCAACTGCGCGCGATCCTGCGTGCCCCGAATCTACTCGGCGACATGCTGCCGCAGGCCATCAAGCTCGATCCAACCTTGGACGAGGCGAAGATCACCGTGGCCATGACCCGGCTCGACGCGATTTGGGATCAACTTTTCCCGGCCGAGCAGACCCGGATCGTGAAACTGCTGGTCGAGAAAGTCATCGTGTCACCCAACGACCTCGAAGTGCGGCTGCGCGCCAACGGCATCGAACGCCTGGTGCTGGAGCTGCGCCCCGAGCCGGTCGAGCAACAAGTGGAAGCACTGGCATGAGCGACATCCGCATCCAGAAGACCGGCGAGCCCGACATCCTGCAGACCAGCGACGGCAGGCTGACCTTGTCCGTGCCGATCCAGATCAAACGCCGCAGCGGCCGCAAGCTGGTCACCTTGCCAAGCGGCGAAACCGCGCCGGTTAGACCGTGGGACGTAGCACCAACCTCAATCCAACTGGCGCTGGCCAGGGGCCACCGCTGGCTGGCGATGCTGGAGTCAGGAGTGGCGAAGTCCTTGAAGGAGATCGCCACGCGGGAAGGAATCGACAACAGCTACGTCAGCCGGATGGTCAACCTGACCACGCTGGCACCTGACATCGTGGCGGCCATCCTGGACGACGCATTGCCGAATCACATCACGCTGTTTGATCTGGCGGTGGACCCGCCGGCGCTGTGGGATGAGCAGCGGGCCAGGCTCATGTAGACCGAGCGGGAGCACAGAGGTAAAATTGACCCAGGTGCCCACCTTACTTGCACACGAGTAAAAAAGGCGTTGCCTCACAGTCACTGAAAACCTCTCTTTGAGCCTCGTCGTCGGGGACTTAAACGTGTGCGCCTGACCCGAAATCGGCGTGGCATTGAGGAAAGGTTTGTCATGACAATCAAAGAACTCGCGTACTCCGCGCAGCAGCATCTTCAGGCCAGCACTGGTGGCTCATTCAAGCGAGCCCACGTCTACGAGCTGTTGGCAGCTTCCTTCGGCTTCAACTCGCACGCCGCGTTTGGCGTTGCCACCGTACTCACGGAACTTCGCCAGAACGATGGGCGGGTGGTCCCGCAAAGCGCGCTCATCAAGCGGCGTTGCATCGAGCTTGGGTATCAACCTGACACCGCGACTCTGGCGTCGTCGGCGCTGGAATCTTTCCTGGCAGAGCGCCAGATCGGCATTGCCAGCATCCCGTCATTGGTCAGTCGCTTGAGAGGGGAGTCGTCCAGCCAAGACGAAGAGCTCGAATACGACGAGGATGAGCTATTCGACCCGACCGACGAGGCGTTCGGACCGATCCTTCTAGATGGATTGGCTGCGGCGGCTAGTAAGGGCAATGCCCTGGCTCACTACGCGCTGGCGCTGATACACGCCCCTGACGATGAAGACGACCCGGACGCTGGTAGTTCCTATTGGTACTCCCAGGGGCAGCAGGGCCGTGTCCTGACGGGGGTGGAAAAGGAGTGGGCCGAAGCCCACGAGGCTCGTCTCGCTCAAGCCGAGAAGTACTCGCGGCACCTGAGGGAAGCCAGTCGACTGGGGAATCAGGATGCACTTCTCGACTTGGCGGATCGATTTGACGATCCGTCCTTCTTCGATCAGCCGCACCACAGCGTCGATGCTGACCCGGCGGCGATTGCGGCTATCGCAGAACGCATGGGCCGCACTGCTGACGCCAAGCATTGGCTGACGCTGGCTGCCGAGAGGGGAGATACGGACGCCATGCTCCAGCTCATTGAGGAACACGATCAAGGTGACCTACAGCGATGCTGGACGTGGGTGTATCTCTCGCAGTTGGTCGGAACGGATCTGACTCGGGACGCGCACTACGCCATCAACGAGGACGGTTCGGACTATGACGATGACGTCGGCGGTCCAGCCTACGTCGCAGGTCGTGACGGGGTAGATCTTGAACCGCTTGCTCCGGCGCAAGACGCCGCTGCCAGGCTCGCTGCGCAGAAACTGTTTGAACAGATCGAATAGAACGCACGGTAAGACTGCTGGCTTTTCGCTAGGGACGTTTACCCACTCCGGTAGCCAATGCAGCAATCCAACCGTTTGATTCGTCCGCGCGTAACCCATTGATCTGTATGGGCCTGCGTTGCGGCCTTTGCGGACTTCGGGCCAGTTCCAGGGAGCGAGGTCGGAGCGAGGAATGGCCAGGAGAGAGTGGAATGTGGGCCGAAACGGCGAATTCGTTTGGCTGGCGAAGTCCGCAGGCTTCCGCAGGAACCCCCAACAACACGCAGGAACCGGCGCGATCAGGCAAGAAAAAACCCCAACCGAGAACGGTTGGGGTTTCAATATTGGTGGAGGCGGTGGGAGTCGAACCCACGTCCGAAAGACCTACGACCAGAGCTACTACACCGTTAGTCCGTTGATCGATTTAGTCGCCAGGCTGTACAGCGGACAAGACAGCCTGACAACGGTCCCTGGATTTCAGACGACGTAGCGGGCATACGCAATCCAATTCGGTAGTGCATGACGGTCCCTTCCTACCACCGACATCTCAGTCGGGACCGCCTGTTAAGCAGCTAGTGCAACAGGAGTGTTATAATTGTCGGCAATTAATGCCATGCAGGTTTATTAAGGTCGGCCACCTGCCCCGACCCGGTGCAACCCAGGAGTTCATTCCCCCGTCGAAACCTTTACGCCCCCAATTGTCAAAGATCTTTACAAAAACAGTGTACTCTATCGCGCCTTAATTTTAAAGTCTTTTGACAGCTCGCGTTTGAGATCTTTCTTTTTCAGGTCTTCACGTTTGTCGTGCAGCTTCTTGCCCTTGGCCACGCCCACTTCCACCTTGACCTTGCCGTCTTTGAAATAGAGCCTGAGCGGCACGGCGGTACAGCCGTCCTGCCGGATCCGGTCATGCAGCTTGTCGATCTCGCGCTTGTGCAGCAGCAGCTTGCGGTGACGCTCCGGGTCGTGGTTCTGGCGGTTGCCGAAATCGTAGGGGGCGATATGCAGGTTGTGCAGCCAGGCCTCACCATTTTTGACGATCACAAAGGCATCGGCCAGGTTGGCCTTGCCGGACCGTAGCGACTTGACCTCGGTGCCCACCAGGACGATGCCGGCCTCCAGCCGTTCTTCAATATGATATTCGTGGAAGGCGCGCTTGTTGGCGCAGATCAGTTTCTCAGCCATAGTGGGACTGACTGTAGCAGAGCCGGACCAAAAAGGGAATCGCCGGAAACGTTTCGCAACCGTTACCGTATGAACGTCCCACAGGCCACCTCTTCGATTGACAAGCGGCTGCAGGGCAGACTATACAAAACTGCTAGGGTTTCCAACCGCTCCACCAGGATCTCTTTGGAGGGATTCCGCTATGATTAAAGTCTACTATAACGCCAACGGGGTTATCTCCAGCCACCTGATCAGCGGTGATGAGATCGATCTGATCGAATCCAGGCAGTTGATCTGGGTGGATATGCTCTCCCCCAGCATGGCCGAGGTGGCCCAACTGGACAAGAAGCTGGGGCTGGACCTGCCGACCCGCCAGGAGACGGAGGAGATCGAGTTCTCGGCCCGCTACTGGGAGGACGAGTACGGCATCACCATCAACACCTATTTTCTGGTGAAGCACGGTATTACCGCCAGCAACGAATCGGTCTCATTCACTCTTAAAGACAACTTTGTGGTCACCATCCGCTTCATCGAGCTGCCGGTGTTCGGCGACTTTACCCGCAAACTGCTGCTGAACCCCAGCCACTATACCGATGGTGCCCGGGTGATGGGCGGCATCTTGGAGATGCGGATCGAGGATGATGCCGATACGCTGGAGGCGGTCTCCCGCGAGATTGCCGGCATTGCCCGACTGAACCCCAGCAACTTCGACGACACCAAGCAGTTCCTGTCGATGATCGCCGACTTCGAGGCCACCAACATCACCATCCGTGAGAACCTGACCGACAAGCAGCGGGTGTTGTCGTCGCTCCTGAAGAGCAGCAAGATGCCAAGTTCGCTGAAGAGCGACTTCAGCATCATGATCAAGGATGTCAACTCGTTGGTGACCACCGCCAATTTCAACTTTGAGCGGCTGGATTATCTGCAGAACCTGTTCCTGAACTTCATGAGTATTGAGCAGAACAAGGTGATCAAGATCTTTACCGTGATGTCGGTGATCTTCCTGCCGCCAACCCTGATCGCCAGTATCTACGGCATGAACTTCAGGTATATGCCTGAACTGGAACAGGGCTTCGGTTACCCGCTGGCCCTGGGCATGATCGTGATCTCGGCCGTGCTGCCGCTGTATATCTTTAAGCGCAAGGGGTGGTTGTAACCCCTATGACCGTTGTCACACCGGACCACATGCCCCTGCCTGCATTGCAGATTCCAGCGCCTGACGGACGCGGTTTCGATGACCGCCGTCCGCAGATTCTGGAGGCCTGCAAACAGTATCTGTCCGCATCCCACGAACTGATCCGCCAACACCACAGCGCCGGGGCCAGCGGCACTGAGGTGGTGCACCAGCTGTCGGCCATGATGGACCGGATGGTGGTAGGCCTTTATCAGGAACTGTCAACGGTGGTCGATGGTTCGCACCAGGGCCATCTGACCCTGGTGGCAGTGGGCGGCTACGGTCGAGGCGAGTTGAACCCCTACTCCGATGTGGACATCATGTTCCTGCACGATGGCAGCCTGGCGCCGGAACGGGTGGAGGCCTTTGCCCAGAAGCTGCTCTATTTCCTGTGGGACCTGCGACTGGATGTGGGCTACTCGGTGCGCACCATCGCCGACTGCATCGAGATGGCCGCAGCCGACACCACCATCAAGACCGCCCTGATGGACTGCCGCCTGTTGACCGGCCATCCGCCATTGTTTGAGGCACTGCACAAGACCGTCTTTTCCCAGATCCTGACCAAATCAAGCGACAGCTTCATCAAGCAGAAGATCGCCGAGATGAAGAAGCGCCGCGAGAAGTACGGCGACACGATCTACCTGCTGGAGCCCAACATCAAGGAGGGCGAAGGTGGCCTGCGGGACCTGCAGACCGCCCTGTGGGTGACGCGGGTCAAGTTCAAGTTCAACGACCCACGGGAACTGATCGTTAAGGGGATCATCTCCGAGGAGGAGCTGGAGGTCTATCGCTCCGCCCTGGACCACCTCTGGCGGCTGCGCAATGAACTGCATTTCCATACCCGTCGCAAGTCTGATCAGATCAACTTCGATCTGCAGGTGCATCTGGCCGCCTTCCTCGGCTACAAGGATCGCGGCAAGGTATTGGCGGTGGAAGACTTCATGCGGGACTACTACCGCCACGCCGCCCGGGTGGAGCATTTTGCCTCCACCCTGGTATCACGCTGCATCTGGCGCGACGAGGGCGGGCTCAAGGTCCTGGGCTACTTCGTGCGTCGGCCCGTCGGCGACGGCTGTTTTGTCTTGAAGGGCGAACTGATCATCCCGGACGAGTCGGTGGTGGAGAAAAATCCAGCGGTGCTGATGCGGATCTTCGAACTGGCCCAGAAGCATGGCGTCAGCCTCAACATCCGGGTCAAGTGGCTGATCCGTCGTTCGCTGCACCTGGTCAACGACAAATTCCGCCGCAGCCGCGAGGTGAATCAGTCGTTCCTGACCATCCTGCGTACCGAAAAAGGGGTCACCGCCACCCTGCGGCTGATGCACCACCTGGAGTTCCTGAACGAGTACATCCCCGAGTT
>DFYU01000104.1:64773-133868 GCA_002383415.1 Geobacter sp. UBA4074
TGGCGGTGCTGTTCCACGATATCGGCAAAGGCGAAGGGGGCGGCCATGCCGAGAAGGGCGCCGCCATGATCCCCACCATCGCCCGCCGGATGGGTCTTTCCAAGGAGGGCACCGAGCGTCTCGAGTTCCTGGTGCGGCAGCATCTGCTGTTTGCCCACATCGCCCAACGCCGCGACCTGTCCGATGAGAAGATGCTGCTGCAGTTCGCCCGCCAGATGGGTACCAGCGAAAACCTGAAGATGCTCTACCTTTTGACGATAGCAGATATACGGGCCGTGGGGTCCGACGTCTGGACCACCTGGAAGGCGGCCCTGCTGAACGAGCTGTACGAAAAGGCCTTCAGCATCCTGGAGCGCGGCAACTTCGAGCTTGAAGCCAGCGGCGAGCGAGCCCGCGCCATCCGGCGCACCGTGCGCGAGATGGTGGAATACGACATACCGGCCACCGTTGCCCGCGAAGAACTGCGCAGCCTGCCGATCCGTTACCTGCTTTCTACGCCGGTGAAGGTGGTTGCCGAACAGCTGCGGCTGCTGGTGGGCCTCAATGATCGCGACCTGGTGCTGCAGGTGCGTCACGAGCCGGATTACGGCTATTCAGAGGTCACCATCTGCACCTTTGATGTCTACGGCCTGTTCGCCATGTTGACCGGCGTCATGGCGGCCAACGGCGTCAACATCCTGGGGGCCCAGATCAACACCAGCAAGAAGGGCAAGGTGCTGGACATCCTGCAGGTCAATTCCAGCCAGGGGCTGGTAATCACCGATGAACGCCGCTGGCAGAAGGTGGAAGCCGACCTTGCCAGCGTGCTGCACGGTACGGTTGCCGTTGAGAAACTGGTGGAAATGCGGGAGCGCCCCACCCTGCTGACCGCCAAGCCGGCCCCCAAGGTGCCCACCCGTATCGATATCGACAATGACGTGTCCGATGAATACACGGTCATCGACATCTACACCCACGACAAAGTGGGGCTTCTGTACCTGATCACCAGCACCCTCAACCGCCTTGGGCTCTACATCGGCGTCTCCAAGATCTCCACCAAGGTGGACCAGGTGGCCGACGTCTTCTACGTACGCGACATCTTCGGCCACAAGATTACGGCGGATGAAAAGCTGGCCGAGCTCAAGTCAACCCTGGCCCAGGCCATCGACGACTGGCAATGAACCGCTTTCTGGACCTGTTTCTGGCCTGGCTGGTGGCTGAAAAAGGACTCTCCTCCAATACCCGCAGCGCCTACGCCGCCGACCTGGGCCGCTATCTCGACTTCATCGACAACCGCCAGCGCCTTACACCTGACAGCATAGCTTCCAGCGACATCGCCGATTTCCTCGCCACAGAGCGCGAACGGGGCCTGGCCCCCCGCAGCCGGGCCCGGTTGCTGTCCGCCATCCGGATGTTTCATAAATTCCTGTTGATCGAACGCTATGCCACTCTCAACCCGGTAACCATCATCGAGGCGCCGCGCACCCTCAAGAAACTGCCCTCCTTTCTGACCACCGCCGAGGTTGAAGCTCTGCTGGCGGCCACCTGCGGCGAGCGCCCCGAAGACATCCGCGACCGGGCCATGCTGGAGTTGCTCTACGCCACCGGTCTACGGGTATCTGAGCTGGTTAACCTGAAAAAGCGGGAGCTGAACCTGGAGGTCGGCTACCTGATGACGGTGGGCAAGGGCAACAAGGAGCGGCTGGTGCCGGTGGGCGAGGCGGCCCGTCAGCGGGTCGCGGACTACGTGGAACGGGTCCGCAGCCGTCAGGACCCGGAGGGTGTGCGAGAGAAACTCTTTCTGTCCCGGCTGGGCGAAGCCATGACCCGCCAGGCCTTCTGGAACATCATCAAAAAACGGGCGCTGCTGGCCGGGGTGCGCACCAGCATCTCGCCCCACACCCTGCGCCACTCCTTTGCCANNAGATGATGCTGGGCCATGCCGACCTCTCCACCACCCAGATCTACACCCATGTGACCCAGGAACGGCTGAAACAGCTGCACCGCCAGTTACACCCCCGCGGATAACTGTGTACTGAACTGACGGCGACACGCTTCGGCCAGTGGAACACGCTCTAGGCCTGCAACCATCACCCTATTTCCCTGCTGCATCCGATAGCCGCACAGCCGCCACGAGAAGATCAGACTTGACATATTAATTAGTATGGCTAATAATTAGCCAGCCAAACAAACTACGTGGATGCACTGTCACGCAACGGATGCTGGCGCCCATGCCGCGCCACGGCCACCCCGCCCCTTACCCAAATTACCCGCGCCCCGCATTGAGAACGCTGCAGACCGCTGCATACCACGACCTAAAAAGGAGGGGTAATGTCTATCTATTCCCCAAAGCAACAGCAAATAGCCGGCAAAATCGAGTCCAAACCGGCTCTCTCCAACTGGAAGGACTGGAAGTGGCAGCTCAGGCATTCGGTACGGGATATCGGCACCTTTGAACGCCTGCTGGGCATCAGGCTGCCGGCAGAACTGAAAGAGCAGTGCACCCAGACCCTGGAAAAATTCCCCCTGGCCGTCACCCCCTACTACCTGTCCCTGATCAACCGCCAGAACTATGCCCAGGATCCGGTGTTCCGTCAGTCCTTCCCGTCACCACAGGAGCTGCAGATGGGGCAGTGCGATATGGCGGATCCGCTCGCCGAAGACGAAGACAGCCCGGTTGCCGGCATCACCCATCGCTATCCCGACCGAGTCCTGTTTCATATCAGCAACATCTGCGCCATGTACTGCCGCCACTGCACCCGCAAACGCAAGGTGGGAGACACCGATTCAATTCCGCAACGCGAAGAGATTGAGAAGGGGCTGGCCTACATCCGCAGCACGCCGGTGATCCGGGACGTGCTGTTATCCGGCGGCGACCCGCTCATGCTCTCCGACGAGCACCTCGACTGGATTCTGACGGAACTGCGCGCCATTCCCCATGTTCAGGTGATCCGGATCGGCAGCCGGATGCCGGTTGTGCTGCCCTATCGCATCACTAACAAGCTGGTGAGCATGCTCAAAAAACACCATCCGGTCTGGCTGAACACCCATTTCAACCACCCCAGCGAGATCACCAGCTCGGCCAAGGAGGCGCTGGCCAAACTGGCTGATGCCGGTATCCCCCTGGGTAATCAGACCGTGTTACTGGCCGGCGTCAACGACTGCCCGCTGATCATCAAGACACTGGTCCAGCGCCTGGTTGAGAACCGGGTACGCCCCTACTACCTGTACCAATGCGACCTTTCGGAGGGCTTGACCCATTTTCGTACACCGGTCGGCAAGGGGATGGAGATCATGGAAAGCCTGATCGGCCACACCAGCGGATTCGCTGTGCCGACCTATGTGATTGACGCGCCTGGAGGCGGCGGCAAGATTCCGGTCATGCCCAATTACCTGATTACGCTGGCCACCAACAAGGTGGTGTTGCGCAACTACGAAGGGGTCATCACCACCTACCAGGAACCTGAATCCTATGAGCAGACCTTTTGCGACCGCAACTGCGCCGACTGTCATCTTGACCTCCATATTGAAGGGGGCGCCGAATACGAGGCCATCGGCATCGAGCGACTGTTGTCAGATTATGACGCCACCATTTCACTGACACCGGAAGACAACGAGCGGATGAAACGGAGGAATGATGACTGACCAGATCAGCACCATCGGCGCATCAGTGGTGCAGCACGGGAAATACAACGACCGGGTGTATCTGATGAAGCTGGCCCGGCAGGACAGCCCGGCAATCATCGATGCCATCAACAGGCTGGCGACGCAGCAGGGCTACTCAAAGATATTCGCCAAGCTGCCAGCCCCTGCATCCGAACCGTTCCTGGCAGACGGCTATCGCATCGAGGCAACCATTCCGAGATTTTTTCAGGAAGACGCCGCCTGCTTGCTCGGCAAATACTTCAACGAACAGCGCATGACCGAAAGCAACCCGGAGCTGGTGCACGGTGTGCTGCAGACCGCGCTCAGGCAACCGCTCGCCGCAACCCGACCACTGCCCGACGGGCTGGTCTGCCGCATGGCCGACCAGCATGACGCCGACGCCATGGCAGAGCTGTATCGGCTGATCTTTGCCAGCTACCCGTTCCCGATCACTGACCCAGACTACCTGCGAGCATGCATGTGCAACACGGTGTTTTTCGGCATCTGGGCGGATCAAAAACTGGTGGCGCTGTCATCGGCTGAGATCGATCAGGAAACGAGCAGTGTCGAGATGACCGATTTTGCAACCCTGGAGGCATACCGTGGCCACGGACTGGCCCGCTACCTGTTGCAGCAGATGGAGCAGGAGATGGTGCAGCGGGGCATCGTTACCTGGTACACCATTGCGCGGGCCTGCTCATACGGCATGAACAACACCTTCGCCAAAAGCGGCTATGGCTATGCCGGCACCCTGACCAACAACACCCAGATCTCCGGCGGCCTGGAGAGCATGAACGTCTGGTACAAACACCGGCCCGGCGAGCCGGCAGAAGACGGGACGGCAGCTCATGACTGACTTTCTCAGGTCAGCAACCCTGCTGTTCATGCTGCTTAACCCGTTCCTGCTGGTGGTGTATCTGATTGATGTCTTTGACAAGCTGGAGCCGGCCACCTTCAGGGCGGTCATCATCCGGGCAGGGGTGATCAGCATCGGTGTTTTTTCTGCAGCGGCGCTGCTGGGTGACATGCTCTTCAAGGATCTGATGCAGGCCCAGTTTGCATCATTCCAGCTGTTCGGCGGCGTGGTCTTTCTGATCATCGGCCTGCGCTTTGTGTTTGAGGGCAACTCAGCCATCAAGGGACTGCGCGGCGAATCTCGCTACATTGCCGGTTCGATCGCCATGCCGTTGATGATCGGCCCGGGGACCATCAGCGCCAGTATTCTGGCGGGAAAGCGACTGAGCCAGCCCGCGGCGGTCGGCGCCATCACCACTGCCGTGCTGGCCTGCGTCGGGATCATGATTCTGCTCAAGTACATGCATGACTACGTCCGCTCCCGCAACGCAGAACTGGTGCAACGTTACCTGGATATCGCCGGCCGGGTCACCGCACTGGTGGTGGGCACCTTTGCCATCGAGATGATCATGCGTGGCCTGGCGGCCTGGGCTGCTGCCATTGCAGGGAATCAGGTGTGAGAGCATGTTTTACGCTACCCACGCTGCAGGACCTGCTGTTAAGGAGGGTTGTCACTATGAAGTCGGTTGTTCTGTTGCACCTGCTGGTGCTGGGCATCACCTGCGGCACCGCCTGGGCAGAGACACCTGCCAAACGGTGGAGTAACCGGGCTGAGGTATCTTTTATCCGTACCGGCGGCAACACCGATGTCACCACGTTGTCGCTCAAAAATCTGTTTAGCTACACCATCACCGACCCGCTCAGCATTTCAGCGAAGCTTGAAGCGCTTAGCTCAAAAGAAGGCGGTTCACAGACCGCAGAACGCTATCTGGCAGAATTGCGGGGCGATTATCTGTTCACCCAACGCATGTATGGCATCGCTTCGACAACATGGCTGCGCGACACATTTGCCGGCATTGCTACCCACTATGACGGCAACCTGGGGGGTGGCTACAAATTTGTGGATGGCCCCCGCCACACCCTGCTGGGGGAAGCCGGCGCGACGTACACCTACGAGGAATACACCAATGGCAGCACTGACAACTACCCGGGGGCTCGGTTGTTCGGTAAGTACCGCTTTGCCTTTGCTGAAAAAAACGCCTTCACCCAGTCGGTTGAATACCTGCAGAGCCTTGACCAGGCGTCACGACAGGTGATCACCTCTGAAACTGCCGTCATAGCAGCGCTGAACAGTATCTTTTCGCTTAAGACCAGTTACACTTTGCGCTTCCACAGCAAGCCGGTTCCCGCTGACCTGAAAAAGACCGATACAATCCTGGAGATGGCCCTGGTGGCATCCTTCTGATCTGGAATCGGCTGTCTGCATGCCTCGGCGAAACGGTTGCAACGGCTGGCTTCCCGGGGTAGCCGCCTAGCGCCTGCCCCGCCCCCGCCGTTTTTTGGGTTCATCGGCCGGACCTGGCTGAACACCCTTCAGCGCCACCCGGTAGCCGCAGTCATCGGGCAGCCAGTCCAGGGTGCAAACCAGTGCCGGCGTCAGGGCGATGCACTCCGGGTTGATCCGGGCACGGTTCTCGAATACCTTGCAGGTGCGGCTGTCCAGGTCCAGGTAACGACAGGCGGTGGTGGTGTAGGTCACCCGGCCACGCTCATCTTCAAGCTTCTCAAAGCAGCAGCGGCCGCATTGGCGGCAGAGGGCGTCCCACGTCTCTTTATCAAGCATCTGTTCTGTCATTGCGCTACCATAACCAGCCTCCAGCGCCCTGTCAATTCCAGTCAGCCAGCACAGCAGGTCTGTGCGCTAAAGCCGCTGAAAAGTGGGCCCGCCACAGTAGACCGGCGGGATAAACAACCATTTCAACGGCTTCCACGTCTGCCTTGCCACGGCACGGGAACTTCCTGTATATATGTTCGGATGAAAATCTGTTCACTGGCCAGCGGCAGCAAGGGCAACTGCCTGTATCTTGAGACCGGCGAAACCCGGCTGCTGGTGGATGCAGGGCTGTCGCTGCGGGAGCTGACCGCACGACTCCTCACGATCGGGGTCGCCCCGGAAACGATCAACGCCGTACTGGTTACCCACGAACATCTGGACCATATCCGCAGCGCCGGCTCCTTTGCCCGGCGCTATCAGGTGCCGGTGCTGGTCAGCTACGCCACCCGCCAGGCTGCAGCCAGCTACCTGAAAAAGGCCCCCTTGCTGGAGTTTGAGACCGGCTACGCCTTTGCCTTCCGCGACTGCATGGTGGACCCCTTTCCGGTGACCCACGACTGCTGCGACCCGGTCGGTTTTCTGGTGGAATCCAGCGAAGGGCGCTTTGGCAGCGCCACTGACCTGGGGGTAGTGACCCGCCTGGTGCGGGACAAACTGCAGGGCTGCAGGGCCCTGAACCTTGAAGCGAACCACGACCCGGAGATGCTGCTGAACGGCCCCTACCCCTGGCACCTGAAACAGCGGATCAAGTCACGGCACGGGCACCTCTCCAATCAGGAATCGCTGGAACTGTTGCATGACCTGGCCCACGACAGCCTGGATGCGTTGGTGATGGCCCACCTCTCGGAGGTGAACAACCACCCCGACAAGGTGGTTGAGACCACGGCCTCGTTTTTGAATGATCAAAACCGCTGTGCCCCGCAGATTGTGATCGGCGACCAGTATCAGGCGGGGCCCATGATGGAACTATAAATTACAACACCCCACGAAGGAGCATTTGATACATGATTCCACGTTATACACGACCCGAGATGGCAAAGATCTGGGAACCGGAAAACCGCTTCCGCATCTGGCTGGAGATCGAGACCCTGGCCAGCGAGGCCCAGGCAGAGCTGGGGGTGATCCCCAAGGAAGTCATCCCGGCGATCCGCGAAAAGGGCAACTTCGACATCGCCCGCATCGACGCCATCGAGGCCGAGGTCAAGCATGACGTGATCGCCTTTCTGACCTCGGTGGCCGAGTTCGTCGGCCCGGAGGCCCGCTTCATCCACCAGGGGATGACCTCCTCCGACGTGCTGGACACCTGCCTGTCGGTGCAGCTGGTGCAGGCCGCCGACGAACTGCTGGCCGACCTGGACCTGGTGCTGGCCTCGATCAAGGAGCGGGCCTTTGAACACAAGGACACGGTCTGCATGGGTCGCTCCCACGGCATCCATGCCGAGCCGGTTACCTTCGGCCTCAAGCTGGCATCCTTTTACGCCGAGATGGACCGCAACCGGACCCGTCTGCAGGCGGCCCGCGAAAACATCGCCACCGGCGCCATCTCCGGCGCGGTGGGCACCTTTGCCAACATCAACCCCTACGTTGAGGAATACGTCTGTAAAAAGATGGGCCTGAAACCCGAGCCGGTCTCGACCCAGGTCATCCCCCGCGACCGTCACGCCGAGTATTTCTGCGCCCTGGCCATCATCGCCTCCTCCATGGAGCGGATCGCCATCGAGGTGCGCCACCTGCAACGCACCGAGGTGCTGGAGGCGGAGGAGCAGTTCACCAAGGGCCAAAAGGGCTCCTCGGCCATGCCCCACAAGCGCAACCCGATCCTGTCCGAGAACCTGACCGGCCAGGCCCGCTACATCAGGGCCCAGTGCATCCCAGCCCTGGAAAACGTGGCCCTGTGGCACGAGCGGGACATCTCCCACTCCTCGGTTGAGCGCTACATCGCGCCGGACGTCACCGTGGCCCTGGATTTCTCCCTGCGCCGTCTGAACGGCCTGATCAAGAACCTGGTGGTCTACCCGGACAACATGCTCAAGAACCTGAACCAGATGAAGGGGCTGGTCTTCTCGCAGAAGATCCTGCTGGACCTGACCCAGTCCGGCGTCTCCCGCGAGGATGCCTACCGCCTGGTGCAGAAAAACGCCATGAAGGTATGGGAAGAGGGCAAGGACTTCCAGACCGAGCTGCTGAACGACACCGAGGTGGTGGGCGCCCTGGGCCAGGACAAGATCCGTGAGTCCTTTGACCTGTCCTATCATCTCAAGCACGTCGATACTATCTTCAAGCGGGTGTTCGGTGCCTAGCCTGGTTGAGATGCTGATAGCCCTGTTTACACCGGGAACCACGGACGGCAGCGCCATCTTCTGGGCCAAGCACCTGCTGCTGGCCACCCTAGTGATGGGCTGCTTCTGGCTGCTGTCCCAGGCGGTGGCCTACATCATCAGCCACTGGGCCAGCCGGCTGACCGCCTTCACCCGCACCGACCTGGATGACCGGATTCTGAAACGGCTGGCCCCGTCCATTTCGCTCTTGATCACCCTGACCGGCGTCTACCTGGCGCTGCGCACCCTGCCCCTGCCGGAAAAGCTGCTGAAGACCTGCGCCGGCGGCCTGTTCATCATCAACGTCGTGATCATCTGCGTCATGCTCTACCGCACCCTGAACGAGACCCTGCTCTGGTACGTGGAACGCAGCCAGGATCAGGGGGATGGCAAATTCGCCCGCCAGATGGTGCCGATGGCGGAAAAGATCGTCATGCTGTTCATCATCGGCGCGGCCCTGATCGTGGTGCTCAAGCATTTCAACTACGACATCCTCTCGCTGGTGACCGCCCTAGGCATCGGCTCCCTGGCGATCGGCATGGCGGCCAAGGACACCCTGTCCCACGTCATCTCCGGCTTCACCCTGATGATCGACCGGCCGTTTCAGATCGGCGACCGGATCAAGCTGGGTAGTGGCCAGATCGGCGACGTGCTCGACATCGGCCTGCGCTCCACCAAGATTCAGGGGCTGGACACCACGGTGATGATCATCCCCAACTCTGATCTGTGCAACTCCACCGTGATCAACATGGTGCGCCCCAGTTCGGTCATCCAGGGCCGCACCACGGTGGGGGTCGGCTATGACAGCGACGTGGATCAGGTGAAGCGCGTACTGCTGGAGATCGCCCGCAGCTGCGACGAAGTACTGGACGAACCGGCACCGCTGGCCCTGTTCACCTCCTTTGGCGACAGCGCCCTCACTATGCTGCTCCTGTTCTGGATCAACGACCCGACCCGCCTGGGGGTCGTCACCGACCAGATCAATAGCGCCATAATCCGCCGCTTCCGCGAAGAGCGGATCGAGATACCCTTCCCGATCCGCACGATACAGATGCAGGCGACAGGGGCAGCCGGCACAGCCCAATAGCCTCAACACTACCGACAACATGCAGCGTATCTGAGACACGGATCTACCCAATCACAACGGAAACAGGATCATCATGCCCAGCAGAATCGAGATAGCCCTGAAGGATGGCGTACGCGACTCCCGCGGCGAGCGGATCAAGCGCGAGATCGGCCATTTTCTGCACCTGCCGGTGAGCAGTGTGCGCACCATCGACGTCTTTACCGTTGACGCCGAACTGACCCGCACTGAACTGGAGGCGGCCGCCTCTGGCCCATTCTGCGATCCAGTAATTCAGGCCTGGAGCATTGACCTGCCTCAGGCCATTGGCTTTGACTGGGCCGTAGAGGTGGGCTTCCGCCCCGGCGTCACCGATAACGTAGGCCGCACCGCTGGAGAAGCTGTCTCGTACCTGATCCAGCGTCCGCTGGGCGACAGCGAGGCAGTCTATGCATCGGTCCAGTACCTGCTCTCCGGCCAGCTGAATCGTGAGCAGGTGGAGACCATCGCCACCGGCCTGCTGTGCAACACCCTGATCCAGCGCTACAGCATCCTGTCGGCTGCCGACTTTGTGGCCAAACGAGGTTTCCCCACCACCGTCCCCAAGGTGACCGGCGAGACCAAAGGCCAGGTGCGGGAGATTGACCTGGAGGTCTCCGACGAGGAGCTTGTTCGGATCAGCAAAGAAGGCGTACTGGCCCTGACCCTGGAGGAGATGAAGATCATCCAGGCCCACTACCGCGACCCGCAGGTACTGGCCGAGCGGGCCCAGCAGGGTTTAAGCAACAAGCCCACCGACGTGGAGCTGGAATGCCTGGCCCAGACCTGGTCGGAACACTGCAAGCACAAGATATTTGCCGCCACTGTCCAGTACGAGGATGAGCAGGGCAACCGGCAGGAGGTCAAATCCCTGTTCAAGTCCTTCATCCAGCGCACCACCAAAGAGGTGCGCGAAAAGATGGGGGAGCAGGACTTTTGCCTGTCGGTCTTCAAGGACAACGCCGGGGTGATCACCTTTGACGACAACAACTCGCTGGTCTTTAAGGTGGAGACCCACAACTCGCCATCGGCGCTGGACCCTTACGGCGGGGCGCTGACCGGCATCGTGGGGGTNNGTTCCAAACTGATCTTCAACACCGACGTGTTCTGCTTTGCCGACCCGTTCTACGACAAGCCGCTGCCCAGCCGCCTGCTGCATCCCCGCCGGATCTTCGAAGGCGTGGTGGAAGGGGTTGAGCATGGCGGCAACAAGTCCGGTATCCCCACCGTCAACGGCTCGATCGTGTTTGACGAACGCTTCGCCGGCAAGCCGCTGGTGTTCTGCGGCACCGCTGGGCTGATGCCGGCCACGGTCAACGGTATCCCGGGCCATGAGAAGAGCATCCAGCCCGGCGACCTGATCGTGATGACCGGCGGCCGGATCGGCAAGGACGGCATCCACGGCGCCACCTTCTCCTCCGAAGAGCTGAACGAAAACTCACCGGTTACCGCCGTGCAGATCGGCGACCCGATCACCCAGAAGCGGATGTTCGACTTCCTGATCCGGGCCCGCGACAAGGGGCTGTACCGTTTCATCACCGACAACGGCGCCGGCGGCCTCTCCTCCTCCATCGGCGAGATGTCCGGCGAATGCAACGGCTGCCGGATGGACCTGGCCAAGGCCCCCCTGAAATACCCCGGCCTCGATCCGTGGGAGATCCTGATCTCCGAGGCCCAGGAGCGGATGTCACTGGCCGTGCCGCCGGAGAAGCTGGACGAGTTCATGGCCATGGCAACACGTTTCGGTTGCGAGGCCACCGTACTGGGCGAGTTCACCGACAGCGGCATCTTCCATATCCTGTATGGCGACAAGACCGTGGCCTGGCTGCCGATGGCCTTCATGCACGAGGGGTTGCCGCCGATGCAGATTCCGGCCAAGTGGCAACCTCCGATCAACCCGGAGGCCCCGGCCCAGGACAAGGACGACTGGACCCCTGACCTGCTGGAGCTGATGGGACGCCTCAACATCTGTTCCAAGGAATCGGTGGTGCGGCGCTACGACCATGAGGTGCAGGGCGGCTCGGTGGTCAAGCCGTTCAGCGGGGTGACCAACGACGGCCCCTCCGATGCGGCGGTGGTGCGCCCGATCCTGGACTCCTTCAAGGGTGTGGTGGTCTCCCACGGTATCTGCCCGCGCTACTCCGACATCGACGCCTACCATATGGCCGCCAACGCCATCGACGAGGCGCTGCGCAACTACGTGGCCGTGGGCGGCAACCCGGAGCATTGGGCCGGCCTGGACAACTTCTGCTGGTGCGACCCGGTGCTGTCGGACAAGACCCCGGACGGCCCCTACAAGATGGCCCAGCTGGTACGGGCCAACCAGGCGCTTTTGGACTACTGCGTGCCGCTCAACCTGCCGCTGATCTCCGGCAAAGACTCGATGAAGAACGACTTCTACGACGGCACCACCAAGATCTCGATCCCGCCGACCCTGCTGTTCTCGGTGATCGGCACCATCCCCGATGCGCGCTGCGCCGTCACCATGGACTTCAAGCGGCCGGGCGACATCATCTGCCTGCTGGGCGACACCAAGGACGAACTGGGTGGCTCGGAGTACCTGGCCATGCAGGGCTACACCGGCAGCAAGGTGCCTCAGGTGGATGTCAGCTCGGCACTGGCCCGCTACAAGGCGCTGCATCAGGCGATTATGAGCGGATTAGTGGCCTCGTGCCACGACCTGTCCGACGGCGGCCTGGCCGTAGCCCTGGCGGAGTCGGCCTTTGCCGGCGGCTTTGGCTGCCGGGTCGAGCTGGCCAATGTCCCCTTTGATGGTGATACACGTTACCGGACCGATGAGGTGCTGCTGTTCTCGGAAAGCGCCTCCCGCCTGTTGATAACGGTCCACCCGGCCCAGTGGTCGGCCTTTGAGGAGGCCATGGCCGGTACGGCCTTCCGTCAGATCGGCCAGGTGACCGAGAGCGATGCGCTGACCATCGCCGGCCTGTCCGGCAAGACCGTCCTGCACAGCAGCCTGGCAGAACTGAAGACCGCCTGGCAACGCACCCTGAAGGAGCTGTAGGGGTATGAACACCCTATATTTCGGAGTTAATTATGGCTATTGATTTGCTTCCTGAATATATTCGCCAAAATTATGAGGTTCACGAGTGGAAGCATGCCTGTGCTATATTGAAGAGCGACTTCACCACTGAATGGCATGATATTATTTCTGTGTTAACAGAGTTTCGTTTAAAAAAAAGCTGGATCACTGTAGGCGGTGGTAGAAAATCGAAAGTTGCTGAGTCCATCGATAGCGCTTTTGCCGAAAAGGGTTGGATTGAAAAATCATTTGAGACAAAAGTTATTGTTGATGCACATCAAATGGACTCGCCAACTCACAAGGTAGACTGCTATAAAAACCGAGTTGCATTGGAAATTGAATGGAATAACAAAGACCCATTCTTCGACAGAGATCTCAACAACTTCAGACTTCTATTCGATCTCAGAGCAATCTGCGCTGGCATTATTATTACGCGGTGCGACGAACTGCAGGATATATTTGATAGCTTGCAACGCGGTTCTTCTTACGGATCTTCTACTACCCACATGAGTAAATTGTTACCAAGGATTGAAGGCGGTGGCGGTGCTGGGTGCCCGCTCCTTGTGTTTGGAATTAAAAAATCGCTGTACCTTGAGGATTGCTAATGATTGAAGCTATACAGGACTTCAAAAGAAGAGTTAACGGAGAGTTTGGGACTATTCTTGCTGACCCTCCTTGGCAGTTTAATAATAGGACAGGCAAAATGGCGCCAGAGCATCAACGACTGCTTCGCTATCCAACTATGAACTTAGAAGACATCATGTCACTTCCTGTCCAAGATATTGCAGCGCAGCAAAGTCATCTCTATCTGTGGGTTCCGAACGCTCTTCTTGCAGAAGGGCTTGAAGTTATGAAACGCTGGGGTTTTACTTATAAAAGCAACCTTGTCTGGTACAAGACAAGAAAAGACGGTGGCCCTGATGGCCGTGGCGTTGGATTCTATTTTCGTAATGTTACTGAATTAATTCTTTTTGGCATACGCGGCAAATTAAGAACACTGGATGCCGGAAGACGCCAGGTAAATATTATTGCGTCAAATAAACGCGAGCATTCTAGAAAACCTGACGAACAATACAAGCTCATTGAATCATGTAGTCCTGGCCCATATCTCGAACTTTTTTGCCGTCACCCTCAACCAGGCTGGATGGCTTGGGGAAACGAGATCTCTGATGAGGGAACAAAGAGAAACGGAATCGTTTGGAACAAACAAAAAGTTATTGAACCTCCACAACCACGTTTATTCGAGAAACCTCCCAAATATAGTGCCAAATAACCATAAAGGCTGACATACTATGAACCCAACACGCGCGCTGGTCATTACCGGCAACGGCACCAACTGCGAGATGGAGGCGGCCCACGCCTGCCGTCTGGGCGGCTTCGACGAGGCCCGCATCGCCCATATTGCGGAGCTCCTCTCCGGCGAGGTTCGGCTTGACGACTACCACTTCCTGAACCTGACCGGCGGTTTCCTGGACGGCGACGACCTGGGCAGTGCCAAGGCCCAGGCCAACCGGCTGAAGAACGCCAGTGTAGCCGGCAGCAACGAAAAACTGGTGGAGCAGTTCACCCGTTTCATCAAGGCCGGCAAGCTGGTGCTGGGGGTCTGCAACGGCTTCCAGTTGATGGTCAAGATGGGCATGCTGCCGGCCCTGGACGGCACCACCCTGACCCAGACCGTGACCCTCTGTCACAATGATTCAGGCCGTTTCCAGGACCGCTGGTGCTACCTGAAGGTTGATGCTGCCTCACCCTGCGTCTTCACCAAGGGGATCGACCAAGGGATCTACCTGCCGGTGCGCCACGGCGAGGGCAAATTCCTGACCGACACCCCGCAGACCCTGGAGCGGATCGAGGCCGGCCACCTGGCGGTGCTGAAATACTGCGACGCCGACTACAGCGCCCCGACCATGGAGTTCCCGGCCAACCCCAACGGCTCCACCAACGCCATCGCCGGCCTGTGCGACCCCACTGGCCGCCTGATGGGACTGATGCCCCACCCGGAGGCTTTTGTTCACTATACCCAGCACCCCCGCTGGACCCGCGAACAGTTGCCGGAAGCCGGCGACGGTCTGATCCTGTACACCAACGCAGCCGAATTTGTGAGGAACAACCTGCTATGAAGATCTACCGCCCGGAAGAAGAATGTGGCGTGTTCGGCATCTACGGCCACCCCGAGGCCGCCAACCTGACCTACCTGGGTCTGTACGCCCTGCAGCACCGCGGCCAGGAGAGCTGCGGCATCGTCTCCTCCGACGGCAGCGGCCTGCATGCCCACAAACGGATGGGCCTGGTGGCCGACGTGTTCGGCAATCAGCAGGTGTTTGAGAAACTGCCCGGCACGTCATCCATCGGCCATGTGCGCTACTCCACCGCCGGCGCCTCAGTGGAGAAGAACGTCCAGCCGATCATGGTGGACTACTCCCGCGGCTCAATTGCGGTTGCCCACAACGGCAACCTGGTCAACGCCCACCTGCTCAAGGCGGAGCTGGAGGCCTACGGCTCCATCTTTCAGACCACCATGGACACCGAGATCATCATCCACCTGCTGGCGGTCTCCCACACCCACTCCCTGGTGGACCGGATCATCGACGCACTGAAACGGGTCAAAGGCGCCTACTGCCTGCTGTTCCTGACCGAGACCCGCATGATCGCGGTGCGGGACCCCAACGGCTTCCGGCCTCTGTGCCTGGGCAAACTGGGCGATAGCTGGGTGGTGGCCTCGGAGAGCTGTGCCCTGGACCTGATNNTCACCAAAGACGGCCAGATGCAGTCCCTGTTCCCGTTCAAACCGATTGAAGCGACCCCTTGCATCTTCGAGTTCGTCTATTTTGCCCGACCCGATTCCACCATCTTCGGCAAGAACGTCTACCAGGTGCGCAAGGAACTTGGTCGCCAGCTGGCCCGTGAGCATGCCATCGATGCCGACATCGTCATCCCGGTGCCCGACTCGGGCGTACCGGCCGCCATGGGCTACGCCGAGCAGTCCGGCATCCCGTTCGAGCTGGGGCTGATCCGCAACCACTACGTGGGCCGCACCTTCATCGAACCGGCCCAGTCGATCCGCCACTTCGGGGTCAAGATCAAGCTCAACCCGGTGCGCGAGCTGTTGAAAGATAAGCGTGTGGTGGTGATTGACGACTCCATCGTGCGTGGCACCACCTCCCGCAAGATCGTCAAGATGGTGCGCAACGCCGGTGCCAAGGAGGTCCATATGCGCATCTCCTCCCCCCCCACCAGCTACCCCTGCTTCTACGGCATCGACACCCCCAACCGCAAGGAACTGATCTCCTCCTCACACACCATCGAGGAAATCCGGCGCTACATCACCGCCGACTCTCTGGGCTACCTGAGCGAGGAAGGCCTGATCAACGCCACCGGCCTGGGCCACCGGGATTTCTGCACCGCCTGTTTCACCGGTGAATACCCGATCGGTTTCCCGGCGCCATCACAAAAACCCCAGATGGGTCTATTTGAAGGAGAGGAGTATAAAGAGCAATGACCGACCGCGAGAAGTTGAAACAGATCATCCTGGAGCTTTCCTACGAAAAACGGCTGGTGACCCTGGCCTCCGGCCGCCAGAGCGATTTCTATTTTGATGGCAAACAGACCACCCTGCACGCCGAAGGCGGCCTGCTGGTGGGCAAGCTATTCTACGAGGCGATCAAGGACGTACCTGGCGTACAGGCCGTGGGCGGCATTACCCTGGGGGCCGATCCGATCGCCACCGCCACCTCAATCGCCGCCTGCCTGGACGGCAAACCGCTGCACGCCTTTATCATCCGCAAGGAGCCCAAAGGACACGGCACCGGCCAGTGGCTGGAGGGCCGCAAGAACCTGCCTCCCGGCACCAAGGTGGTGATCGTGGAGGACGTGGTCACCACCGGCGGCTCATCCATGAAGGCGGTCAACCGCGCCAAGGAGGAAGGGCTGGACGTGCTGGGTATCGTCTCACTGGTGGACCGCGAGGAAGGCGGCCGTGAAAACATTGAAGCCGAAGGCTACTGGCTGAAGACCATCTTTACGAAGAGTCAACTTGTCAGTGCATGAGCAGCAAGCTGCGCCTTGACAAGCTAATGGTTGAGCGAGGCCTGGCCCCTTCCCGCGAGAAGGCCCAGGCCTTGATCATGGCCGGCCAGGTGGTGGTGGGGGACCACGCCGCACAGAAGGCCGGCCAGCAGGTTGCAGCCGATGTCGAGATACGGATCAAGGGCGAGCTGCTGCCCTATGTCAGTCGCGGCGGCCTCAAGCTGGAAAAAGGACTGGATCAGTTCGGCATTGACCCGTCCGGCAGGACGGCCATTGACGTGGGCGCCTCCACCGGCGGCTTCACTGATTGCCTGCTACAGCGAGGAGCGGCACAGGTCTATGCCGTGGATGTGGGCTACGGCCAGTTGGCCTGGAAACTGCGCGAAGACCCGCGGGTGGTGGTGCTGGAAAAGACCAACATCCGCCACCTGCAACCGGATCAGCTTGATCCGCTGCCGGACCTGGCGGTGATCGACGCCTCCTTCATCTCGCTCAACCTGGTGTTGCCACCGACCCTGGCGCTGTTGAAACGGCCGGCCGAGGTGGTTGCCCTGATTAAGCCCCAGTTTGAGGTGGGCAAGGGGGCGGTGGGCAAAGGCGGCATTGTACGGGACCCCCGGCTGCACGACGAGGTGTTGTCCAACATGGAGCGCCTGGCCGCTGAGCTGGGCGCCGAGCTGTTGGGCATCTGCGATTCACCGATCAGCGGCGCCGATGGCAACCGTGAGTTTCTGATGGGACTGAGACGAGGAGCAAACCATGAGTGACTGCATCTTCTGCAAGATCATCGCCGGACAGATCCCGGCCAAGAAGGTCTATGAGGACGAGCTGATGGTGGCGATCGAGGATATCGCCCCCAAGGCGCCGCTCCACCTGCTGCTGCTGCCCAAGCGGCATTTCAGCAACTGTCTCGATATGGAGCAGCAGGACGAGGCAACGGTGGGGCACCTGCTGCGGGTAGCCGGCCATCTGGCCCGCGAACGGGGTCTGGACCAAGGCGGCTTCCGGCTGGTACAGAACAACGGCGCCGATGCCGGCCAGACCGTGTTTCACCTGCACATCCATCTGCTGGCCGGACGAGAATTTGCCTGGCCTCCAGGGTAGCCCGTGACCAAACAACCTGCCCATACAGCCAAGAACAACGCCGCTCCCAACAAGCTCTGCGCTGGCTGCCGGCGCAGTTGCAAGCAGCCCTCGTTCGCCCTGATCTCTTCCTGTCCGCGCTACTATCCGCTGCGCAAAAAGCAGCAGGTGATCAAAGAGTGGAAACAACCGGAACTGTTCGGCGATGCCAACTGAACCGCCGATCCTGGCTGTTACCCGCTGCTCCGGCTGTGGCCGCTGCGTAGCCGCCTGCCCCGAGCGAATCATCACCCTTACGACAACAAACCATCGCAAACGAGCCACGGTAAACGATGCTGGCCGTTGCACCCTGTGCGGACGTTGCATTGCCGCCTGCCCGCTGCTGCCCCCCGCTGCTGATGCCCAGACTTAATGAAAATTATCATGCAACGTTGCTGATAGGTTGACGTCGCTGAAACTTGCGCTATACTCACCTCAATAGTTGCCAATAAAAACGTGCAGCGACACAACAAAGCCCCATACAAACAATCGTTTAACCAACATTAACGGCAACATGCAGCTGCAACACACTCAGTTCAGTCACCTTACTCAGCCGCTTCCGGCGGCTCATCACAGGAGGAACATATGAAAAAGCTGTGCGCAGTTGTTGTGCTGGTCGTGCTGACGATGTCCAGCAGCCTGGTGTTTGCCGGTACCGTCCGGATGATCGGCACCGTCACCAACATCAAGATGCTGGGTAACGTCGCCGAAGTCACCCTCAAAGACCGCAAGACTGAAGCACCGATCATGCTGCAGGTCACCAACCCGATGGAGCTGGAAAAATATCGCGATCGCAAGATTCGGGTGGGCGACGAGCTGCGGATCATCTATGACGGCGACACCAAGATCATGAAACGAGCCCAGAAGACCGCCGGCTGCTAACCCGCTTCGGCAGATATGCACAAGAGACCTGCACAAGGCCCGACTGGGTCTTGTGCAGTTTCGTTTCCAGCTGGCTCCAGTCACGTCGAACCATCTCACCTGCGCACCTTTTCCCTTGATTTTCCTAGTGATGTTGTGATAAAAAATCCTGCTTTTCAATTCACACGCCCCGAGTAAAAAACCGGCGGTGTCCCTTGTGACGTGCAGGGATTAAAGACGGGGCGGAGGAAAAAACCAAAGGAGATTAGTATGTCAAGTATCAGCATGAAGGAACTGCTGGAGGNNTCTACATCATCGACCTGCAGAAGACCGTCCGCTACTTCAAATCCGCCTACAGCTATGTCAAAGATTGCGTTGAGCAGGGCAACAGCGTCCTGTTCGTCGGCACCAAGAAGCAGGCCCAGGACTCGGTGGCCGAAGAGGCATCGCGTTGCGGCCAGTACTATGTCAACCAGCGCTGGCTGGGCGGCATGCTTACCAACTTCTCCACCGTCAAGCAGAGCATCGAGCGTCTGAAAAAACTGGACGCCATGTTCGATGACGGCACCATCGATGCCTACACCAAAAAAGAGGCGCTCCAGATGGACAAAGAGCGCGATAAGCTGCAAAAGGTGCTGGGTGGCATCAAGAACATGCACAAGCTGCCCGGCCTGATGTTCGTGATCGACCCCAAGAATGAGGAGATCGCCGTACAGGAAGCCAAGAAACTGGGCATTCCGGTGGTGGCCATTGTTGACACCAACTGCGACCCGGATATGATCGACTACGTGATCCCCGGTAACGACGACGCCATCCGTGCCATCCGCCTGCTGTCGGCCAAGATCGCTGACGCCGTGCTGGAAGGCTCCGAAGCCCGCAACACCGCCCTGCAGAGCAACGCCGAAGGCGCCGACGAACTTGAGGCCGCCATGGGTGACAACGTGGCCTGCGAAGCCAGCGCCGACTAATCGCAGTTTACACATCAGATTACAAACGACCACCGTATGTGGTCCGGAGGATAGACGAACATGGCAATCACCGCTGCACAGATCAATGAACTGAGAAAGACCACCGGCGCCGGGATGCTGGATTGCAAAAAAGCCCTGGAAGAGGTGGGCGGCAACATGGAGCAGGCCGTCGACTACCTGCGCAAGAAGGGTCTGGCCGCTGCCTCCAAGAAGGCCGGCCGCGCCGCTACTGAGGGCATGGTAGCCACCGCCCTTTCCGCAGACGGCAAAAAGGGTGTACTGGTCGAGATCAACAGTGAGACCGACTTTGTTGCCAAAAACGACAAGTTCCAGGACTTTGTCAAGCAGGTGGCCGATCACGTCCTGCAGAAAGACCCGGCCGACATGGACGCCCTGCTGGCACAAGCCTTTGCCGGCGACGCAGCCAAGACCGTCCAGACCCTGCTGACCGAGGCGATCGCCGTGATCGGCGAGAATATGCAGATCCGTCGTTTTGCCAGCTTCAGCGTAGCCGGCAACGGCATGGTTGGTTCCTACATCCACGCCGGCGGCAAGATCGGCGTACTGGTTGAGGCCGCTTTTGAAGGCACCGCTGACGAGCGTCTGGCAGCCTGCCTGCGCGATGTGGCCATGCATGTGGCCGCCGCCTCCCCCGCCTACCTGCAACGCAGTGAAGTGCCGACTGACGTGCTGGAGCGCGAGAAGGAGATCTACCGCGACAAGGCCCGCCAGACCGGCAAGCCGGACAACATCATCGAGAAGATCCTCGAGGGCCAGGTCAACAAGTTCTACGGCGACATCTGTCTGGTGGAACAGGCCTTTGTCAAGGATCCGGACAAGTCGGTACAGAAATACCTGGACGAGACCGGCAAGGCCCTGGGTGGCGCCATCAGCCTCAAGCGCTTCACCAAGTTCGTGCTTGGTGAAGGATTGGAAAAGAAGGAATCGGACTTTGCCGCCGAAGTGGCGGCGGCGGCCGGACTCTAAGCAGCCGAGAAGCCGGCCCACCAGGCCGGCTTTTTTCTTATCAAGAGGGGAGATGATCTATGTCGCGACAGTCATACAAACGGGTACTGCTGAAACTGTCTGGCGAATCCCTGGCCGGCGATCAGGGCTACGGCATCGATCCAGCCACCATCAACGCCATCGCCGCCGAGATCAAGGAAGTAGTGGACAACGGTGTTGAACTGGCGCTGGTGATCGGTGGCGGCAACATCTTCCGTGGCCTGGCTGCCTCATCCAAAGGGATGGACCGGGCCAGCGCCGACTATATGGGGATGCTGGCCACCGTGATCAACTCCCTGGCCATGCAGGACGCCCTGGAGAAAATCGGCGTCTCCACCCGGGTCCAGTCAGCCATCGCCATGCAGGAAGTGGCCGAACCCTACATTCGCCGCAAGGCGGTGCGCCACCTGGAAAAAGGACGGGTCGTGATCTTCGGGGCCGGCACCGGTAACCCCTACTTCACCACCGATACCGCCGCCAGCCTGCGGGCCATGGAGATCAACGCCCAGGTAATCCTGAAGGGCACCAAAGTGGACGGTGTCTACTCGGCTGACCCCAAAAAGGACCCCAACGCCACACGCTATAACGAACTGACCTACATCGATGTGCTGCAGCAGGGACTGCAGGTGATGGACGCAACCGCCACCTCGCTCTGTATGGATAATCATCTGCCGATCATTGTCTTTGACCTGACCACCCCGGGCAACATCAAAAAGGTGATCAGCGGCCAGACCATCGGTACCATCGTCCAAGGAGACTGACCATGCCCAAAACCGTCATTACCGACATGAAGGCCCACATGGATAAGACCGTGGAGGACCTGCGCAAGGAATACCTGAAGATACGCACCGGCCGAGCCAACATCTCGCTGCTGGACGAGGTGCGGGTTGACTACTACGGCAACCCGGCCCCCCTGTCCCAGGTGGCCAACCTGGCGGTGCCGGAACCGCGCACCATCACCATCAGCCCGTGGGAAAGCAAGATGATCGGCCCGATCGAAAAGGCGATCCTGAACGCCAACCTGGGACTGACCCCCGGCAACGACGGCAAGCTGATCCGCCTAACCCTGCCCCCCCTCACCGAGGAGCGCCGTAAGGAGATCGTCAAGGGCCTCAAAAAAATGGATGAGGACCACAAGGTGGCCGTGCGCAATATCCGGCGCAAGGCGATCGACGACCTGAAAAAACTGGAAAAGGACAAGGCGATCACCGAGGATGAGCTGAAAAAACACGAGAAGGATGTGCAGACCGCTACCGATGCCGTCATCGCACGCCTCGATGAAATCCTCTCCCACAAGGAGAAGGAGGTNNATCATCATGGACGGCAACGGGCGCTGGGCACAGGAACGGATGCTCAAGCGGATCGTGGGCCACCAGCGTGGTGTGGAAACGGTGCGCATGGTGGTGGAACAGTCTTCCCTGCTCGGGATTCCCTACCTGACCCTGTTTGCCTTCTCGTCGGAGAACTGGTCCCGCCCAGCGACCGAAGTGCGGGCGCTGATGACCCTGCTCAAAAAATTCGTACGCTCCGAGACCAGCCGGATGATGAAGCACAACATCCGCTTCAACGTGATCGGCAACCGCAGCGAGATGCCCGACGACATCAACCAGGCCCTGGACGATTCGCTGGCCAGGACCGCCACCAACAGCGGCATGGTGTTAACCCTGGCCCTGTCTTACGGCGGCCGCCAGGAACTGACCCGCGCTGCGGCCATGATTGCCCGTGAAGTTGCCAGCGGCGGACTGCAGCCGGAGCAGGTGACCGAAGAGCTGCTGGCACGGCATCTGGACACCGTCGGCCTGCCAGATCCCGACTTCCTGATCAGGACCAGCGGCGAGATGCGGATCAGCAACTTCCTGCTCTGGCAGCTGGCCTACACCGAACTCTACTTCACCGAGATCAACTGGCCCGATTTTACCATCAGCGAACTGTATCGCGCCTTGGCCGATTTCCAGGCCCGCGAACGCCGCTTCGGCAAGACCAGCGCCCAGATCCGACTGGCGCAAAGGAGCTGACCTATTCAACGCCTGCTGACCGCCCTGGTACTGTTGCCGGTCGTCATCCTGACCATTGTCAAGGGAGAGCCGTGGCACTTTGCCCTGCTGCTGTCACTGTTTAGCGCAGTGGGACTGCAGGAATTCTTTGCCATGGCACTGCCGGATCGCAAGGGCGAACTGCTGCCCTTCGCCCTCTACGGCGCACTGGTGCTGTTTACCCCCCTCTTTGTCGATGGACGCCTGTTTATCATGGCCTGCGCCGGCTTCTTCCTGCTGACCGCCTTTCACTTCCTGTTCCGTCTGCGGGATATGGAGACCGTTGCGCGCGATGTCAGCCTGGTGGTAACCGCCTACCTGTATGTACCCTTTCTGCTGGCCCACCTGGTGATGCTGCGCCTGCTGCCCGACGGCAGTTCCTGGTTGCTCTTGATCATGCTGATCGTGATGACCAACGACTCAGCCGCCTACTACATCGGCAGCGCCATCGGCAAGCACCGGCTCTACCCGGCGGTCAGCCCCAAAAAGAGCATCGAGGGCGCCCTGGGAGGGCTCTTGGGCAGCCTGGGCGGAACCCTGCTGGCCAAGTTCACCTTCTTCAGCTCCTTAAGCTACGTCGACGCCCTGCTGGCAGCCCTGCTGGTGGGGATCACCGGCCAGCTGGGCGACCTGTTTGAATCACTCTTGAAGCGCAGCTTCGGGGTCAAGGATTCCGGCACCCTGCTGCCCGGTCACGGCGGGGTACTTGATCGCCTGGACAGCATCATTCTGGCTGCTCCGGTCACGTACTACTTCGCCATCTACCTCTTCGGGAGGTTTTCGTGATGAAGCAGATTGCCATCCTCGGTTCCACCGGATCAATCGGCGTCAGCACCCTGGAGATCGTGGCCGCTCACCCTGACAAATTCAGGGTGGTTTCACTGTCGGCCGGCAAGAACCTGGAGCTGTGCGCCCGCCAGGTGCGCCAGTTCCGTCCCAAGCTGGTGGCTGTGGCCGATCCGGCTGACCTCCCCCGTCTGCGAGAGCTACTGGACGGACAGGATGTCTCGCTGGTCGGCGGCCTGGAGGGATTATGCGCCGTGGCCACTGCCGATGGTGTCCAGATGGTGGTGGCCGCCATCGTCGGCGCCGCCGGGCTGGTGCCCACCGCCGCCGCGATCCGGGCCGGCAAGGATGTGGCCCTGGCCAACAAAGAAACCCTGGTCACCGCAGGGCACCTGTTCATGGAACTGGTGGCCACACACCAGGTCAAGCTGCACCCCGTAGACAGTGAGCACAGTGCGGTATTTCAATCCATTACAGGACACCGCAATCAGGATATCACCAAGATCATCCTGACCGCCTCCGGTGGACCGTTCCGCGAGACCCCTCTGGAGAGACTGAAGGCCGTCACCGTGCAGGACGCCCTCAATCACCCCAACTGGAACATGGGCCGCAAGATCACTATCGATTCTGCCACCATGATGAACAAGGGACTGGAAGTTATCGAAGCCCGCTGGCTGTTCGATGCGCCGGCCGAAAAGATCAGCGTCAACATCCACCCTCAGAGCATCATCCACTCCATGGTGGAATACGTTGACGGTTGCGTGATTGCCCAGCTGGGGATGCCGGACATGAAGGCCCCGATCGCCTACGCCCTCTCCTATCCGGAACGGGTCAGCAGCGGGGTGAAACCGCTGGATCTGACCGAGTTGTCGGGGCTGACCTTCTACAAACCCGACCTGGAACGCTTTCCCTGTCTTGGTCTAGCCTACCGTGCGCTGGGCGAAGGCGAAAGCATGCCGGCAGTGATGAACGCCGCCAACGAGATCGCCGTAGAGGCCTTTCTGGAGGGGCGGATCAGCTTCCTGCAGATCGCCCGGGTGATCGAGCAGACCATGGACAGTCACCAAGCCCACCGCCTGGCCTCTATCGACGAGGTGCTGGCAGCCGACCAGTGGGGCCGCGAGACGGCCCGTACCATCTGCGCAGCACTGACAAGGTAATCACATGATATTTCTCTATTTCATCCTCGTACTCGGTATCCTGATCTTCGTCCACGAGCTGGGTCACTTCCTGATAGCCAAATGGCTCGGCATCCGGGTAGAAAAGTTCTCACTGGGCTTCGGCCCCAAGCTGATCGGCTGGCACTGGGGCGATACCGAATACCTGCTATCGGCATTCCCGCTGGGGGGCTACGTCAAGCTGTTCGGCGAAGGTGGCTTTGAAGAAAATGAGATGATCGAGAAAGACTATGAACAGGCTGGAGAGCAACTGCCCCAACGCCCGGCATCGCAACTCAGCGATGAGGATCGCGCCCAATCCTTTTCCCACCGTCCGGTCTGGCACCGGATGGCGGTGGTGATTGCCGGCCCGGCCTTCAACATGGGCTTTGCCTGGCTGTTACTGATCATGCTCTACCTGGCCGGCATGCCGATCATGAAGGCCACCATCGGCGAGGTATTCAAAGACAAGCCGGCCGCCCGGGCAGGCCTGCAGACCGGCGACCTGATTACCGCAGTCAATGGCCGCACCATTCACCAGTGGGAAGACTTCTCCGCCGAAATGGCCAAGGCCAGGGACGAGGTGGCCATCACCATCCTACGCAAGGACCAGACCACCACGCTGCGCATGACTCCGGAGCTGAGCGAGGCCAAGAACCTGTTCGGCGAGACCATCCAGAAGCCGATCGTGGGAGTCACCCCGGCCTATGATGTGGTGACGCAACGCTTCGGACTGCTGGATGCGATTCAACTGGGTAATGCCAAGGCGGTGGAAGTAACCAGGCTGACCGTCCTTTCGCTGGTGAAGCTGTTCCAGGGGGTCGTGCCGCTCAAGACCGTCGGCGGCCCGATCATGATCGCCGACATGGCCAACAAGGCCGCCCAGTCCGGCGGCGCCACCTTCTTCCTGCTGCTGGCGGTAGTTTCCATCAACCTGGGCATCCTCAACCTGCTGCCGGTGCCGGTGTTGGACGGCGGTCATCTGCTGTTCTACACCGTTGAACTGATCATCCGCCGGCCGGTACCACAGAAGGTACGCGAATATGCACAACAAGCCGGCATGCTGCTGTTGATCGGCCTGATGGTGCTGGCCTTCTACAACGACATCATGCGCTACTTCATCAGCAACTGATGCTGACCCTCTGTCTGGACACCACCAGCGGGCCCAGCAGCATCGCCATCAGCCGGGACGGCCAGCTACTGGCAGCATCACTGGTGACGGCGCCGGGCAAACGGCAGAACGCCTGGCTGCTGCCTGAACTGCAGCGCCTGCTGGCCTCCTGCGAACTGGACAGCGCACAGATCGACCTGTTTGCCTGCGCCAACGGCCCTGGCTCCTTCACCGGTGTCCGCACCGGGGTTGCCACCATCCAGGGCCTGGCCCTGGCCCACGGCAAACCCTGCATCGGCATCTCAACCTTGGCCCTGCTGGCCATGCAGCTGCCCTATGCACAGCATCCGGTCTGTCCACTGCTGGATGCCCGTAAAAACGAGGTCTACGCCGGCCTCTACAGCTGCAACCCGTTGCCGACGCCGCTGCGTAATGACTGCGCCCTGCCCCCGACCGAATTCCTGCAGCAACTGTCCGGGCCCACCATCTTCCTGGGTGACGGCGCAACCCGCTACCGCCAACTGATCCAAGATCTGCTGGGCGACAACGCCCTGTTTGCCCCGACCAGCCATGCCATCCCCTACGCCGCCCATGGCACCCTGCTTGCCGAAACGGCTTTCCGAAAAGGCATGACAGACACCCCGGAACAGCTGCTCCCCACCTACCTGCGCCTCTCCGAGGCAGAGCTCGCCCGCCAACAAAAAATTTAGCCCGACAATACTTTTTTACCGTCACTTAAATTAGCTTGAAGCCGCACCGAAGGCTGGTATACTCCCCGCATCCTTACCATGAGGAGTTGCTATGAACATCCATGAGTACCAGGCCAAAGAGATCCTAAGCATGTACGGCATCCCGGTGCCGCGCAACCGGGTGGCCCTGACCGCCGATCAGGTGGAACGGGGCGCCAAGATGATGGGCGGCCATTGTGTGGTCAAGGCCCAGATCTACGCCGGCGGTCGTGGCAAGGCAGGCGGGGTCAAGGTGGTGCATCACCCGGAGCAGGCCGCCGAACTGGCCAAGGAACTGTTCGGCAAGCGGCTGGTCACCCCCCAGACCGGGCCGGAAGGGCTCAAGGTACGTCGCATCCTGGTGGAGGAGGCGGTGGAGATCGCCCGCGAGTTTTACCTCTCTATCACCCTCGACCGTGAAAACTCGCGCTACTGCCTGATCGCCTCGGCTGAAGGCGGCGTGGAGATCGAAGAGGTGGCCCGAAAGGCGCCTGAAAAGATTCACGTCCTGACCATCGACCCGTTTACCGGCCTGCGCACCTACCAGGCCCGCAAGATCGCCCTGGCACTCGGTCTGACCGGCAGCGTCTGCGAAGACTGCGTCGAACTGATCCTCAATCTGTATAAATGCTGCCTGGAAAAGGATTGCTCCCTGGTGGAGATCAACCCGCTGGTGGTGACCCGAGCCGGCTGGCTCTTGGCCATGGATGCCAAGATATCCTTTGACGACAACGCGGTCTACCGCCACCGGGAATACCCGGACATGGTGGACTATTCTCAGCTGGACCCGCTGGAGATCACCGCCGGCAAGTACGACCTGGCCTACATCAAGCTGACCGGCAATATCGGCTGCATGGTCAACGGCGCCGGTCTGGCCATGGCCACCCTGGACGTGTTGAAGGAATTTGGTGGTGAGCCGGCAAACTTTCTGGATGTGGGGGGCGGCGCCACCCGCGAGAAGGTGGCCGAGGCGTTCAAGATCATCCTGCAGGACAGTGATGTCCAGGCGGTGTTCGTCAACATCTTCGGCGGTATCATGCGCTGCGACGTGATTGCCCAAGGGATCATCGAGGCGGCCAATGAGGTCAAATGTCTGCTGCCGATCGTGGTGCGGATGGACGGCAGCAATGTGGAGGACGGCAAGCAACTGCTGCTGGAATCGGGACTCAACGTGCAGATCGGCGACAACCTGGGTGACGGCGCCCAGAAGATCGTCGCCATGCTGGCCACGGCCTAAGAGGGACTACGACCATGTCGATTCTGATCAATAGCAACTCCAAGATCCTGGTACAGGGGATCACCGGCAAGAGCGGCCTGTTCCATACCCAGCAGTGCCGGGCCTACGGCAGCCAGATCGTGGCCGGGGTCACCCCCGGCAAGGGTGGCGTGCATATCGAGGGCATCCCGGTCTTTAACACGGTGGAGGAGGCGGTGCACTACACCGGCGCCACGGTCTCGATGATCTTCGTGCCGCCGCCGGGCGCAGCCGACGCCATCCTGGAGGCCTGCGACGCCGGCCTGGAACTGGCGGTCTGCATCACCGAAGGGATTCCGGTGCGGGACATGGTGCTGGCCCGCTCCATTCAGGAACGCAGCAAGACCCTGCTGGTGGGGCCCAACTGCCCCGGCGTGATCACCCCCGGCCAGTGCAAGCTGGGCATCATGCCGGGCTACATCCATACCCCCGGCAAGGTGGGGGTGGTCTCCCGCTCCGGCACCCTGACCTACGAGGCGGTCAAGCAGCTGACCGACCTGGGGTTGGGCCAGTCCACCTGCGTCGGTATCGGCGGCGATCCGATCATCGGCATGAAATACATCGACGTCTTGCAACGGTTCAACGACGACCCCGAGACCGAGGCGGTCTTCATGATCGGCGAAATCGGCGGTGGCGCCGAGGAAGAGGCGGCACTCTGGATCAAGGAACATATGCGCAAACCGGTGGCGGCCTTTATCGCCGGCATCACTGCACCACCCGGCAAACGGATGGGTCATGCCGGCGCCATCATCACCGGCGGCAAGGGCAAGGCCGAGGACAAGATCCGCACCCTGCAGGAATGCGGCGTGGTAGTCTCCACCTCCCCCACCCGGATGGGTGAGGCCATGCAGGAGGCCATCAAAAAATAACCGCAATCACCCCGCAGCATTACGCGCCAACCCGCGTGATTGCGCTGTTCAGCACGATTGACAGCTGCGGTCGCCGTGGGGCATACTAGGTGCCAACTTTACCGAACGGGATCTCGCCATGAGCTCCCGTTCACACTTTGGATGCCCCATGGATGCAGCAACCGACACACCGGCAACGACCACCCCCTTTGTCCATCTGCACCTGCACAGCCAGTACTCGCTCCTGGACGGCGCCATCCGGATCGAAGACCTGGTTGCCAAGGCCAAGCAGACCGGCATGTCGGCCCTGGCCATCACCGACCACGGCAATATGTTCGGTGCGGTGGAATTCTACCTGAAGTGCAAGAAGGCCGGCATCAAGCCGATCATCGGCTGCGAAGTCTATCTGGCCCCCGACTCCCGTTTTTCCAAAGACGCCAAGGGGATCTCCGAGGCGGCCTACCACCTGATCCTGCTCTGCGAAAACATGGTGGGCTACCGCAACCTCTCCTACCTGACCTCAGCCGGTTACAAGGAAGGCTTCTACTACCGCCCCCGCATCGACCGCGAACTGCTGGCCCAGCACAGCGAGGGCCTGATCGCCCTGTCGGCCTGCCTGAAGGGTGAAGTGGCCATGCAGTGTGGCCGCAACCGGATGGATGATGCACTGGAGACCGCCCGCTGGTACAGCGAACTGTTTCCGGGCCGCTACTACATCGAACTGCAGGAAAACACCCTGCCGGAGCAGGACGTGGTCAACCAACGGCTGCTGGAGGTGGCCCGCACCCTCAACCTGCCGCTGGTGGCCACCAACGACTGCCACTACCTCAACCGGGAGGATGCCAAGGCCCACGAGGTGCTGCTCTGCATCCAGACCGGCAAAACCATGTCCGACCCGACCCACATGCGCTTCTCGGCCGACGAGTTCTACGTCAAGACCCCGGAGGAGATGGCGGCCGCCTTTGCCTACGCGCCGGAGGCGGTCACCAACACGGTCGCCATCGCTGAACGCTGTAATCTGGAACTGCCGCTGGAAAAGGAATACTACTTCCCCCACTATGAACCGCCAGAAGGCAAGACCCATGACGAGCTGCTGGAACAACAGGCCACCGAGGGGCTTCAACAGCGTCTGGTAACCATCCGCGCCAAACACCCCGAGATGACGCCGGAGCAGGAGCAGGCCTACTGGGGCCGCCTGCGGATCGAGCTGGACTGTATTCGACAGATGAAGTTCCCGGCCTACTTCCTGATCGTGGCCGATTTCATCAACTGGGCCAAGTCCCAGGGCATCCCGGTGGGGCCCGGCCGGGGCTCGGCCGCCGGCTCGCTGGTGGCCTACGCCATCAAGATCACCGACCTGGACCCCCTGCCCTATAACCTGCTGTTCGAACGCTTTCTGAACCCGGAACGGATCTCGATGCCTGATATCGACGTCGACTTCTGCCAGGACCAGCGCGAAAAGGTGATCGAGTACGTGGTGGAGAAGTACGGTCGCGAGCGGGTCTGCCAGATCATCACCTTCGGCACCATGAAGGCCAAGGCGGTGGTGCGAGACGTGGGCCGGGCCTTGAGCATGGCCTATGGCGACGTGGACCGGATCGCCAAGCTGATCCCGGACGATCTGAAGATGACCGTGCCCAAGGCCATCGAGCAGGAACCGCAGCTGCGGGAGCTGCGCGACGGCGACCCCCAGGTCAGGGAGCTGCTGGAGACCGCCATCTGCCTGGAGGGGCTGGCGCGTCACGCCGGCACCCATGCCGCCGGGGTGGTGGTGGCCCCGGACCGGATGGAAGAGTTCCTGCCGGTCTACAAGGATCAGAAGACCGGCTCGATCAACACCCAGTATTCGATGAAGTACGTCGAGATGGTGGGACTGGTGAAGTTCGACTTCCTGGGCCTCAAGAACCTGACCGTGATCCAGAACGCGGTGCGGCTGGTGCGGGAGGGCAAAGATCCAGCCTTCGACATCACCCTGCTGCGTGACGATGACCAGGCCAGCTACGACCTGATCTCGGCCGGCAATACCACCGGCATCTTCCAGCTTGAATCCAGCGGCATGAAAGAGATGCTGGTCAAGCTCAAGCCTTCCTGCTTTGAGGACGTGATCGCGGCCTGCGCCCTCTACCGTCCTGGCCCCTTGGGCTGCGGCATGGTGGATGAATTCATCGAACGCAAGCACGGTCGCCAGAAGGTGGTCTACGACCTGCCGCAACTGGAACCGATCCTGAAAGACACCTACGGGGTCATCGTCTACCAGGAGCAGGTCATGCAGATCTCCCGTTCCCTGGCCGGCTACTCCCTGGGCCGCGCCGACCTGTTGCGCCGCGCCATGGGCAAGAAGGACCCGGCGGTCATGGCCAAGGAAAAGGAGCCGTTCCTGGCAGGGGCCAAGGCCCAGGGGATCGATCCCAAGAAGGCCGAGGCGATCTTCGACCAGATGGCCAAGTTCGCCGAATACGGCTTCAACAAGTCCCACTCGGCGGCCTACGCCCTGATCGCCTACCAGACCGCCTTTCTCAAGGCCCACTACCCGGTGGAGTTCATGGCGGCCCTGTTATCTTGCGACATGGACAGCACCGACAAGGTGCTGAAAAGCATCAGCGACTGCCGCGAGCAGGGGATCGAGGTGCTGCCGCCCGATATCAACGCATCGGGCCAGTCCTTCACCGTGGTGGGCAACTCGATGCGTTTCGGTCTGGGTGCGGTGAAAGGGGTCGGGGGCGGCGCGGTGGAGTCGATCATCGAGGCCCGCAAGGACGGCTTGTTTACCGACATCTACGACTTCTGCGAGCGGGTCGATCTGCGGCGGGTCAACAAACGGGTGCTGGAGGCACTGATCAAATGCGGCGCCTTTGATTCGCTGCACAAGTGGCGGGCCCCGGTGATGGCCGTGCTGGATGACGCCATGGCCTCTGGCCAGCGTTTTCAGGAGGAGCGGGACAGCGCCCAGGTATCGCTGTTCGGCGACCTGCCCGAGGTGGCTGCCAGTCGCACCAACCGCAAGCTGCCCACGGTGGACGAGTGGCACGACAAGGAAAAACTGGGCTTTGAGAAGGAGGCGCTGGGCTTCCTGATCACCGGCCACCCGCTGGATCGCTATGCAGCCGACATCAAACGCCTGGCCAGCGCCGAGATCGCCCGACTGCCCGAGCTGGTGGACAACAGCGAGGTTCGCATCTGCGGCGTGGTGACCCTCTTCCGGGAGATCATGACCAAAAAAGGCGACCGGATGTGTTTTGCCACCCTCGAGGACCTGACCGGTTCCATCGAGATCACCGTCTTCCCCGATGTGTATGCCGAGTGCTGTTCGCTGCTCAAAACCGATGATCCGCTGCTGGTGACCGGCAAGCTGGAGCGGGGTGAAAAGGGCTGCAAACTGCTGGTGATGCGCACCAACGGCCGAGATAGTCGCAAAAACGGCGCCAGTGCACCGAACGGCGACATACGGCTGCTGCTGGAGGCACAGGCCCAAAGCACCACCCGGGTCAGCCTTGCGCTCAGATTGGCCGAGCTTTCAACTGATCAGCTGTCATCGCTACGGGGCGTGATTGAACGACATGCCGGCAGCTTGCCGCTGACGCTGCAGTTCGAGTCTCCCAGCCGATTCATGGCACTGCAGCGACTGCCCGACGACCTGAAGGTGGCGGCCAGCGATGAATTTAGGCTGGAAGTGGAGCGGCTGGTCGGCTATAATGCCGCGATCTTCGAGTGAATGGTCTTTTTCCGCCCCGACCGCGTCAAGCCGCAGCCTTGCTTGCCGTACCCGGAACGAAAAAATCCTCATTCCTTACCTGATGCCAAATTATTTTTGTGAGGTTACCTGATGGCAGCCACTGTGTATCTGGAATTTGAAAAATCGATTGCCGAGCTTGAGAAGAAGATCGAGGAGTTGCGCGCCTTAAACGGCGGCAGTGAGCTGAACCTGACCGACGATATCAGCTCACTGGAAAAACGGGTTGAGCAGGAGCGCCTGGAGATCTTCAACAACCTCTCCCGCTGGCAGAAGGCCCAGGTGGCGCGGCATATCAACCGCCCCTTCACACTGGATTACATCAAGCACCTGTTCACCGACTTCAACGAGCTGCACGGCGACCGCAACTACGGCGACGACCACGCTATCGTGGGCGGCCTGGCCCGTTTTGATGGCCAGCCGGTGATGGTGGTGGGCCACCAGAAGGGGCGGGACACCAAGGAAAAGGTCTTCCGCAACTTCGGCATGCCCAACCCGGAGGGCTACCGCAAGGCGCTGCGCCTGTTCCGGATGGCTGAACAGTTCAACCTGCCGATCATCACCTTTGTGGACACCCCCGGCGCCTACCCCGGTATCGGCGCCGAAGAGCGGGGCCAGGCCGAGGCCATTGCCCGTAACCTGCGCGAGATGGCTGAGCTGACGGTGCCGATCATCGTCTGCATCACCGGCGAAGGCGGTTCCGGCGGTGCCCTGGCCGTTGCCGTGGGCAACCGGGTAGTGATGCTGGAGCATTCGGTCTACGCCGTGATCTCGCCGGAGGGCTGCGCCGCCATCCTCTGGTCCGACGGCACCAAGGGCCCCCAGGCCGCCGAAGCCCTGAAGCCCACTGCCCAGGACATCATCGGTCTGGGGGTGATCGACGAAATCATCCATGAGCCGGTGGGCGGCGCCCACCGCGACCACGAGGCCACTGCCCAGGCACTGGGCTCGGCCATCCGTAGCCACTTGGCTGATCTGAAGGCCATGAGCAAGGAAGAACTGGTTGAAGATCGCTACCAGAAGTTCCGCGCCATGACCCAGATGGCGGAATAGCGTCCTGCGGACACGAACAGGATACAGAGGGGTGCCTGCTGCGCGGCGCCCTTCTGTCGTTTCAGGCCGATGAACGATCGCCATCCACTCCTACGCTGGCTGCTGATCGCCCTGGGACTGCTGGCCACCGGCCTGGGAGTGGTGGGCATCTTCGTGCCGCTGTTGCCCACCACTCCCTTGCTACTGCTGGCTGCCGCCTGTTTTGCGCGCAGCTCTGAGCGGTTTTATGACTGGCTGGTGCAACACCGCCACCTGGGACCGATCATCGGCGGCTACCTCGATGGCAGCGGCATACCGCTCAGGGCCAAACGGACCGCCATAGCGCTGGTGCTGCTGACGTTACCGCCATCCGCCCTGCTGCTGGTACCGGCGGTCTGGCTGAAGGCGCTGCTGATTCTACTGGCAGCTGGCATTATCTGGTATCTGCTGCGACTGCCGACCCGCTGTGAGGAGCCATGAACCGCAAACTGCTCAAATGCATCTTTCTGACCGTCGCCGGTGCCCTGGCCGGTGGCCTGTTGGGCTGGCTGGCACGCTGCACCGGCAGCGGCTGAGCCATGCTGGGCAGCCCCTGGTCAGGGGCCCTGTACGGCGCCATTGCTGGTTTCGCCATTGCGCTGACCCCAGATGACACCACCAACGAAAAACCTAAGGACCAATCATGACTGAACGTCTGCAAAAGATCATCGCCGCCGCCGGCATCACCTCCCGCAGGGCTGCCGAAGAGCTGATCCTGGCTGGCCGGGTTGCGGTGAACGGCAGCGTTGTCACGGAACTGGGTGCCAAGGCCGATCCGGCAACCGACCAGATCACCGTGGACGGTGCGTTGGTTAAACCGGCTGAAACCCTCTACTATGTGCTGCTGCATAAACCGGCCGGTTACGTCACCAGCCTGAAGGACCCCCAGGGAAGACAGCTGGTGACTGAACTGGTCACAGGTGTTAACGCCCGACTCTATCCCGTTGGCCGGTTGGACTATAACTCTGAAGGTCTGTTGCTGCTGACAAACGACGGCGCCTGGGCTAACCGGCTGATGCATCCCCGCCACCAGGTGGACAAGGAGTATCATGTGCGGGTGCGGGGTAAGGTGGATCAGCAGCAGATCAGACGACTGAACGACGGCATTGAGCTGGAAGACGGACCGGTAAGCGGCGCCACGGTGCGCCTGCTCAAGACCGATCAGAACAACGACTGGCTCTCGGTCACCATCCGTGAAGGACGCAACCGGCAGGTACGCCGGATGTGCGCCGCCGTTGGACTGTCGGTGGTCAGGCTGCGGCGGATCCGCTACGGCAACCTGACCCTGGGTGGTCTCAAACCTGGGGAGTATCGCCTGCTGACGGCACAGGAGGCTGCGGAGCTCGACGGTCCGCCGCCGGTACGATCACCCCGCCCCGGCTCAGCCGATGCCCGCCCCAAGGCCAGGCCGGAGCGCCCCGTGCCACCTCGCCGCCCATCATCCCGCGTGCGATAAGGTCCATGACCCTCGAGCTGCCCCGCCTGATACCTCTGCTGGGGTACGGCATCGCCCTGCTGGGAGCCGGCTCGCTCTTCCCCCATCTGCCGTTGCTGCCGCGCCTCGTGATGGTGGCCGGGCTGGCAGCCGGACTGTTCGCTGAACGCAGAACAGCACCGCTGGTCCCGCACCTGGCCCTGACCATCAGCTCGATCCTGCTGTTCCTGTGGTACGCTGTCCAATTCAGCCGTGCCAACCCTGCTCTGCCGGTGGTCAGCATCCTGTCGGTATTGCTGGGCACTCGGCTGGCCGCCGAAAAGACGGCACGCACCTGGCTGCAAACCAGCGCCATCGCCCTGTTCTGCCTCTCATCCTCCAGCCTGTTCGATCTGGGCCCTCGTTTTCTGCTGCTGTTATCCCTGATGCTGCCGATGATCGCCCTGCTGCTGGTGCTGCTCACCTTTCAGGCCGCCAACCAGCCGCTCACATCACAGGGTCTGCGTCAGGCTACACTGGCAGGGCTGCTGATCCCTTTGGCCGCACTTTTGCTGACGCCGCTTTTTTTCCCGATCTTGCCCCGCACCCAGTTCCCGCTCTGGAATTTTATTCAACAGGCAGGCGGGAGCCAGCCGACAGGGTTGGCTGACAGCGTAACTCCCGGAACGAGCGCTCAGGTATCGGAACGTGGACAACTGGTCTTTCGCGCTGAAATGCCACGCATTGCTGCCAACCAACTGTACTGGCGAGGACTGAGCTTCAGCCGACTGGACGGTCTGCGCTGGCTGCAGGATTCTCCTGCCGCCGCAGCACAACCACGCAGCTCGGCTGCCACCCCGATACGCCAGATCATTACCATGGAGCCCGGCAGCTCACGTAGGCTGGTGGGATTGGATCTGCCGATTTCCTTTCAGCACCCTAACGGCAGCACCATCCCCTGGGCCTTCTGGAACCGCCCCTTACCCTCTTCACGACGTCTGCGTTATCAGGTTCTTTCATCTTTTACCCCTCCACCTGCGGTTGCTGAGCATGCCTTGACCAGCCTGTCCCAGCTGCCGAACGAAACGCCACAAAGAGTACGGCAACTGGCTCAACGGCTTCGCCGATCCGGCGCCACTGACCAGGAACGTCTCGCTGCTCTGGAAGCCTGGTTCCGCAGCAACGGCTTCAGCTACAGCCGCACCAACCTGCCCACCGGCGATGACGCCCTGGAGCGCTTCCTCTTTGAGACCAGGAGCGGCCACTGCGAATTTTTCGCCTCCGCTTTTGCCCTGCTGGCCCGTGGTTCAGGTCTACCAACCCGACTGGTGGGCGGCTATTACGGCGGCGAATACAACGAGCTGGGCGGTTACTACCGGGTAGGGGACGAGCGGGCCCATGTCTGGGTGGAGGTCTGGTTGAACGGCAGCGGTTGGTTACGCATCGACCCCAGCAGCTTTTCGATCAATGCCGATGCCGCCCTGGGCGAGCCGCGCCGGCGATCGCTGATGCTACGGCTACGCCTGGTGCTGGACTCGCTCGATCACACCTGGAACTCAGCCATCATTACCTACGACTTCGAGCGTCAACTGCAGGCAGCCGGCAAGGCGCACAACCGGTTACAGTCGCTCAGACTGAAAGACCTCGGCCCCTTTGGAGCAGCGCTTGCCCTGCTGGCAGCCATCGCGCTGGGTTATCGGACAACGCTGCAGCTGCGCCGCAGCGGCCTGCTGAATCGTAATACCCGGTTGCTGCGCCGCTTTCGGCGGGCAGTTGAACGCAGTCACGGCATCCCCCGCACCGCCCAGCTGGGCCTGATTGATCTAGCCCGTCAGGTTGATCACCCACAGGCACACGCATTCGTTACCCTCTACGCCCGCAGCCTGTATGGCAACCAGCCGCTTACCAGAGATGAATTCAGACAGCTTGACCGTCTTGTCAAAAATGGTTTTGGGCCCCGATAACAGCCGCTACCACCTCATTTTTGTGCATATACACAAAAAACTTGACGCAGCTCGCCGGCCGAGCGTATTGTGCATATGCAAACAATCCAGTTCCCAGAGAGACCCATGTTCGCGAACTACACACCTGCCGTGCTTGACCACGCCCGTAACCCACGCAACGTAGGCAGCATCGATGACGCAAATGTCGTTGTGCAGGTCGGTGATCCCGACTGCGGCGACACGCTGCTGCTGTTCATGAAGATCGAAGATGACTGCATCGCCAACGTCAGCTACCTGATCAAGGGCTGCGGCGCAGCCATTGCCACCGCCTCGATGGGCAGCGAATTGGTCAAAGGTAAATCCCTGAACCAGGCGCTGCTGGTGACCGACCAGACCGTGACCGACGCCTTGGGCGGCCTGCCCGATGACAAGGAGCATTGTTCAAACCTGATCGCCTCGGCGGTGCATGCTGCCATCAGCCAGTACATCAGCACCGTCACCGGCGAGGCAGCGCCGATCAGTTTCGAGGTAGACATGGCTGCGGCTGACCGCCAGAAAACCCAAGGAGATGCAGCATGAGCCCCTGTGCACAACTCTACCGTGCCGAGACCGGAAAAGCGGTCTGGCAATTTGTCGCAGACCTCAAAGAAAACGGCCTACAACATGGCTTGTTGATCCACAACGAAGACCATATGGAGATGGCCAACACCTTCGGCTCCCACGGCGTCCAGGTGGCGGATGGTTTCGACCTACATATGATCCAGGTCTGCAAACCTGAAAAAGCGGCCGGCAGCCTGCAGAAGAACCCAGAACGGGCAGCCCTGATGCCTAAGTTCATCACCGTCTTCAGTGCAGCCGGCCGCACCCAGGTCCGCTTCCTGCGCCTGAACCGTGAAATGATCGAGGAGTTGGTACACGACGCAGAATTTGCGGTTTCCGTCGGCGCAACCTACGACGAGATCGAGCGCGTCATCCAGGAATCACTGTAAACCAGACAAATCGAAGGAGCAGGTTCATGTCTTCAGCAGAACACCACGCAACAACAGTCAGTCGCCTGTGCAACTTTCACATCACCTTTTTTGCCATTGTACTCGGCCTGGCAGGCTTTACCCTCGCGGTACAGAAGGCGGCAGGCCTGCTGCATAACCTGCACCCGGCCAGCACTGTTTTACTATACGTCACCGTGGCGCTGTTCTGCCTGGTTGGCGTGATCTACCTCTACAAGGGGCTACGCTGCCCCGGAGCGATCGCCAAAGAACTCAACCATCCGATAAAGATCAATTTCTTTCCTCTGGTGGCCAAAATTTTGCTGGTTGTAAGTGTGGTGTTGCTTGAACGCAACATGACCGCCTCATATTACAGCTGGCTGGTCGGGACGGTTCTGCAATTCATCGCCTCAATCTACATCATCACCGAATGGCTACAGCACGACCGCTTCAAGATCGAGCATATGACACCGGGCTGGTTCATCCCGATTGTCGGCTCGATCATCATCCCGATAGCCGGTGTCAAGCACGGCTTTGTGGAGCTTTCCTGGTTCTTCTTCAGCGTGGGCCTTATCTTCTGGTTGATCCTGCTGGTGATTGTGCTCTACCGGATGTTCTTCCATGCCCCGATTGCCGAGAAGTTGATGCCGACCCTGTTTATCCTGTTCGCCCCCCCAGCCATCGGCTTCATCGCCTACGTGCGCCTGACCGGCGGCGGACTGGATGCCTTTGGCAGGATCCTCTACTACTTTTCACTGTTCATGTTCTTCCTAGTGCTGTACTCACTGCCGCGGCTGCTCAAGATCCGTTTTTACCTGTCATGGTGGGCCTATTCCTTCCCAATGGCGGCTAAAGCGCTGGCTTCGTTCCTGATGCTAAGCCTGGTCAGCAGCCCGTTCATCAGTTTCATTGCCTGGTTTGAGCTGGCTCTACTGACCCTGATCATTCTGGTGTTGACCTACAAGACCGTGCAGGCCATCAGCAGAAACGAAATCTGCGTAGAAGACTGACATGCCGCGACCACGCAAACCACGCACCTGCGCCTGCCCCCAGCGAGCCGCCTTTGAAGCGGTGTACAAACCGGCCGGCATACCGCTGAAAGAGCTGGAAAAGGTATCGCTGTTCCATGACGAGCTGGAGGCGTTGTATCTTTGCGATGCCGAAGGCAAGACTCAGGAACAGGCCGGCTGCTGCATGGCGGTCTCCCGAGGCACGGTGCAGCGTCTCGTATCGGAGGCCCGTCGCAAGGTTGCCAGCGCCATGGTCCGCCAGCAGGCGCTGGTTATTGCACCAAAAACATCAGATGACGTCCCAGACAAAGGAGAAGACCAATGAAGATCTGTTTCCCGGTAATTGCCGTACAGGGCCTGGAAAGTGTCGTCAACGAGCATTTCGGCTCGTCCCGCCAATTCGTGATAGTAGACAGTGAATCTGGCCAGTTACAGACCATCGACAACCGTGATCTTGCACATCAGCATGGGGCCTGCAACCCGGTGGGCGCCCTTGGCGGCCACGATGTTGACGCCGTTGTCGTCGGCGGCATCGGAGCAGGGGCTGTTGCCCGATTGCAGCAGGCCGGCATCAAGGTCTTCAAGGCCCAGGCCACAACCATAGGCGAGAACCTGACCCTGCTGGCCAGCGGCAGCTTCAACCAGACCATGACCGCCAGCTGCGGCGGTCACCAGCACGGACACAGCTGCGGCCACTAAACAGACCGCTGCTCCGAGCCCCTGCACAGCGCAACGCACTGCAGGGGCTCGTCGTTTCAATGACGTGACACACCTTTGCAGACCGTATACACAAAATCCTTGAAATTTTCTAAAACGATGTTTACTATGCCTCGAATCATTTCCCCGGAGACACCCAACGCAGATTCAGACCGACCTCCGTCCGAAGCGTACAAGGGGCATCCAATGCAGCATCATCGCAGGGCAGACTGGCGGGGCCCACCGCTAGACGACGCCCCAAGTCAATGAACCGGCATTTCGTGAGGGCTACTCACTCATTACGTACAAAGGAAGGGAGTTTATGGAATTTCTGAGCACATCCATTGGCAGAAAGATCGTGATGGCCGTTACAGGATTCAGCATGGTCCTGTTCGCTATCGTCCATCTGCTCGGCAACAGCTCCATCTTTGCCGGCGCTGGCGGAATCAACGCCTATGCACAGCACCTGCACAGCATGCCGTTGCCGATCATCATGGGGTTTAGGCTGGTACTGCTGGCCATCTTCCTGGTGCATGTCATCTTCGGCATCCAGCTGACCATTGAGAACCGGTCAGCAACGCCGCAGACCTATGCAGTCAAGGCAACCCGCAAGACCACCTTTGCCAGCGAAAACATGATCTGGACCGGTCTGCTGCTGGGCGCCTTCATCATCTACCACCTGCTGCATTTCACCATGCGGGTCACCCCCGGCCTGACCCTGACCAACGACGCCAGCGGCCATTTCGACGTCTTTGCCATGGTGGCCTCCAGCTTCTCCAGCTTCGCCGGCACCGGCATCTATGCCGCCGCCATGGTGGTGCTGTTCCTGCACCTGTTCCACGGCATCCAGAGCTTCTTCCAGACCATCGGCTGGAGCAACGACTGCACCCAACCGACCATCATCAAGGTCGGCAATCTGGTGGCACTGGTTGTGTTCCTTGGCTTCGTTGCCATTCCGCTGTCCATCTTCTTCGGAATTCTGAAAGGTTAAGGGGGTACACGTGATACTCGATGGTAAATGTCCTACCGGACCCATTCAACAGAGCTGGGACAAGCACCGCTTCGATCTGAAGCTGGTTAACCCCGCCAACAAGCGTAAATACAACATCATCATGGTCGGCACCGGCCTGGCCGGTGGCGCTGCCGCCGCCTCGCTGGGTGAGCTGGGCTACAACGTGATGGCCTTCTGCTATCAGGACAGCCCCCGCCGCGCCCACTCCATCGCTGCTCAAGGTGGCATCAACGCCGCCAAGGCCTACCCCAACGACGGCGACTCGATCTACCGCCTGTTCTACGACACCATCAAGGGTGGCGACTTCCGCGCCCGTGAGGCTGACGTATGGCGTCTGGCCCAGGTCTCCAACAACATCATCGACCAGTGCGTGGCCCAGGGCGTACCCTTTGCCCGTGATTACGCCGGCTACCTGGATAACCGCTCCTTCGGCGGCGCCCAGGTCTCCCGTACCTTCTACGCCCGTGGCCAGACCGGCCAGCAGCTGCTCTTGGGCGCCTACTCCGCCCTGTCCCGCCAGATCAAGGCAGGCACCGTCAAGATGTACAACCGCCGCGAGATGCTGGACCTGGTGGTAGTTGACGGCGTGGCCCGCGGCATCACCGTCCGTAACCTGGTGACCGGCGAGATCGANNAACGTGTTCTACCTGTCCACCAACGCCATGGGCTGTTCGGTGACCGCACAGTGGGTTGCTCACAAGAAGGGCGCCTACTTTGCCAACCCCTGCTACACCCAGATCCACCCGACCTGTATTCCCCAGGCCGGCGACTATCAGTCCAAGCTGACCCTGATGTCCGAGTCGCTGCGCAACGACGGTCGCTGCTGGGTACCCAAGAAGAAGGAAGACTGCGGCAAGCACCCCAGCGAGATCGCCGAAGAGGATCGCGACTACTATCTGGAGCGCAAGTACCCCTCCTTCGGCAACCTGGCCCCCCGTGACATCGCCTCCCGTGCTGCCAAGGAGCAGTGCGACGACAGCCGTGGCGTCGGACCTGGCGGGCGCGGCGTGTACCTGGATTTCTCCTCTGCCATCAACCGCGTGGGTGAAAGCACCATCAAGGAGCGTTACGGCAACCTGTTCGAGATGTACGAGAAGATCACCGACGAGAACGCCTACAAGCGTCCGATGCGGATGTATCCGGCTCCTCACTACTCGATGGGCGGACTGTGGGTCGACTACAACCTGATGAGCAACATCCCCGGCCTGTTCGTGCTGGGTGAGGCCAACTTCTCAGTACACGGCGCCAACCGTCTGGGCGCTTCGGCCCTGATGCAGGGCCTGGCNNCCCTACACCATCGGCGGCTACCTGGCCGGCGTCAAGCCGTCCGGCACCTCCACCGATGCTGCCGAGTTCAAGAAGTCGATGGAAGACGTCAACGCCACTGCCAACAAGCTACTCAACGTGAACGGCAAGAAGACCGTCACCGAGTTCATGCGCGAACTGGGCGGCCTGATGTGGGAAAACTGCGGCATGGCCCGCTCCGACGCGTCGCTCAAGGAAAACCTCAAGAAGATCCCCGCCCTGCGCGAGGAATTCTGGCAGAATGTCAAGGTCACCGGCACCGGCGCCGAATTCAACCAGCAGCTGGAGAACGCCGGCCGCACCGCCGACTTCCTTGAGTTTGCCGAGTTGATGTGCCGTGACGCACTGCACCGTGAGGAGTCCTGTGGTGGCCACTTCCGCGTCGAGCACCAGTACGACGACGGCGAGGCCAAGCGTAATGATGCAGACTTCTGTTATGCCGGCGCCTGGGAGTTCAAGGGACTGAACAACGAGCCCGAACTGCACAAGGAACCGCTGAAATTCGAGAACGTCCATCTCGCCGTAAGGAGCTATAAATAATGAGCGATCACAAGACCATGACAATCAACCTCGTCGTGTGGCGCCAGAAGAATGCCAACGACCCGGGCAAATACGAGAACTACACGGTCAACGGGATTACCGAGCACCACTCCTTTCTGGAGATGATGGACGTTCTGAACGAAGACCTGATCAAGGCCGGCAAAGATCCGGTGGCCTTCGACCACGACTGCCGCGAGGGTATCTGCGGTATGTGTTCCCAAGTGGTCAACGGCATGCCTCACGGCGGCCAGGAGCGGACCACGGTCTGTCAGCTGCATATGCGTAAGTTCCACGACGGCGACACCATCTACATCGATCCGTGGCGTGCCAAGGCGTTCCCGATCGTGAAGGACCTGGTGGTTGACCGTGCCGCCCTGGACACCATCATCCAGGCCGGTGGCTACACCTCCTGCCACACCGGCGGGGTGCCGGACGGCAACGCTATCCTGATCGCCAAGCCGGTTGCCGACGAGGCGATGGACGCTGCCGAGTGTATCGGCTGCGGCGCCTGCGTGGCCGGCTGCCCCAACAGCGCCGCCATGCTGTTCACCGGCGCCAAGGTGTCCCAGCTGGCAGTACTGCCGCAAGGCCAGACTGAAGCCAAGCAGCGCGTTAAAAACATGGTCAATGCCATGAAAGAGTGCGGCTTCGGTAACTGCACCAACCACTATGAGTGCCAGGTTTCCTGTCCCAAGGGTATCAACGTCAAGTTCATCGCCCGGATGAACCGTGAGTACCTCAAGGCCCAGTTCTAAACCAGACCCCAGGCTGTGCAACAAAAGGGCGACCCGATTCGGGTCGCCCTTTTTTCATGGCTGCTGCAGATCGAACAGTTGGCCTCAGCAGAGGCCAGGCAATCAGAGCGGTGAGCGCTCGTCGTAGATCTTTTTGAGGTAGGTGTGTGAGACCTGTTTGCGGAACTGCTTTTTGAACTGGACGGCGATCTGCCGCCAGGAGAGTTGCTCCTGCTCCCGCAACTGAATCAGTGCATCCATGAACCGTTTTTCCAGTGCATCACGCAACTGCTGCTTGCGCGGTTTACGCTGCCGCACCGGATGCTCCACCACAGCGCCGTCACCAGCCACCGCCCCGCGCTGTTCATCCTCCCACAACGATTTCAGGGCCAACAGCAGGGCAACATAATTGGCCTCGCCGCCCTTGCCGGGAATGGCCCTGCCGTCGGCTAGCAGATGCTTGAAGACCGTACGCTGCTGCCAATGCACATAGACCCGCCGTTCTTCGTCCAGCTGGGCATAGTAGCGGACCAGTTCACGACGTTGCTGACCGGATAGTCCAGAAACCGTAGTGAGAAACCGTTCATCGAGCATTACCGCCCCCTGTAAACACAAAATCAGTTTACAGCGAAACTAACACAGAGGCACAGTACTGCAAGGCTTTATTGGCTTCCAGATGATCGCCAGCCACCATAGCCAACGGGGGTTGCCGCACGCTGTTTTCCCTTGCCCAGGCAGGCCCGCTCCCGTATTCTTGTCCGGTCCATACTGCACCATGGAGTCTATCATGTCACATCGAACCAGAATCGCTGAACTGCTGCGCCGTCCCGCAGCTGGCGACGACGTCAGCGTCTGCGGCTGGGTCCGCTCGCTACGCGCCTCCAGCGAGATGGCCTTCATCATGCTCAACGACGGCTCTAACCTAAACGGCATCCAGCTGGTACTCGAACGCTCACGGCTGGGCGATTTTGACGAGCTGTGCCGGCTTGGTACCGGCGCTGCCCTGCACGCTACCGGCGCCCTGGTAGCCTCACCTGCCGCAGGCCAGCAGTATGAGCTACTGGTGACTGAGCTGCAGGTCGTCGGTGCGGCAGACCCAAGCTTTCCACTACAAAAAAAACGTCACAGTTTTGAATATCTGCGCAGCATTGCCCACCTGCGGCCCCGCACCAACACTTTCGGAGCGGTCTTCCGGCTGCGTTCCCGACTGGCCCTGGCAGTGCATCAATTCTTTCAGGAACGTGGTTTCCTCTACGTCCATACGCCGATCATCACCGCCAGCGACTGTGAAGGGGCCGGCGAACTGTTCCGCGTGACCTGCCTGCCCCCCAATGGCGCCCCGCGCAACGAAGGGGGCGAGATCGACTTCAGCCAGGACTTTTTCGGCCGCAAGACCGGCCTAACGGTCAGTGGACAACTGGAAGGGGAACTGTTCGCCCAGGCATTTAGCGACATCTACACCTTCGGCCCCACCTTCCGGGCCGAGAACTCCAACACCCCACGCCATGCCGCCGAGTTCTGGATGATCGAGCCGGAAATGGCCTTCAGCGACCTGGCCGACGACGCCGACCTGGCCGAAGCGTTCGTACGGTTCCTGTGCCGTTTCACGCTGGAAGACTGCAGCGAAGAGCTGACCTTTTTTGATCAGCACATTGAAACGGGACTGCTGCAACGGATCCGTTCGGTGGCCGAGGCGCAGTTTGCCCGCATGGATTACAGCGAGGCGATCCGCCACCTGGAACGGGCGCCGGTATCCTTCCAGTATCCGGTGCAGTGGGGTCTCGACCTGCAGACTGAGCACGAACGCTACCTGACCGAACAGGTGGTGGGCGGGCCGGTCTTTGTGCTTAACTACCCCAAAGAGATCAAGGCCTTTTACATGCGGCTGAACGATGATAACAAGACCGTGGCTGCCATGGACCTGCTGGTTCCCAAGGTGGGCGAGATCATCGGCGGCAGCCAGCGTGAAGAACGGTTGGACTGCCTGCAGACACGAATGCAGGAGTTGGGCATCGCCCAGGAACCGCTCTGGTGGTACCTGGACAGCCGTCGCTGGGGCAGCACCCCCCATGCCGGCTTTGGGCTCGGTTTTGAACGGCTGGTGATGTATCTGTCCGGCATGGAGAACATCCGCGATGTGATCCCCTTCCCGCGCACACCACGCCACGCTGAATTTTAGCGATGTTCATCTTCAGCCTGGAGATCGAGCTTTCACTGCCTGCCCACTCGCTCAAGGAAAAGCGCGGCATGGTCAAGAGTGTGCTGGGCCGGGCCCGCAACCGATTCAATGTGGCCTGTGCCGAGGTTGACCGGCAGGACAACTGCGGGTTGGCGGTGCTGGGCTTTGTGACGGTCAGCCCGGACAAGGTCATCGCACGCAAGGCGCTGGAACGGCTTGAGGATTGGATCTACGAAGGTTGGCCCGATCTGGAGATCACCGCTTCGCAGATCACCGAACTATGACCGTTAAGCTACTTGATTGACAGCCATGCAACCTGCCGGGTATAGTACGATCTTATCCTATGCCAGCTAACCACTTCACTCCATACGGTTTGCACCCGATACCGTAACGGCCACCATGCCCGACCCTTCCGGACATACTCAGGACCATGCCCCCCTGACATACCTGCGCAAGTTGGGCACCAACCTGCTCGATTCGGTGGTCCGTCGTTTTTCAAATCCGGAAACAGCCCGTCGCAACCGGTTCTTTTTGTTGCTCGTGACCTCCCTGGTCTTGACGCTGATCCTGCTGCCGAGCCAACACCTGACCACCGCCCTGTACCAGCCGGGCGAGATTGCCGCCTCGGATATTCGCGCCACACAAGATTACCTACTGGAAGACAAAGAACTAACCCGCCAGCTACGGGCCAAGGCTGAACAGTCCACACCGCAGGTCTACACCTTCAGCGAACAGGTGCCAGCGGATCTGCTCAGTGTCATCTCCCGTGCCCTTACCCTGGTGCAGGACACCACCAACCGGCACGACCTACTACCGATCCTTGACGGCCAGCTGAGCGACAGTGAACTGCAGGCACTCCGGCGCGTACGAAACAACAAGGCGCTGCTGGCAGACCTGGAACGCAAACTTACCCCGCTCTACCGCCAGCGGATCGTGCTGGACGCCAAGGTATTTCTGGCTGACGCCCGCCGCGGCATTGAGCTGCGCGATACCCATGGTGTCAGTATTGGCAAGCTCGACTCGGCTCCCGCCTTCCTGGATATCGCCGTTGCCCGCAGATCACTGCTCACCAACAGCCTGTCAGGCGTAGCGTCTACAGCTGATGGCCGGGTGATCCAACAGCTGGTTGCCCGCCTCATGAAGCCCAATCTGTACTTCAACCAGGAGGCCAGCGAAACCCTGAAACAGCACATCCTGGAAGGGGTACGGCCGGTACTGTACAAGGTGCAAAAAGGGGAGATGATCGTTCGGGTCGGGGAACGGGTAAGCCTTGAGCAGGCCCAGAAACTGCAGATGCTCTACCAGGCCAGCCACGGCCGGGTCACGTTTTCCATCGGTCTGGGTGTTTTCGGTCTGGTGGTGCTCCTGTTCTACTTCCCCTATCGCTTTGCCTGTAAAAACATCCGCAAGTTCAACCCCACCAACCGCGATATTCTGGCCATGGCCCTGCTGATCGTGGGCAACCTGCTGCTGTTCAAGCTGGCGCTGCTGGTATCGGCCAACATCGGCGCCGCCTTTCCGACGGTGGCGGCCGGTTCCTACTACTATCTGTTCCCCTTTGCCGCCGGCGCGATGATGGTCCGTATCCTGCTCAACTCCGAGGTGGCCCTGGTCTACTGCGCCATGATGGCGCCGCTGTTGGGCATCCTCTTCAACAGCAACATGTTTGTGATGGTCTACGCGCTGCTGGGCAGTGTGGTGGGCGCCCACGGCGTGCGCCAGTGCCAGGACCGCGGCGTGATCTACACCGCCGGTCTGAAGCTGATGGTGGTCAATCTGGCCATGGGCCTCTGCTTCCAGACCATGAACGGCGCCCTGTTTTCACTGCAGACGCTGTACGTAGCGGCCTTTGCCATGGTGGGCGCCCTGCTCTCATCAATGCTGGTATCGGCCTTTACACCGCTGTTCGAGACCCTGTTCCACTACACCACCAACATTAAGCTGCTGGAGCTGGCCAACCTCAATTCGCCGCTCTTGCGCGACCTGATGGTCAAGGCGCCCGGCACCTACCACCACAGCGTGGTGGTGGGCAACCTGGTGGAAGCAGCGGCCGAGGCGATCGGTGCCAATCCCCTATTGGCCCGGGTGGCAGCCTACTACCACGATATCGGCAAGATCGCCAAGCCGCTCTACTTCATCGAGAACATGCAAGGCGGCGAGAACCGTCACGACAAGCTCTCACCCCACATGTCGGCCCTGATCCTGATCTCCCACGTCAAGGAAGGCGAGGCCCTGGCCCGTGAACGGCGACTGGGACAGCCGATTATCGACATCATCCGTCAACACCACGGCACCACTCTGATCAAGTTTTTCTATGAAAAGGCCAAGACCCAGCATGACGGTAGCGGCCCCCAGGTTGATGAACAGGAATTCCGTTATCCCGGTCCCAAACCCCAGACCCGCGAGGCCGGCCTGGTGATGCTGGCTGACGCCGTGGAGGCCGCTTCACGCACCCTGGTCAACCCGACGCCGGACCGGATCCAGGGTATGGTGCAGAAGCTGATCAACCGGATCTTCAGCGACGGCCAACTGGATGAATGCGAACTGACACTCAAAAACCTGCACGAGATTGCCAAGAGCTTCAACCGGATTCTGTGCGCCATCTTCCACCACCGGATCGACTATCCGGAGCCGGTCCACAAAGGGACCAACGGAGGCAAAAAGCCCCATGCAGATTCAGGCAAGGAACAGTCAGACAAGGCACAAGGCGCCGCTACGCCAGCTAAAAAAAGTGGCAGCGACGATCTTAAGCGCCTTGGGATGTCCTGACAGCACCGAATTATCGATCTCCATCGTCGGCGACCGGTCGATCCACCACCTCAACCGGGACTATCTGGGCAAAGACCGGCCCACCAACGTGATCTCGTTTTCGTTGCAGGAGGGGGAGTTCGGCCACCTTTCAGCTGCTCTGGGCGATGTGGTCATCTCGGCTGATACCGCTGCACGGGAAGCCGAGGCCGGCGGCATCAGCCCCTGGGAGCGGATGGTGTTCCTGCTGCTGCACGGCATCCTGCATCTGACCGGTTATGACCATGAACGGAGCGGCGAAGCCGAGGCCCGCCGCATGGAGAAAAAAGAACAGGAACTGTACGCCCTGCTGCAGCATTCGGGGCTGACGACACTGACACAAGGAGAGGGAAGTGGAAGACGGCAGTAGTAGCGGCAACTCGCGTAAAAACACCGGGCTGTTCCAAGTGGTGGCTCGACTGTTGGGCGGACGGCGCCGAGTAACCGAAGAGGAGATCCAGGACCTGATCGAGGCCGGCGAAGAGGAAGGGATTGTCAACGAGGATGAGAGCGACATGATTCGCGCCATCTTCGCCCTGGATTCTACGGTGGTGCGAGAGATCATGATTCCCCGCACCGAGATGGCCTGCATCGGTGTCGAATCAACGATACGCGAAACCCTGGATGCCATCATCGGCTGCGGACATTCACGATTGCCGGTCTTTGAGGGCACGGTGGACAACATCATCGGCCTGCTCTACGCCAAGGACCTGCTGAAATGCTGGGGCCGGACTGAAGATGAGATCAGCATCCGCGACCTGCTCCGCCCGCCGTACTTTATTCCCGAAACCAAAAACCTCGAAGAGCTGCTGCAGGAGATCAAGAAAAAAAGGGTCCATCTGGCGATCGTGATCGATGAGTACGGCGGCACCTCCGGCCTGGTGACCATCGAGGACCTGCTGGAACAGATCGTGGGTGATATTCAGGACGAATACGACATGGAGGAGGAGCTGTTCTCCCGCAACGCCGACGACACGGTCACCGCAGACGGTCGCCTGCCGATCGAGGACCTTGAAGAGCTGTTCAGCCTGACCATTGAGCGTGATAAGTTCGACACGCTGGGCGGCCTGGTATTCCACCTGGCCGGCACCATCCCGGCGGTAGGCGATGTCATCGAAGGCGACGGCCTGCGCTTCACGGTCCTTGAGGCCGACCAGCGCCGCCTCAAGCGGGTACTGATCGCCCGCAGTGACGATCCGCGGGACCCCGCTGACCAGTGAGCACTTCCAGCCACCTGTCCTGCCTCTTTAAGGGAGGCTGGCGGTCACTGCTGCTGACGCTTGTGTCCGGCCTGCTGATCGCCCTGTCCTTTCCGCAGCCCGGCATCTCTCCGTTGGCCTGGGTCGCCCTGATCCCGCTGCTGATCGCGCTGGAGGGCCAATCGCCCGCAGCCGGCTTCCGACTGGGCTTCATCACCGGCTTTACCGCCTACTGCGGGCTGTTGTACTGGGTCACCATTGTGATGACCGACTACGGCAACCTGCCCTGGCTGGTCAGCGTTGCACTCTGGTGGTGTCTTGCGGCCTGGCTAGCCGCTTTTTACGGCCTGACTGCCTGGGCGGCAGCGTTGGGCAAACAGCGGGGCTGCAAATGGGTGCTGCTGTTTCCGCTGGCCTGGGTTGGCGCCGATTACCTGCGCAGCATCCTTTTGACCGGCTTCCCCTGGACCATGCTGGGCCACTCACAGTACCGGCTGCTGCCGCTGATCCAGATTGCCGACATGACCGGCGTCTACGGCATCACCGCCCTGGTGGTGCTGGCAAACGTGGTCTTTTACCGCATCCTGCGAGCCCTGACCGGCGCCGACATCCCCTACCCGGCCAAGAGCGCCGTACTGCTGGTACTAGCCCTGGCGGTCACCTTCTGGTACGGCTTCCACCGCCTGAACGTACCACTGCCTGACACCACCCCGCTGCGTGTTGCCCTGATCCAGGGCAATATCGACCAGTCAATCAAGTGGTCACCGGCCATACGGCAGGAGACCCTTGCCATCTACCGTTCCCTTTCACGTCAAGCGCTGAGCCGCGGACCGGTCGATCTGGTGATCTGGCCGGAAAGCGCCGCACCGTTCTTCTTCCAGGAAGGGGGACCAGCCTCTGACCAGATTCGACAGCTGGCCAAAGAACTGCAGGTGGCGCTGCTGTTCGGCAGTCCCGCCGTTGAGCTGCGGGACGGCAAACCGGCCTACCTGAACAGTGCCTTTCTGCTGGATCGTGACGGCAATCTGCTGGGGCGCAGCGACAAAACGCACCTGGTGCCGTTCGGCGAATATGTACCTCTGGCGCGGCTGTTACCGTTCGTGCATAAGCTGGTGCACGGCATCGGTGACTTTGTGCCAGGAACCCAGATTAAACCGCTCACCCCGGGCGATGTCCCGCTGGGGGTACTGGTCTGCTACGAGGCGATCTTCCCCGAGTTGGGGCGGGCTCACGTCAACAGCGGTAGCCGAGTGTTGGTAAACATCACCAACGACGCCTGGTTCGGCCGCTCATCGGCCCCCTGGCAACACCTCTCCATGGCCGCTTTCCGGGCTGTTGAGACCCGCACACCACTGGTGCGGGCCGCCAACACCGGCATCACCTCGGTCGTTGATCAGAACGGCCATATCAAGGGGATGTCATCACTCTTCCGCGAGGCGATCATGGTGAGCGAAGTGCAGGCCGGCACCGCAGACGCACCATACCTGCGGATCGGCGACCTGTTTGCCCAGGGCTGCCTGGGGTTGACCGGCCTGATCCTGCTGGTGCAATGGTGGCGCGCCCGAAGAGGAATCGTGCCACAAAGCCCTTGACGCATCCCCCCTGAACAGACGATAGTAAGCAACGTTTACTTTTCTGCAGGAGCCCCCAATGTACCGCGAAGAAACCGCACTGCTCGACGACCTGTCCGAGCGTATCATCTCTCTGCGGAGGTCACTTTGACCTCGACCGCAAACGGGAAGAGCTGCAGGAACTGGATGCCCGCATAGCAGCCCCCGGATTCTGGGATGACCCTACCGGTTCTCAAGAGGTCTTAAAGACCCGCACCATTCTCGAAAAAATGCTGCACAGCTGGGATTCCCTCAACCGCCAGACAGACGACCTGCGGGTGATGATCGAACTGGGTGAAGAGGCTGCTGACGAAGCCACCTTGGCCGAAGTGCATGAGATGAACCTGCGTCTCAAGCAGGGGGTGGAGGCGGCCGAGTTCCAGCGGATGCTGTCCGGCTCCCACGATCGCAACAGCTGTTTTGTCTCGGTCAACTCCGGCGCTGGCGGCACCGAATCCCAAGACTGGGCCGGCATGCTGCTGCGGATGCTGCTGCGCTACTGCGAGAAAAAGGGTTGGAAGACGGTGATCACCGACTACCAGGACGGTGAAGAGGCAGGACTCAAATCGGCCACCTTCAGTGTTTCCGGCGAGTTTGCCTACGGGCACCTCAAGGCCGAGGCCGGTGTGCACCGTCTGGTGCGGCTCTCCCCCTTTGACAGCAACAACCGCCGTCACACCTCCTTTGCCTCGGTGTTCGTCTTCCCCGAGATCGAAGAGGAAGAGATCGACATCCGTATCCCCGAATCGGACCTGCGGGTGGACACCTACCGATCCAGCGGCGCCGGCGGCCAGCATGTCAACACCACCGATTCGGCGGTGAGGATCACCCACCTGCCCACCAACACGGTGGTGGCCTGCCAGTCCGAACGCAGCCAGATACTGAACCGGGCCACCGCCATGAAGGTGCTGCGTGCCAAGCTCTACGAGCGGGAACTGGCCGAGCGGACCAGCAAAGCGGCTGAGATAGCCGGCGAAAAAAAGGAGATCGGCTGGGGCAGCCAGATCCGCTCCTATGTGCTGCACCCCTACAAAATGGTCAAGGATCTGCGGACCGGCGTAGAATCAGGCAATCCGGACGCCGTGCTGGACGGCTCCCTGGACGACTTTGTGATTCCGTTCCTGATGGGTGTGCGGCGGGACGTCAAGGATGAGGAGTAGCACCATGCGCTATCATCAGCGATTAGTCATAACGGCTCTGATTGTGGCCCTGTCCGCAGCCGTCGGCTGCGCCAGCCCAGCCGGCAGCCGCAGCGGCACGGGGTTGACAGCGAGTGGCGTCAAGTACGGCAAGGGGGTCAGCCGCCTGGGTCACAGCATCCAGATGGGGGCCTTCGCCGACGTGAAAAACGCCGAACGGTTCACGGCCAGACTGCAGGCCAAAGGGATCGAGGCCTTTTACTTCCGTAAGGACAACGGCATCTACGCCGTGCGATTCGGCGACTTTGCCAGCAAGGAAAAGGCCCGCGCCGCTGCTCAACGTCTGGTCCGGGACGGCCTGATCAGCGGCTACTACATTGCGCCACCCGATGAGGTGGTCTTCGGTTCAGTCCAGCCGTCACGCGGTCCCAGCGACACCCGGCTGCCGTCCTATCAGGCCGTTAAGCCTCCCGAAATCCGAGAACCACGAGTAACCAGATCCTCAGACGAACGGGACATGGGCTTCATCGCCGCCCGTACCGCTGAACGGTTCATCGGCATCCCCTACCAGTGGGGCGGTAACACCGTGGTGGATGGACTGGACTGCAGCGGCTTCGTGCGGGCAGTCTACAACCTGTGCGGCGTCAGCATTCCCCGCACCTCACGCGAGCAATACAAGGCCGGCAGCCCGGTGGCCAGAGAAGACCTGAAGGATGGCGACCTGCTGTTCTTTGGCGCTTCTGCATCGTCCATCAACCATGTCGGCATCTATGTCGGCAACGGCACCTTCGTCCACGCCCCCAAGCGGGGTGAGGAGATCAAGACCGCTGCCCTTAACGAATCCTATTTTGAGCGCCGCTTCGTGGGCGCCCGTCGTTATTTCCAGTAAAGCAGGAGCCTGACCATGGCCATTATCAGACCGTTTCACGCCCTTCGCCCACCAATCCACCTGGCGCCGCTGGTTGCCGCGCTGCCCTACGACGTGATGGATGTCGAGGAGGCCCGCAGCATGGCCGGCGCCAATGCCGACTCGTTTCTGCACGTCTCCCGTCCCGAGATCGACCTGCCGGCCTCGGTGGACCCCCACGACGACCAGGTACACCAGCAGGGCAAACGCAACCTGGACGACTTTCTGGCCCGCCGCGTGCTGTTGCAGGACCCGGTAGCCTGCTACTACATCTACCGCCAGCGGATGGGCTCCATTATCCAGACCGGCCTGGTGGCCTGCGCCGCTGTGGATGACTACCAATCCGGCGTGATCAAAAAGCATGAGCATACCCGCGCCGACAAGGAAGAGGACCGGATCAAGCATATCGCCACCCTGGATGCCAACGATGAGCCGGTCTTCTACATCTTCCGCAACAACCCTGCCGTAGAGGAGATCCTGGCCAGCGCAGTCAATGAGCCGCCGGAGTATCACTTCACCACTAACGACGGGGTATCCCACAGCCTGTGGGTGGTGGCCGACCCGGCCCTGATCAGCCATCTGACCGGCCTGTTCGCCGAGATTCCCACCCTGTACGTAGCCGATGGACATCATCGCAGCGCAGCCGCATCACGGGTCCGCGATCTGCGCAAGGCGGCCAACCCCAACCACAGCGGCGATGAAGAATATAACTTCTTCCTGACCGTGATTTTCCCGGAAAGCCAGCTGAACATCATGCCCTACAACCGGGTGGTCAAGGACCTGCAGGGCCGCACGCCTGAGCAGTTCCTGCAGGCCGTGTCCGACGTCTTTGAGATCAGCCCGGCCGACAGTGCCGTCACCCCCAGCGCCCGGCACAGCTTCGGCATGTACCTGGCCGGACAGTGGTACCGCCTGCAGGCCACCGCCAACCTGGCCGACGAAGGCAACTCCGTAGCCCGACTGGATGTCTCCATCCTGCAAAACCATCTGCTGCAGCCGCTGCTGGGGATCGAAAACCCGCGCACCGACAAGCGGATCAGCTTCGTGGGCGGCATCCGCGGAGTCGAAGAGCTGGAGCGGCTGGTAAACAGTGGCGAATACAGCGTGGCCTTTTCAATGTATCCCACCGGCATCAGCGAACTGATGGATCTGGCGGACGACGATCAGATCATGCCGCCCAAATCCACCTGGTTCGAGCCGAAGCTGAGAAGCGGTCTTTTCGTCCACCTTCTGAGCTGACCGTGCGCTACTGGCTCTTCAAGTCAGAACCATCCTGCTTCTCCTTCCAGGATCTGCAGGCCCGTCCCGATGCCACCGAACACTGGGACGGTGTCCGCAACTTCCAGGCCCGCAACTTCCTGCGTGACGAGATTGCGGTTGGCGACCGGGTGCTGTTCTATCACAGCTCGATCCCCGAACCAGCCATTGTCGGGCTATGCAGCGTTGTACGGGCCGGTTATCCCGACCATACCGCCCTTGACCCTGCTGCCGACCATTTTGACCCCAAGGCATCACCTAACAAGCCGATCTGGTACATGGTGGATGTGCGGGCCGACCAGCCCCTTCCCCAACCGATCCCGCTGGCCACCATCCGGCAGCACCCGCTGCTGCAGGAGATGCCGCTGGTCAACCGCAGCCGCCTGTCAATCCAGCCACTCACCGATGACCAGTTCCGTATCCTGCTGAAGCTGGGAGGTCTCTGATGAACCTGCGCGCCACGATCTATCTGCTGACGTTTCTTGTCGCAAGCACCTCATCAGAAGCTGCCCAGCGCCAGCTTACCGTATTTAGCGACGGAACGCTGGCCGAGATTGAAGCGGTTGCCAGCAAGGGGATTGCCGAGGTGGTGTTGCCGACGCCGATCCGTGAAAACAGTCTGCGTGTTAAACCGCTGGACAACGCCAGCATCGAGCAGGTGGTACTGCTGCCCTTCAAGATGCCCGCCAACATCCAACGGGAACTGGATCAACTGACCGAGCAAAAGCAGCGCCTGGAAGACCGCCTCAAAGCCCTCGACACCAGAGAAGATATCTTTGAGGCTGCCGCCAAATCACAAAGCTCCAAAGCCCCCCGCAAGACCAAGACCAATCCCGATCCGCTGGCATCGGTCCGCCAGGGGACCGATTTTGCCATCGCCCAACTGGAGGCGGTCTTTACCGCCCGGCGTCGGGCCGATCAGGAACTGAAACGGATCAGTAACCGGATTGCCCAGCTGACCAAGGTAGCCGTCGGAGGCCCCACCGCCCGGGTCACGGTTAGCCCCGCCAACGGGCGGGTCAGGATTGCAGCGGTGCTCGACAGCAGCGGCTGGCAGCCTCGTTATGAACTGCGCCTGGATGGCAGCGGCACGGCGCGCCTGACACAGGTGGCAATGGCAGATCTGCCCCCGTCCGGCTTTGCCAGCCGCGTCACACCAACAGCGTTGTCCGATGGCATGCCGCAGCGCACCACTCCGCTCTTGCCGGGCAAGACAACACCGTTGACCACCTGGCAACTGCCGGTAAGCCAGCAGTCGTTCTCTGCAGGCCCGCTGACCCACTTTAGCATCACCCTGCAGAACACCACCAGCCACGCCCTGTCTGCTGGCGAGGCGACCATCTACTACCTGGGTGAATTTCTGGGCACGGTGATGCTCGCTTCGACTGCTGCCGACGCGCCCCTGACCGTTTCCAACCTCGCTCCATAACCACAAATAAGGCCGTCCTCCTTAGATCGGAAGACGGCCCCGCGATACGCCAGCCTAATAGAAATCTGTATCAGTTGAGATTATTTTCGATCTTGGCCGCCTTCTTGGCTGTCTCCATGATCGCGGTAACCTGCTCACCAATCTTGCGTTGCTTGAGACTCTCTTCAATCCGCGCCTTCAAGGCGTCAAAGGGCATCTTGTCTTGCGCCCGCTTCTCAGTCAGCTTGATGATATGATACCCAAACTGGGTCTCCACCACACCACTCACCTCCCCCGGCTTCATGGCCCAGGCAGCATCCTCGAACGGCTTGACCATCTGCCCCTTGCCAAAGAAACCCAGATCCCCCCCCTGCTTGCTGCTGGGGCAACCAGACTGCTCCCGGGCCAGCTTGGCAAAATCGGCTCCGGCCTTGATCTGTTTCAGCAGATCCTCAGTCTTGGCGCGGGCCTTTTGCTTGTCAGCCGCAGCGGCCTGCTGATCGACCATGATCAGGATGTGGCTGGCCCGCACCTGCTCGGGCATGGTGAAGGTCTCGGGGTTGTTGTCGTAAAAGGCGCGCACCTCTTGCTCAGAAATCTTGACCTTGGAGGCGATGGTCTGCTCAATATGGTTCTCGATCACCAGGTTGCGGCGGATCAACTCGCGCAACTGCTTTTCTGACAGGTCCTGCTGGGCCAGACCGTTACGAAACTCATCCTCTGTCTTGAAACGCCCTTTCAGGCGTCCAACCCCAGCATCAATCTTCTTGTCCAGATCAGCCACCGGCGTCTTTTCTGAAAGCTGATACATCAGCTCAGCCGCAATCAGCTGGTTCAGCACAAACTGACGAGCCTCCTGTTCTTTGCCGGCCGGCACCTGTGCGCCGCCCTGGCTTGCCGACAAGGCCTTATAGGCCTTGTTCAGATCAGCGGCGGCTATCGGTGTGCCGTTCACCCGGGCAACCGGATCGGGCATAGGCTTCGAAGCCGTAACGGAGGTTTTCTGCGGTACCGCTTCAGCTGCACAGCAAACGGCAGATGAGAAAAAGCTGGCGGTGATCAGGACAGCCGGAACAAGGCGTTGCAGGTTCATGGAAGCGACGTCTCCTTTGGAATGAAATGCACGATGTACGTGTATAGCATGCCGTCAGAGCCCGAAAAAGCGGAAAGTAGGGTAGATTCATTTTTGACATTTTTCCTGCTTTAGGCTAGAGTTCATGCGCGCCGTGCCATCCGGCACAGCCCAGAACAACTACTCTGGGAGGTAAGGTGTCCATGAAGAAGGTGCTCGTCGTCGACGACAGCCTCTCCGTTGCCCGCCAGCTCGAGAAGATCATCAACGAATCAGGTGATCTTGTCTGCGTTGGCCATGCCAAAAACGGGGCCGAGGCGATCAAGATGAATCACAGCGAAGATCCCGACATTATCTGCATGGACATGAACATGCCCGGCATGGACGGTCTGACTGCCCTGCGCAGCCTGGTGGTGCTGGACAAGACCGTCAAGGTGGTGATGGTTACCTCCCTGGGCGGGGTGGGCGACAAGTTCACCGAAGCGATCAAGCTGGGGGCCAAGAACGTGATCTCAAAGCCGTTCGAGCCTGACAATGTTCTGAACATCCTGCGGTCGCTGTAAGACCGCACACAGAAGAACCGACAGCCATCAGAGGAGACCTATCCAATGGCGGTAAAATTTTTCGGACAGTTTTTGGTGGAACAGGGCGCGGTGACCAGCGAGGCCCTGCTGCATGCCATTGAATTACAGGAGCGTACCAACCTCAAGTTGGGCGAAATGGCGGTGGCCATGGGCTACATCACCGCCGATGACATCGAGCGCGCACACACCTCGCAGCTTTCCAAGGATATGAAGCTGGGGGACCTGCTGGTTGATCTGGGCATTCTTACTCCGTCTCAGCTGCAGGAGGTCATCCACCGCCAGAAGGCCACCCACCTCTATATCGGCGAGGCGCTGGTTAAGGTTGGGGCGTTGACCCCTGAAAAACTCGAATCCTACCTGGCCGCCTTCAAGGTCGATCAGGCCCCCTATGTGGCCGACCGGATTGAGCTGCCGGACTGGCTCGCCAACCAGCAACTGTGGGAAACCACCGTTGACATGACCTACAAGATGATCACCCGGGTGCTGGGCATCCAGTTCCGTCCCGGCAAATGTCAGGAAGTCAGCCGTCTCTCCACCAACCACATGCTGGCAGCCATGGATCTGAGCGGTGATGCCGCTGCCCGCTACCTGCTGTCGGTCTCGGCCGGACTGCAGAAAACCATTGCCAAGGCGGTCCTCAGGGAAGACAACGTCGACCAGGAGCCACCTGAGGTGCTTGAAGATACGGTGATGGAGTTTGTCAATATCGTCTGCGGCAACGTGGTGGCCAAGGCGTCCCAATCCGGCCTCAGCCTTGATATCAACCCGCCGATCACCATCCATCCCGCCCTGAATGGCCTGCCGGTGCCTGACAGCTACCGGGCCCTGCTGTTTCCGATCCACGTCAGCGATGACGAGGTGCTTGAGTTGGCGCTGTTTATCAAACAGTAAGCCGCCCCACCGACACCAACGTAAAAAGGGCGCCGATCTCGGCGCCCTTTTTACGTTCCCAGCAGGATTTTCCTGACCTCAGCGGTATAGTTCTGGCCATCACTCCTGACGATCAACGGTGGCAGCACCTGAAGCGCGCCATGGCGGCGCCCCTTGGCCAGCTCGACCAGAAACACCTTGGCCTCGGCCTCAGGAGTTCCGTGTACCATCCGCAGACGCAGCACGGTCAGCTTGAGTTCAGCCGCCGCAACCAACAGGTCTGAAAGCCGGTCGGGGTGGTACACCAGACAGATCCGGCCGGTCGGCTTCACCAGATACTTGGCGGCAGCCAAAAAATCAGCCAGGGTGGCGGTGGTCTCATGACGGGCCGCCAACCGCCCAGGATGGAAGTTCAGCCGCCCTTTGCCCTGCTTGCGGTAGGGTGGGTTGCTGACCACCAGATCGCAACTGGAAACCGGCAGATGACCACGAATATGCAAGACATCCTCATGCAGCACCGTCACCCGTTCAGCCAAACCGTTCTGACATGCGTTTTCCACAGCCAAACCGGCAGCCCCCGCGTCCTGTTCAAAGGCGGTCACCCGGGCCTGGGGGGCCATACGGGCCAACACCAGCGCCATCACACCGCTGCCGGCACCCAGGTCGGCTATGGTCTGTTCAGCGCAGGCCCCGCTGAAATCACACAACAGTAACGGATCGAGGGTGAAACGGTAGCCGTCCTTGGGCTGGTGCAAGATCAGTCCAAAACGCTTCAGCTCGTCGCGGGTGAGAGCATCAGCGTCAAAGGTCAATGGGCAAAGGTCAAACGACATGGGCTGATCTCCGCCTGAACCGCCATTCCCGCACTGCTATTAGCGCAAACAGGGTAAACGCCCCCAGGGTCAGCCACGTGCCGATCTTGAACGGCAACGGATCGAAACGAAACTCTACGCTATGGCTGCCAGCTGGCAGATAGACCCCCCGCAGGATATGGTTGACCGGGACGATGGGCGCCATTTTGCCGTTCACCGTCGCCTGCCAGCCCTGGTAGTACTTCTCGCCCACCACCAGCAGGCTCGTGGTACCGGTTTCAGCAGCCAGGACCATTCGCTCGGCCTGATTGAGCTGTACCGTAACCCTCCCAAGCTGCTCCGAGGCCACCAACGTCACCAGCGGCTGTGATTCAACCACTGCCGTATGAGCAGGGTCAAAGGATGCCTGCTGCAGTCGCTTTAGGCGCTGCTCCGAGTCGACAAGCACCTCAACCCGATTCACCAGCCAGGCCTTGGGCAGCACCTGTCGGTTCTCCAGCACCACCTCGCCGCCGCCGCTAAAGACCGGCTGATAGTGGGAAGCGAAGTAGTCCTGATCACGCTGGTACGCCTGCTGACCATAGACCAGCCAGCGCACGTTCATCATGTCGGGCAGGGCAGAACGGAAGGAGAGGATGTCCAGGTACTCCTGCCAGCGACGCTTCTGCACCGCATTGGCCGTGAACAGTACCGGCAGCTTGGCCGCAGCATAACGCATCGGGTCGGTTGTTCCCAACAGCAGGGTACGGTAGTGGGGCACCTCGCCTCCCTGCTTTCCTGCCTGTCCCGCACCCCCTGCACCGTGCCCCTGCGCTTTGATCCACTGCATGGCCGGACTGGCAGCCTGCCCCAGTCGCTTGGGCGGGTCAGTCAACACCAGAAACTGCCGATTGACGCGCCACAGATCGCCCACCAGTAGGGCCAACAGAATGACCGTGCCGATGCCGACCGTCAGTCTGCGCCGTACCAGCGCCAACAACAGCAAGGCATGCAGGCTGGCCAGGGTCAGGGCGATACCGGTCTCTTGCTCAAGATTGGCCCAACGCCGCATGGCCAAGCCGGCATCGTTCTCATAGCGGGTCGGCCGAACCAGCAGGTCAGAGATCCACTCCCTGACCGTAGCGCCGAACAACTGCTCGATCAGCAGCAGCAGGGTCAGCAGCAGTGGAAAGGCCAGCACCCATGCCAACCACGGCTTGATCTGCGGCGACCGCCACTGCCTCTCGTCCCGCAGCAGATCGATCCCCCGCGCCGTCATCACCGCCAGGCCAAAGGCGGTGATAAAGAGCATCATCTTGGGCACCCGGAAGCGGTCGATCCCGGGCAGGTAGTCATACAGCAGATGATAGAACGGGGTGTAGTGCCCCATGGAAAACAGCAGACCGCCAACCACCGCGCACAGGGCGGCCGCTGTGATGCGATCACGCTGCCGCAGCAGCGGCAACGGCAGCAACAGCCAGGGTAGCAACCCAAAATAGGAGGCGGTCTGGGTAAAGACCATCCGTCCCCAGTAGTAGACCTGTCCGGCCGCAGGTTGATCACCGGCCTCCTGGCGCGAAAGTCCCAGCAGCCCGGGTATCACCAGGGCGGCGGTCTCCTCCGGCGGCAGCGACCACATCATCGCCTCGTCCCGTGCCAAGCCCCCCTTGCCCTGGTTGGCACCGGAGTGGACGCCACGGTTGGTATCGCGGGACCAGCTGGCCAGCGGCGCCAGCGAGATGGCCACCGCACACAAAAAGAAAAGGGTCATCACCGCCGTCATCAGCAGATCGCGCCCCTTTTCGCGCAGCGAGCCTCCTGCCAACAGGCGCACCAGCAGGTAGACCGCCACCGCCAGACAGGTATAGAACGCTATCTGCCAGTGAGTGTTGAAGAATTGGAAGGCCAGCACCAGCCCGGCCGCCAGGTAGTGCAGCCAACGCCGCGAACGAAGCCCCTTTTCAAGGAAGTACAAGACCCACGGCGCATGGGCGATGGTGGCGATCTTCATCACATGGCCGGCATTGATCAGCGAGACATTTTCGGTGCAGAGCGCAAACACCAGCCCGCCGAACAGGGCACCCCAGCGTGAGCTGCCCACCAGACGGCAGTAATAATAGGTGCCCACTCCGCCCAGAAAGAGATGCAACACCATGAACCAGGCCACGCTGGCCGGGGCCGGTATCAGCCCGAAGACCAGCCGGTAGAGGTACAGGAACTGCATCGAGGCCATGCCGCCGTCATTGCTGTGGCCGCTGTTGATGTAGGGATTCCAGCCGGCGCTGGACAGATCGACCCGCAGCAGCGACCAAAACGGCTTGCCATAGGCGTCGTAGACCCCCCAGAAGAACTCGTTGAGGATATCCGGAGCCCGTACGATCTTGGGGGTGAACAGGATCGGGCTGAACAGGGCCACCATCAGGGCCAGCAACAGCAGCAGCACCGGCCAGTTACGGGATGCAGTACGGTTCATGAGCGGCGCACCTCGTCATATAACTGCTCAAGCCTTACGGCAGCGTTCTCCCACGCAAACTGGATCCGCACCCGTTGTGCAGCGGCCGCTCCCAGCCGGCTGGCCAGCTCCCGGTCCGCCAACAAACGTTGCGCAGCCTCCACAAGACCGTCGACATCGCCGGAGGTCACCAGCAGGGCGCTTTCGTTGTGAACCAGATATTCGCCAACCTGCCCCACCCGCTCCGCCGCCAGCGGCATGCCGGCTGCCGCCAGCTCGGCCAGCTTGGCTGGGCACTTGGTCCGGTTCAGCAGGCTATCGTCAAACAGATAGATCGCCGCATCGGCAGCTGCCAGACAATCGGGCAAGGCAGCCGGTTCCTGCCAACCGGCCATGACCACGGCATCGCCAAAACCGGCCACAAAGGCCGCCTGCTCCAGCTCACGCTCCTCACCACGGGGCCCGAGCCCCACCACCAGCACCCGCAACTGCGGCAGCCACTGACAGAGCCGTTCCAGCACCTGGTGCAGCCGTTGCTGGGAAAACTCGAAAAAACGGGTATAGAGCAGCAGCACCGGCAGATCCGGCGCGATACCGAACCGTTGTCGTCCCGCAAGGCGGTCACCTGTAGGCCGCAGCAGCGGTCCGTTGGGCAGATAGAGGGTCCGTTGTTGTCGGGCCCCCATGCCCCAGGCCAGCGACTCCAGGGCGCGGGAGGCCACGGTCACCCCGTCGGCCCAGCGGGTCAGGGCCTGTTCCTGAACGGCAAACAGACGCTTCTCCGGCCAACTGTAGGGATGCTGATCGTTCATACCACCGGAGCCTTCACGGTCATCGCTGTCCACCACCAGCAGCGGCAGCTTCAGGCCGCACAGCCGCAAGCCCAACAGCAGCAAGGCCGCCAGCCCGCCATAGCCCTTGGGCTTGAAGAGGTGGATCAGGTCCGGCTGGTGGTCAAGGGCCGTGCGCAGCATCCGCCAGGCGATCAGTGGCGCAGCCAGCTGACCGATGGCTGGCCCCAGCACCACGTTGCGCAGCGTCACCCCTTCCACCTGTTCCACCAGGCCGGCATCCTGCGGGTTGGTGTAGGGCGGCGCCACGATCTCCAGCTCGTGCCCCCGTGCCTGCAGTGCCTTGGCCAACGGCAGCATACGGGCCTGCACGGTCCCCTTGGGACGGATACCGAACGGTGCCAGAAAGACGATCCTCATCCTAACGTCCTGCCCCTCTCTTGATACGACGATAGATCCGGCCTGCGGCCAGACGATAATACAACGGTAGTAGCAGGGACAGCCAGCCTGACCAGCCACTGAAAAAAACGGCATGCTTGGCCATCAGTCGCCGATGTAGTTCAGCTTTCAGACCGGCCTCCATACCGGCCGCCATGGAGGCCGGGTTTTTGCGGTAGTAGAAGCCGGTCAACTCCAGACAGCGCACCCTCCGCCCTAACTCCAGCAGCGAAAGCCAGAAATCCCAATCCTCCCAGCCGCGGCGCAACTGCTCATCGTACCCACCCACCGCCTTCCAGTCCGCCTTGCGATACAGCGCTGAACAGAAGATCACGTTGCCAAGCCGCATCCGCCAGCGGCTGAAGCGCGGCAGACGCCACGGTCCGCTCTCGGCCCCGAATTTCTCGGCACGACAGTAGACGATCCCCAGACGGTCATCGGACGCAAAGGCTTGAACCGCCTGGGCCAGATACGCGGGGCCGATCCGATCGTCGGCATCCAGCGGCAGGATGTAGGTTCCGTTGGCTGCGGCGATGCCGCTGTTGCGGGCAGCGGCCAGGCCACCGTTTGGCCGGCGGATCAACCGGGTACGGGGATAGTCCAGCGCCGCCAGGATCTCTGACGTTTCCAAGTCCGTCGAGCCGTCATCCACCACTACAATCTCGCACTCGGCATAGCCGGATGCCAGCACCGAGCCGATCGATTCGGCAAGATAGCGGCCCTGGTTGTAACAGGGTATGACCACACTGACCAGCGGTCCACTCATCCCTTGATCACCCGTTGATACTGCTCGCAAAAACGCGCACCGGAAAAATGCTGGCCGGCGTAGGCATAGGCGCTGGCCGACAGGCGCGCCAACTGCTGACGGTCAGCCGCCAGTGTGGCAACCGCTGCCACCAGGCCCTCAACCACCGCATCCTCATCGTCGGCCGGCAGCAGCCAGCCGTTTTCCAGGTGCCGGACATGCTCCGCGATGCCACCCACGGTGGTGCAGAGTGGTACGCAGCCCTGTGCCATCCCCTCCATCACGGTCAGCGGAAACCCCTCGCGACTTGAGCTGATCAGCACCAGATGGGCCTGACGGTACAACTGTTCCAGCGTTGCCCGGTCGTCGATCGGGCCGGTCAAGCGGCAACGGTTAGCATCACCCGCTTCGAGCCAGGCAGCGACATCGCCCACCAGGGTAAAAAGCACCGGCAGGCCAAAAAAACTGCAGTGCCGTGCGGCGCGGCCGAGCAGGTGGACCCGCTTTTCCTGGCTGCCCCGACCAACAAACAGCAGTTGCAGCGGCCCGGCTGGTGACTTCTCGGGACAGACCGGCGGCACGTCCACCCGGTTCGCAATCACCGTCAGGCGGCTGTCAAGATCAGCAGCCACGCCTTCAGCACGGTAGCAGGCCAGCAGTTCATCCCGAACCCCTCGGGAGATGACCACCCGCTGTTCCAGCCGATCCAGCACCGGCAGGGCAAATCGCTCCGAACCACCCCCCAGGCCATGCAACAGGTCAGTTGCCCGCACATGGTCCGGCAGATGGGGCAGCAACAGGTAGTAGAACAGGGCATTGCAGCCGAAGACCCGTGCGCCATGCTGGCTGCCGATCAGACCGGCCAATAGACCGGCACTGAAGGGATAGCCGTATTTCAGGAACGGACCGACATCAAAGCAGCGCGCCGCCACTGTAAACTGTTTCCAAAAGTGTTGATCCAGGGAACGTTTGGTAAAAAAGACCCAGGGCCGCTCCTGTGCGAAACAGTTTACAATCTCAACGTGCACCTGCTCCGCCCCACCGGTGTGATAAAAGGGGAAAAAAAAGAACAGGCCCGAGCGGTTACGAACCGGCAAACAACGGCCAATCAGCCGACCGAGGCCGACACCCAGCCTGACCAGCAGGTTTATCAGCGGATAGGTATGCAACGAGGTTGTCATGGCATACCCTCCAGGGCAGCCTGCAGGTAGTCCACCGTCTCGCAACACATCCGTTCAAGGCCGAACTGCTGCTCGGCACGCTGCCGCATCAATGCCCCCTGACGCTGGCGCTCGTCAGAATCCTGCATCAGCCGCTGCAGCAGAGCGGCCAGCGCCTCTGCATCCCCCACCGGCGCCAGCAGAGAGAGACCCGCTTCGCCAACCGCCTCGCGCAGGCCAGGGATATCACTGCCAATCACCGGCAGACCGCTGGCCATGGCCTCCAGCACGGCATTGGGAATACCCTCGCTGGGTGAACTGTGCACGCAGAGGTCAGCGGCGGCCAGCAACCCCGACACATCCGACACCGCACCCAGAAAACGCACCTGGCCGGCAACCCCCAGCCGTTCGGCCTGCTGCTGCAGGGCCTCGGCCTGATCGTCAAAGCGCCCCGCCAGCACCAGCAGGTCGTTACAGTCCCCACGGGATGACAGCAGCAGACGCCAGGCCCGCAGCAGGGTAGCGTGATCCTTGTAGCGGCTTAAGTTTGCCACCATCACGACAACCACGGCATCATCACTCACAGACAGCCGCTGCCGCCAGGTCGGGCGATCGTCAGCAGGCGCAGCCTGGCAGACGCCGTTACGGATCAGACGCACCTGGGACGGTGCCAGGCCGAAGGTTTCCAGCAGATACTGTCGGCCACCCTCTGCGTTGGCAATGAACTGTCTGACCCGGCTGATGGCCCAGCGATGCAGCCAGGTGGATGGCAACAGCAGGCCGGCATCGGCCTGGTTCCAGACGCAGAGTCGGACCCCGCACCACCGCCACAACAGTGCCGCAGCCAGGTTGGGCACCTTGGTGTATGACAACACGATCTGCGGCTGCAGATCACGCAGACGCCACCAGAGCCGCAGCAGGTGCGGCAGCCGCCGACGCAGCCCCCAGTGCAGCGTCACCGCCCGCCAGGGGATATTCCAGACCTCGCACTGGTCGGCAACGGCACCCCGCCCTGCGCCTAGGCCCCAGACCTGCACCTCTGCCCCCTGCTGCTCCTTCAGATGCCGGGCCAGCAGTAACCCCTGCCGCTCCGCCCCCCCCAGCTCCAGGTTGCCAAACAGCAGCACTATCTTCAGGTTCGTCAGAGAGGCCATCTCACCACCAACGCGGCAACAGCAGGGAGCGCATGATCATGGCAGCCGCCGGCCTGAGCGAAGGCGAGAGATAACAGGCCCCTTGGGCGGCCACCCAGTAGGAAAGGCAGGTTGCCCCGGCAGCCCCCATGGCGCCATAGCGCGGTATCAGCAACAGATTGAGCAGGATATTGGCAATGGCACCGGTCGAGGCGGTCCACAATTGGGCCCGACCCCAATCCAGGGCGATGAAGTGTGCATTGCGGGCAACGGTCAGGTTGGCGAACAGGCCGGCCCAGATCAGCACAGCCAACAACGGTGCAGACGGTTGATAGGCACTGCCGAACAGGAGCTGCACCAGCCAGGGGGCCAGCAAGGTCACCGGCAGCGCCACTGCGTAGCCCAGGAAGGCCAACAGGTTATAGAGCCGTTGCAGCTGCTGCTCAAACTGTGCCTGATCAGTGGCTCGCAACTCGACGATACGGGGAAACAATGAGGAGACAATGGCGGCCGGCACAAAGTACCAAACCTCGGAAATACGGACCGCTGCGGCGTAAAAACCGACCTCAGCCTCGCTGGTCAGCGCCCCCAGCATAACCTGATCGATCCTGAGGTAGATCATCAGCACCACCCCCGACAGGACCATCGGGATGGCACTGCGGACCAGCGAACGGAAACGGACGCCATCCCAGCGCCAACTGCTCAGCCGCTCCGCCTTACGCAGATACACAAACACTAGGCCGCAGGCCACCAGCAACGCCTCGACCGCCGTGGCAATGGCAATGGCGGTCAGCGAGGCACCGGCCAGGACACAGGCCAGTTTTGCCGCACTGGAGAGCAGAAAGGCGGCGATCCGCACCATGACCGTATAGCGTGACGCCACGCGGGATTGAAACCAGAGGTCCACCACCTCGCTGGCCTGGAACAACAACGAACTGCCCAGCAGGGCCACCAGCAGCAGGGCCAGACTATCGCCCGGACGCAGCACCAGGATCGTGACCACGGCCAGCAGGTATGCCAGAGCCCCGCTTGCCAGGCGAATCAGAAAGGTGGTGCCCAGGATCGTGGCACGGTGCTCGGCATGGATCACCAACTCGCGCACCACCAGCGATTCCAGCCCGAACAGGGCCAGGGCTGAAAACAGCATCACATAGGAGCCGGCAAAACTTAAGCTGCCGTACCCTTCCGGCCCCAGGTAGCGGGCGATCCAGACCCCCACCACCAGGCCGACACCCATCCGGACCAGGCGATCACTGAACAGCCAGAGGGTGTTATTGAAGCCGGGTGCCTGCAGTAAGGCATCGAGTCGACAGAAGATGAAAGCGGGGAGATAGCGGCGCATGAAGGTAAGCATGGCGCACGTGGTCAATGGCTGCGGCTGGTGCACGAAAACGTGCTGTCAGCCTGCATACGGCAGCTCGAGAAAACAGGACGGCACCAGGATGGTTTCCGGCTTGGCCCCCAGTTCCAGCAGCGCGGCCTTCAGTTCTGCAGCCCGCCGCAGGGATGAGATAACGATCCGGTGGGTCTCCCCCAGCAGGCCGTAGGCCAGCGAGACCACCTCAACCCCCATGAATCGTTCGCCAACGCCACAGGTATCCATGGCCAGCGAAAGTTCCAGACCGCCTTGCTGCATGGTCAGCCAGGCAATGCCAGCCACCCCGTCGATACCGCAAAACGCGACCCGCTCCACCCCTTCCTCGCGGAGCTGGGCGGCTATCTGACCATATTCCTGCTGCACGACGGCGATGACCTCGTCCAGGTAGCGGGCATGCAGCAGCGCCAGACGACGCCGTTCAGCGGCCCCTTTGGCGGTCAGTTGGTAGCTTTTACGGTTGCTGGACAGATCCCGCACCCGCACCCAACCCTTGTCGCTGCAGACCTTCAGGTAGCCGTTCACCAGCCCCAGGGCGCTCTGCAGGCGACGCGCCAGGTCGCGCTGCGAGCCCACATCCCCCTTGTCCAGTTCGCAGAGCAGGCGAAAGACCGTGTAGTCATCCAGCGATAGCACTGATTTTTTGTTCATGGTGTGAACCATTACCTCAGACCCGCTTATTTTGCAACCGTCAACAGACGCTGGTAGAGACCTTCCAGTTGGCTTGCCCGACGCTTCCAGCCATGTTCCTCACGGGCCCGCAGCCTGAGGCGCTTGCCCCGCTGCTGCAGATCATCGTGATCCTGGAGGGCCTGCTCGATGCTGCGGGCCAAATCCTCGGCGCTGCCCGGCTCGGCATAGATACCATCATCTCCCAGCAGCTCACGGTTGACCGGGCTTTCATAACAGACCGTGGGTAGGCCGCAAGCCATGTAGTTCAGCAACTTACCATTGGCCTCGGTGGACGAGAGCTTGGGAGAAACCGCCAGATCGCCGGCCGAGAGTAAAAGCGGTGCATCGCCATAGTCCACCCGGCCGGTGAAGGTCACAAAACCGGCCAGTTTGAGCTGTTCGGCTGTAACGCGGTAGGCCTCATCCGGGAACCCCATCAGCAACAGATGAAAGGTGCAGCGTCGTTCTTTAAGCAGCACGGCGGCCTTGAGCAGCAGATCGGTGCCCTGGTACTGGTTGAGCAGCCCCAGGTAGACCACCAGCGGCAGGTCATTGCTGATGCCCAACCGCTGCCGGGCATCGCTACGCGATAAGGGCCGAAAGACCATGGTATCGACCCCGTCCGGAAGAGAAACCACCCGTTCTTCCGGCAACCCGTTGGCCAGTAGTTCGCCCCTACCTGGGGTCGAGCTGGTCAGCACCAGATCGGCCAAACGGTTGATCCCGCTTTCGACCGACCTGAACAACCGGTGCAACAGTGAATTCGGTTTGAAAAACCCGTGGTTGAGTGATTCGCCGGTCAGGCTGCCCTGGTAGTCGAAAACAAGCGGCACCCGCAGCAGCCTGGCCACCAGCCAGCCCACCAGCGCGCCTTCATGTAGGTGTCCGTGGATCAGCTGCGGCCGAAAGCTCAAACCGGTGCCCAGCGCGGTTACCAGCAGCAGCAGGTCAAGATACAGCTTGTGCCAGGAAGGACCGGCCTCCCGCTTCTGATACCAGGGGATAGCGGTAATCCGCTCAACCGGCACCGGCTCCAGGTCGCGCCCCAGATGGTAGCTGACGATCCGCACCTGATGGCCCAGCGCCATCAGGGCACGCGCCTCTTCATAAATCCTGACGTGGCAGCCCCGGTCTGAGAAATAGGGGGTCGGGGCGATCATCAGGATGCGCAGCCCGGTCTGGGGGTCCTTATCAGACATGGTCATCCGGCTCATTCAACCGCTCCCTGACGGTGTAGACCGGCTTGCCTTGCGATTCGTACCAGGTACGGGCGTTCAACTCCCCCAACAACCCCAGGGCGATGAACTGGACCCCCATGAACAACAGAAAGGCGGTCAGGATCAGGAGCGGGTTGCGATTCATGCTGTAGTCGTTGAACAACTTCATCCAGAGCGTGGCGCCGCCGGTCACAAACGACAACAGTACCGCATAGATGCCCCACTTACCGAACAGCTGGATCGGCTTGGTGGCGT
>DFYU01000029.1 GCA_002383415.1 Geobacter sp. UBA4074
GCTATCTGGTTGTCAAAGACCGAACTTCGTTACAGCGGAAAATGGAATCTAGCAAAGTAACTTCTCACTGTCAACACATTTTTCAAGGCGTTTTTTTTAAAGGAAAAGAGCCATTGCTGCAAGCAGACGAACCTTATACACAGACTACCCGGCAGACGTCAACAAAAAAAATGAACTAAAAAATTTCATAGAACCCACCGGCGCCTAACTTATGAATCTTCATAAGATTGGTTGAGCCCCGGGCCTCAATTGGCGTACCCATGATGATCACCACAATGTCACCTTTGCGAAATCCAGCAGCCAGCAGTTGCTGTTCAGCCACACTGATCTGCTGGTCCATATGTTCCATAATTTCAATCGACTTGGTCTGCACCCCCCAATAGATTGAGAGCTTGCGCCTGATCTGCTGGGAATTGGTGAAGGCGACGATGGGGATATGGGGTCGAAACCGCGAGATCAATGCCGCTGTGCTGCCGGATTGGGTAAAAACGGCAATTGCCTTGGCCTTGAGGCTGCCAGAGACGCGGCAGGCAGCTTCACCTACCGCCTGGGCAATACTGGGCGTGGTCAACATTGGCGCGTCACTGCGGCTGCCAAAACCGGCCTGTTCCACATCCCGCGCAATCCGGACCATGGTCTCCACTGCCTCAACCGGATGGGCACCCGAAGCAGTCTCGCCGGACAACATGATGGCATCGGTACCGTCAATAATGGCGTTAGCCACGTCAGAGGTCTCCGCCCGGGTGGGCCGCGGGTTGACAATCATCGACTCCAGCATCTGGGTGGCCGTAATCACTGGCTTGCCTACCATGTTGCAGGCCTGGATGATCTTCTTCTGGATCAAGGGCACCTTTTCGGCCTGCATCTCCACCCCCAGGTCACCACGGGCAACCATGACGGCATCGGCCACCTTGAGTATCTTGTTGAAACTGCGCAACGCTTCAGGCTTTTCGATCTTGGCCACCACCGGCAGGTCCCTGCCGGCCTGGTACATGATCCGTTTGATCCCCTCCACATCTTCGGCAGTGCGGACAAAGGAAAGCGCCACATAATCCACGTCAGCGCCGAGGCAAAATTCCAGATCCACCAGATCCTTGTCGGTTAGGGAAGGCGCCGACACCTTGACACCCGGCAGGTTGATGCCCTTGTTGTTTTTCAGCAGACCACCGCTCACCACCAGACAGCGCACCTGATTGCCCAACACCTCCAGCACCTTCAGCTCCATCAGACCATCGTCCAACAGAATGCGGGAACCCGCGGTGACATCCTGCGGCAAGGCCTGATAGATGGTCGGGATAATGCCATCACCCCCCAGACGGTCTTCCGTGGTGATGACCACCTCCTGCCCTTTTTCCAGGTGCATCCCCGCTCCGGCCATTTTACCAGTCCGAATCTTTGGCCCCTGCAGATCAGCCAGGATGCCGACCTGCTTGCCATGCCGTTGCGATGCTGTTCGAATATGCTCTATCAGCTGCGTCTTCTGGGCATGGTCACCGTGGGAAAAATTGAGTCGAAACAGATCAACACCGGCCTGCAACAACCTGCCGATTGTTTCTGGCGTATCACTGGCTGGCCCCAAGGTTGCCACGATCTTGGTCTTTCTCTTTTCTCTCTGCATCCGTGCTCTCCGTACTTACACGTGTAACGCTTCGCTATGGGCATCAAGCGCCGCTTCCTTCATAGCCTCACTCAGGGTAGGATGGGCGTGAAACTGCATCCCCAGCGCATGGGCCGAGGAACCGCATCGTATGGCCGTAACCGCCTCGGCGATCATATCCGAGGCCCGTGGCCCGACGATATGCACACCAAGCAGTTGATCACTCTCGGCATGGGCCAGCACCTTGACAAAACCTTCGGTTTCATCCATGGCCCGGGCGCGGCCATTACCCAAGAAATTGAACTTCCCGACCTTGTAGGGTAGCGCCGCTTCCTTCAACTGCTCTTCGGTTTTGCCCACCGATGCTCCTTCCGGCCAGGTATAAACTACGCCGGGCAGGCAGCCGTACTCAACAACCGTCGCTTTGCCAGCCATTCGCTCGACACAGGCAACCCCTTCCTCCGAGGCCTTATGGGCCAACATCGGTCCGTCAATCAGGTCACCAACAGCATAGATACCAGAAATCGAGGTTTGATAGTCAGCATCCACGGCAACCCTCCCGTTCTCCGAGAGCCTGCCACCGAGAAGATCAAACCCCAGCCCGGCCAATGCCGGACGTCGGCCTGCCGATACCAACAGCCGGTCACACTCCAGTTCACCGCGTTCCTCGCCGGCCATGAACTGGACGTTCACCGTATCTTCCTGACGTTGCAGGGCAGTGACCCTCGCCCCGAGCCGGAACTCGATCCCCTGTTTTTTTAGGGCCCGTTGCAAGGCATCTGCGGCCTGGCGGTCCATGCTAGGCAGCAGGGTTGGCAACATCTCCAGCACGGTAACCCGCGCTCCCAGCCTGCGCCAGATCGAACCAAGCTCCAGACCGATAAAACCGCCCCCCACCACCACGAGGTGTTCAGGAACTTGATCAAAACACAATGCCTCTTTGGCACTGACCACCAGATCACCATCAAAGGGGATGGCAGGCAGCGTGACCGTTTCGCTGCCGGTGGCCAGCAGCACCCGTTGGGCCGCGATCAGCTGAGCAGGATTATCGGCAGAGATGATGGCAACCTGCTGCAGCCCCTCGCTCGTTGCGCCATGCAGGCTTGCACTGCCGTTCAGCAGTGTGACCTTGTTCTTTTTAAACAGATAGGCCACGCCATCCGTCAGACGCTTGACCACCTCATCCTTGCGGGCCAGCATAATTGATAGATTTAAGCGAGGCGGTTCGATATCGATGCCATGCCTGGCAAACTTGTCCCGCGCCAAGGCGAACTGCTCACTCGAATCCAGCAGAGCCTTGCTGGGGATACAGCCCTCGTTGAGGCAAACACCACCCAGCGTCACCCGTTTTTCAACCACCGCCACCTTCATCCCCAGCTGGCTGGCCCTGATGGCAGCCACATACCCGCCGGGACCGGCCCCGATCACAATCAGGTCATACTGTTCCATCATGATGTTAAGCTCCCTATCAGCGCGGCCTGGTCTGAATAAACAGGCTATCCTCATACAACGTTACGCCAAAGTTTGCAGCAATACCCTTATAATAATCAACCAGGTCAAAACCGTTGATGGTCGTCTGGGTTGACAGCTCCTGCTGAATCAGGTCACGCCGCACCAGGGTGCGGGTACCTTCAGCAAAACTCCTGGCACCCACCTTGTTAGAGATGGTCGGCACCGGCAAGGGGCGCTCGCTGGCAAACAGCTTGACCACATCAGTGCCAAACGGCGGTTCCACCACAATCTCCCAACTATCGCGATCACCGGGCACCGTATGAATTATTCCACTCTGCAACGGCGCTTCCTGCTGGCCAGGGCCAGGATAGAGCTGACTCACCTCATTCTTGGCATTAATCCCGTATAGGTAGACGTACAACGGCTTCGCCACCTGGATCAAAAACTGGACCTTCTCGCCAGCCCGGTAGACCTGAAAACGATCGCCCTTGGTGCTGTTCAGCTTCACCATCTGCTGGCTGTGCTGACCGGCCACATCGGCCACCATCGCCAAGGCACCGGCTGTCTGGTTGACCGTATTATAGGGGATCAGGGCTCGCTCAATGGTCTCCTCGGCGCTGCCCAACACACCCCCTTTTAGATTTTTCAGGGTCATGGCAACCGTCACCCGGCCGGTGCCCTCAAGATAGTAGCCGTCCAACACGGCATCGGCACCACTGAACAGGGCGGCACTGGTCTCAAGGTTCTTTACCTCCTTGGCCTTGGCAGTCAAACCACGGGTATTGGAAAGCGAGCGGGTGACCGGTTGTTCTTCCAGTACCTCAAACTGCTGGTTATTGACCAGATAGCTGCGGGCCTTGGCGGTCACATATTCGGAGAATGCAGAGGCATACCGTCCCTTGCGCTCCACCACCGGATTGATGAACACCTTCAGGCCGGCCCGGTTGCCACTGGTTTTCTGCACCAGCCGCTTGATCCGACTATCCAGCGATTCACTGAAACTATCCTTGGGCAGTTTGGCCATCGGCAGCGCCGCCGCCAGACTTTTGCAGCCACTGCTATCCTTGGCGGGGCAATACTTCACAAACANNGCCAGATCAGCCTCTTCCATGAAATCGCTGAAACTGAACCCGGCGGCTGAAAGTGAACTTTCCAGTTCATTCACCAGAAAGGCTGACAGGTTAGAGTTCTCGCCCGTCACTGTATCCTTGACATTGGCCTTATCCAGATAGAGCTTTTGCGCCACTCCGGACTTGTCCTTCAACTCCATCGCTACGCCAGAGGCCAGCTCCTTGAGCGAGGCAGGCTCGGATGACCAGAAGGCATATGCACCATCCACCAGCACGACTGCCAGAATTAACGACAACAAACAACGAGGCACCATAGGCCTACCCCCTTGCACGATAATGTTAAAAGCATAGCACAAAACACGAAAAGCGGGGCTTACGACCCCGCTTTTCGTGAACAGACAAACATCAACAATAAACTAGCCCTTAAGATGTTCCCGCCCGAAGGGGGACATCTGACGGAGCCGTGCGATGATCGGCGGCATCTCCTTGATGACCGTATCCACTTCGGCATCGGTGGTGAAGCGCGACAACGAAAAACGGATCGAACCATGGGCGCAGGTAAACGGCACCCCCATGGCCCGCAGCACGTGAGAGGGCTCCAGTGAACCGGAGGTGCAGGCGCTGCCGGAAGAGGCGCAGATTCCCAATTCGGACAACAGCAGCAGGATCGCCTCACCCTCCACGAACTCAAAGGCGACCGAGGTGGTGTTGGGCAGCCGCTCGGCACCGTCACCGTTAATCCGGGCGTTGGGGATGGCAGCCATCAAGGCATCCTGCAAGCGGTCACGCTTGGCCCTGACGGTGGTATTCTCGGCCTGCATATGCTCACCTGCCAGCTGGCAGGCCTTGCCCAAGGCGATGATGGCGGCGGCGTTCTCGGTGCCGGCGCGACGGCTCTTTTCCTGGTGTCCGCCAACCAACAGCGGACGGAACGGTGTGCCTTTACGGACATACAGTGCCCCGATCCCCTTGGGGGCATGCAGCTTATGGCCGGACAGGGACAGCATATCAATCTGCGAGGCGGCCAGATTAATCGGGATCTTGCCCACGGCCTGAACCGCGTCGGTGTGAAAGAGAGCGCCGTTTTTCCTGGCGATGGCAGCCGCCTCCTCCACCGGAAAGATCACGCCGGTTTCATTGTTGGCCCACATAAACGAGACAATGGCGGTATCGTCGTCAATCACCTTTTTGTATTCATCCATATCCAGCCGTCCGGCACCGTCAACCCCAATCTCGGTTACCCGATAGCCCTTGGCAGTCAGGTTACGGCACTGAGTCAGGACTGCCGGGTGTTCCACCCGGCTGGTGATGATGTGGCGACGATCCGGCAACACCTCCAAGGCGGAGCGAATGGCGGTGTTATCACTCTCGGTACCGCAGGCGGTAAAGATAATTTCGTCCGGTGAGGCGCCCAAAAGATCAGCCACCCGTTTGCGGGCCTCAACCGTCTTGCTTTGTACCTGTCCGCCAAAGTAGTGCATAGAGCTGGGGTTGCCATACAGCTCGCAAAAATACGGCTTCATCTCATCAAAGACCGCCTCATCCACCTTGGTGGTGGCGTTGTTGTCCAGATAGATCACCTTCATGCAGAAACCTCCTGAACATGCAGCCCTTCGTAAACCAGCTCCCGCAGTTTCAACTCCACAAACTTGGCAGTATTGCCGGATGAAGCGCAACCGGCACAGGCCTTGCGAAAGGCGATCTGCACATGGTCACCATCAATGTCAATCAGTTCAAGGTCACCACCGTCAGCCCGCAACATCGGGCGAATATCTCGCTCCAGCACTTCCTGCACCAACTGCATCTTCTTCAGGTTTGAGAGCCTGGGCTTGGCAGCGGCCTCCTTGGCCTGCCCCAGCACTTCGGCGATAAGTTCCTTGATCTTGGGAATGCAGCTGCCACAGGCGCCACCGGCCTTGGTAAAGTTTGTTACCTGCTCAGCGGTGGTCAGGTGGTTATCGGCAATCACCTTCTTGAGGAAGGTGTCGGTGATGCCGAAGCATTTGCAGACCAGATTGCCTTCGTACTCAGGATATGCATGGCCCTGATCATGTTCAGCATCGTGTTCAGGGACATCAAGGCCGCGGTACTTGTAGATCGCCACCTCCAGCGCCTCCTGTCCCATCACCGAACAGTGCATCTTTTCTTCCGGCAGCCCGCCCAGAAACTCTGCAATGTCCTGATTGCTGACTGCCAACGCCTCATCCAGGGTTTTGCCCTTGACCATCTCGGTCAGAGCAGAAGAAGAAGCGATGGCGCTGGCGCAGCCGAAGGTCTGGAACTTGGCATCCACGATCTTGTCCTTCTGCTCATCCAGCTTCAGGTAGAGCTTCAGGGCATCACCACAGGCCAGACTGCCCACCTCGCCGACAGCATCGGCATCCGGTATCTCACCCACATTCCTGGGGTTCAGGAAATGGTCTTTTACTTTCGGTGTGTAATCCCACATAGAGTGCTTCCTCCGGTTAATTTCAACGATCTATTGGTGTAACCCGAAGCAAATATAGCATGCTTCAGAGAAACCATCATTTGTCCTGCATCAAATTTGGCCAGATCAGCCCAGGATAAAGTTCCTGCCGGCTGCCATGATCTCAGTCAGGCGGGCATCGCTGCCAGCCTCACCGTAAAGCCGCACCACCGGTTCGGTGCCGGACTTGCGGAACAGCAACCAGGTGCCGTCCTCAAGCAACAGCTTGACGCCATCGATGGTCACCACCTCACGCACCCTGCTGCCAGCAATCTCGGCAGGCACGGCTGCGATCTTAGTTGCGTACACCATCTCTACTTCGGGTGACAGCTTAAGATTATCGCGGCGGGTGACAAAACGACCCACCTCGCCATACAGCCGCTCAAGCAATTCGCGTACCGTCTTACCCTCACGGGCCACCATCTCCGCCACCAGGAAACAGGCCAGGATACCGTCCTTCTCGGGCACATGGCCCTTAATGGTCAGGCCGGCGCTCTCCTCGCCGCCGATCACGATCTTGTCCTGACTGATCAGATCACCGATATACTTGAAACCGACCGGCGTCTCATAGACTGGCACACCATGCTTCTTGGCCACGGCATCTACAAAGTGGGAGGTAGCCACGCTGCGTGCCACACCGCCGGATAGTTTGCGCACCCGAATTAGGTAATCCAGCAGCAAGGCGATAATATAGTTCGGCTCGATGTAGCTGCCGTCTGCATCCAGAATACCGAAACGATCGGCGTCGCCATCGGTGGCCAAACCCAACTGGATGGTGGGATCATTCTTGACCAGCTTGATGAAATCAGGAATGTGAGCCTCGGACGGTTCCGGTGGCTGACCGCCAAAGTAGGGATCGAGGTGATCGTTGATGATGCTGTACGGAATGGAACGTGCCTTAAGCGGTTCATCAAGATAGCCCCGGGCGGTACCGTACAGCGGGTTAAGCCCCAGCTTGCCGATCTTTTTCAAGACATCAAAATCGACCTTCTGCTCAAGGGCTGACAGATACGCCGGCCGGGGATCAATCACGTCAACCAGCCCCCTGGATTTAGCCTCGTCTAGCGGCACCTCCCGGTAACAGACCTCACCCAGCATCTGGTTGGCACGCTGCTCAATATCTTTGGTCGTTTCAGGCAGAGCAGGACCGCCCCAGGCCGGAGAGAACTTGATGCCGTTGTATTCTGGAGGGTTATGGCTGGCTGTGAAATTGATCCCGCCAGCGGCACCGCGCCGTAGAATCTCGAAGGAGATCACCGGAGTCGGCACATCACGGCCGCACAGAAATGACTTTATACCGGCACCGGCCAACACCTCGGCCGCCTCGGCGGCAAACCTGGCACCCATGAAACGGGTGTCGCGACCGATCACAACCCCTTTGTCCGCCTCACCTGCCGCCCGCAAATGATCCGCAATGGCCTGGGTCACGGTCTTGACCGTGTCAAAGATGAAATCCTCACAGAGGATGCCACGCCATCCCGAAGTACCAAAGCTGATATGGCTCATGCCGCCTCCCTGTCAGATTTATTAATAGGACAGCTTTTATCTTTAAA
>DFYU01000046.1 GCA_002383415.1 Geobacter sp. UBA4074
CGGGCGATCCGCACGTTGGCGATCATTGAACGCCCGTTCAGCAGCACCTTGCGGCCGGTGGCCGCCGCCACATCGGCCACCTGCTGCACCCGCTGGATGTTGCTTGAAAAAGCGGCCACAATAATCCGGCCCGCGCATTTGGGAAAGATGTCGGCCAGCGCCTCGCCCACGTAGCTTTCCGAGATGGTGTAGCCTTCACGCTCCACATTGGTGGAGTCGGATAACAGCGCCAGTACCCCTTGATCGCCGTAGCGGGCAAAGCTGGCCAGGTCGGTCAACTCGCCATCCACCGGGGTCTGGTCCAGCTTGAAATCGCCGGTATGGATCACGACCCCCTCCGGGGTACGAATCGCCAGGGCGCAGCCGTCCACCACCGAGTGGGAGACGCGGATGAATTCGGCGCTGAAGCAGCCCAGCGTGACCGTATCCCGCGGCTTGACCGGTCGCAGGTCAGCCCCGATCTTGTACTCTTTCAGTTTTTCGGCAACAAACCCCAAGGTCAGGGCCGTGCCGTAGACCGGCACCGGTAGTTCCTGCAGCACAAAGGGCAGCGCCCCGATATGGTCCTCGTGGCCGTGGGTCAGCAGGATGCCCCGCACGGATTCGGCCCGTTCGCGCAACCAGCTGATGTCAGGGATAACATAATCGACCCCCGGCATCTCGGCGTCGGGAAACATCAGGCCGCTATCCACCAGCAGGATGTCGTCGCCGCACTGATAGGCCATCATATTCATGCCGATCTCGCCCAGGCCACCCAGGGCAACGATGCGCAACGGCGAATGTGATGGTGCAGCTTGGTTGTCAGTCATGGTCGGTTTCCTTTGCGTAGCGGAGCCAATAGGGCAATTTTTGTGTCGCAGCGGCCGATCCAGTCTGCACCTGGCTGTATCAGCCAACGGGTGGCGTAGAAGGCGCTGCGCAGTGAACGGTAGGCGGCCAACGCCTGCTCAACATCGCGGCGCTGTTCGGCTGCCTCTCCCAGGGCCCAGATCCGCTGGGCGGAGCGTTCAACTGTGGCGGAAAAGGGCAGGTACATCCGGATGGCCGACTCGTAGCCGGTCAGGGCCACCATGACGTCACCGCGCTGTTCACCGGCATGACCCTCCCGAAACTGGGCCTGCTGACGTTGCCAGACGTTGGCCCACAGCAGGCAACTGGCCAGCAGTATGATCAGCAGCGTGGTTATCACCGAGCGACGCATGGCTTACTCCCTGAAAAAATCGGGCAGCACCGTCAACAGTGCCCCCAGCATCAACAGGCCGACCCCAACCAGCACCAGCAGGGCGGCCAGACTGTTCCAGGGGGTCTTCAGGCGATGGCTGGCTGGCAGGCCCCAGGCGATTATCACCAGTCCCACCCCTGACAACAACAGGTAGTGCGGAGCAGTGATCACTGGCTGGCCAACCCGCGCGCAATGCTGGACTGCACCTCAGTCAGCAGGTGTTCCTCTACTGCGCTGCGCTTGATCCCTTCCGGCACGGCGATTGGCGGCTGGATTGCGATGTCGATGGTGCCGCCGTACAGCCGCAACGCGCCGCCGGGGTTGATCTGGAAACTGCCGTTGATGGTTACCGGTACCACCGGCACCCCGGCCCTGGCTGCCAGCAGAAAACCGCCACGCTTGAACGGCAGCAGCCTGCCGTCGCGGGTGCGGGTCCCTTCGGGAAAGATGATCACGCTCTTGCCACCCCTGATCTGGCCGGCTGCCGCTTCCATGCTCTTCAACGCCTGACGGCCATCGCCACGGTCCAACGGGATGTAACCGCCGTGGCGCATGGAGTGGCCGAAGATCGGGATATCGAACAGCTCCTTTTTGGCGATCCAGGACAGGGGGCGCGGAAAAAATCCCTGCAGCGCCAGGATATCAAAATTGCTGGCATGGTTGCTCATCACGACGATCGGGCCGTTCGGCAGCAGCTCGGCGCCGCTGACCTGCACCCGTACCCCGGCCAGCCAGATCCCCAGCCGACCCCAGAAACGGGCATGGGCAGCGTAGCTGCGGCCGCTATGATCAAACAGGCTGCAGATGATGGCGCTCAGGGCGATTGGGAAGGTGAGCGGAAAGAAGACCACCATGAACAGGAAGGCGCGCAGGGTAGCGAACAAAATAAAGCACTCCTCTTGAAATTCCTGATGAGTTTTAACGGTTTTTGTCGGCCGGGTCAAGTCGTCCGGTAAACCGGTTGCAGGGTCGGTGGTGGTAATGCTATAAGAGGAACCCGCTGAAAGCACAGAGCGCACGCCAAGGAGGATACAATGGCCAGTCTGAATAAAGTGATGTTGATCGGCAACTTGGGCAAGGATCCGGAGGTCCGTTACACCGGTTCGGGCCAGGCGGTGGCCTCGTTTTCCCTGGCCACCAGCGAGCGGTTCAAGAACAAGCAGAGCGGCGAGTGGGAAGAGAAGANNACCCTGTGGGGCAAGCAGGCCGAGGTGGCCGGCGAGTACCTGGCCAAGGGCAAGACCGTCTTTATCGAAGGCCGGTTGCAGACCCGCAAATGGACCGACCGCGACGGCAACGAAAAGTACACCACCGAGATCGTGGGCGAGCGGATGCAGATGCTGGGCGGCAAGGGTGACGGTGGCGGCGGTGGACGGCGCAGCGAGGCCGGCGGTGTGGCCGATACCACGGTCAGTTATGATGAGCCGCCGTTTCAGGACGACGATATCCCGTTCTAATCAAAACGGTCTTTTTCCGCGCTAGCCATGTCGCTCGTCGCAACGCCTTGTGCGCCGTACCACCATGTACGGCTCCGCGTCGTTGCTCGATTGCCACAACCAGCACGAAAAAATCCTCGTTTTACTATCTAGTAACGAACTTACGTTCATGCATACACGATCAGCGCTAGCAAGCTTACATACTCTGGCACCTTTTATGGTCGGGCTCCGATGGCGTTACGCCGTCGGGGCCTTTTTGCTGTTGCTGACCAACGGCTGTGCCTTGCTGATCCCCTGGCTGCTCAAGCTGACGGTCGAGGGGCTCAGGCAGCCGGGAAGCGCCAGCTTCAGCACCGGGCAATACGCGGCGGCGATGGCCGGACTGGCCTTGCTGCACTGCCTGGTACGGATCTGGTCCCGCACCACCATCCTGCATGCGGCGAGGATTGTCGAGTTCCGGGTGCGCGAGGCGCTATTTCAACGGCTGCTGGCCTTGGATCTCTCCTTTTACAACCGCGAACGGACCGGCGATCTGCTGTCCCGTTTTAGCAATGATCTGGGCAACGTGCGGATGCTGGTCGGCTTCGGCAGCATGAGCCTGCTGAACACCGCCATCATCTATCTGGCAGCGGTCTGGCTGATGCTGCTGATATCGCCCTGGCTGACCCTGGCGGCGGTGGGGCCGCTGCCG
>DFYU01000145.1:0-2630 GCA_002383415.1 Geobacter sp. UBA4074
TGCCCTTATGGGTCAGAGTCTTTGCGGTAATAAAGGAACGGCAGATTGGAAAACTGACTTTTGAGGCATTGGCAGCGCGCAGCGGTTTAACGGAGCCCGATATCGTCTTTTGGGTGACAAACCTGGAGCGGCTGTCTGAAATGCGGACCGGTAAGGGAAAGCTCAGGCACATAAACAGCGTCACTACGAAGCGCAAGTCATTTTACTTTCCTCAACAGGCTCGCCTCAAACAAGACCGTGCCATGGCGAGTTCGATTCTGGGTCTGTTTGAGGTGAGCCGTGGCAGCGTCAGAGGCAGGATTGTCGAGGGGGCCAGATACTTCGCTCACCATTTCGTGGCCAACAAAGCATCGGTCAGGTTCCAGGCGATGCAAGAGTTAAAGCGGTATCTCTCTTTTCTTCGTCTCATCAAGCTGGAATCTGAGCATTTACGCATTACTCGTCTGCAGGCTCGAAGAACCAGGCTTGCGCCATCAGTTGAACAGCAGCGGCTTGCGCAAAAGCTGAAATTGACAAAGTCGTCTATTGTTGTGCTTGAGCCAGAAACGTCAGTTACTTATCGCAACGGATATTACTTGGTGCAGGTCACGGATAACTACGGCACCTCACCTGCTCAGGCAAGTTACGGTTTCCGTTTTGCCCTGTACCTGATTGTGATTATGGCAGGCCTGGATGATGTCCACTTGTCGTGACCTTCATCCAGGCCTTGTCCTCGCAACTCCTATTGTTGCATTGCTAGTCGTGGCCGCCAGAACATATTGTTGTCCCCGAAACCGGCAAAGCTTCGCCAGTCCGGTTGTCCGCTGAACGCAGCATCCTGTGCGTTCAAGCCGCTGCTTATCCTGTCAGCTGCGGAAATCGCTTCAATGATGGTAAGCAATGGCGTTGGCCTTTGGCGGCGCCTTTGATTTTGCCAGGTCCAGATATAGCGAAGTGCCAGTGAAGCGTCCGGGCAGTTTGCGTCTAACGAGCGCAGGTGAGGGGCAAGCACCTCAAGTGTCAGTGATTCATGGCTGCAGACGTATCCGGTTGGAGCCAGTTTTCCTACGTCCTTCAGGGTGCGTATTTTGCCTATGTCGTGGAACAATGCCCCGACAAGAGCTAGTTCCAGCTCTGCCTGCGGAAACTCGGCAAATCGCCCAACCATGGCAGTGCATTCAAGGCTGTGCTCCAAGAGGCCACCTGCAGTGCAATGGTGATGTTTCCGGCTCGCTGGCAGTGACACGAAGGGAAATGAAATCGCGTCATCGGCAAGAACGTCTGATACAAATCGATAGAGCCCCCTGTTTTTAATGCCCCGGGGCAGTGCGTCCAAGCGTGCCAGCAATGCGGGAAGCGGACAGATGCTTTGTGGTAGCAGCGCCGCTGGATTCGTTCTGACATCCTTAACAAGGTCAGCGTGCTGTAAGCTGGCAATCCAGGAGCCATTGAATGACCTGATTGTGCCACGAGCCTTGACGAGGTCGTACTCCTTGAAGTCTATCTTCAGATTTTCCGTCCATACATAGGCCTTGATGGCGCCCGTTGCATCCTCCAGGCTGAGTGTCATGTATTGAGAACCGTTTTGAGCGGTACGCCACCGTGGTTGACATACCCGACACACACAGTCAAATGGTATTCCGTGTTTCAGTTCAAGGCTTGCTATGGTCATCACTGGCCTCCTGCAGTCCGCGTGCTGTTAGCATCTGCTCGAATGCTGACCCGTCTCTGCGGGTGAGATTCGGGACAAAGCGTGAGTAAATGGTGAAAAGCATCTTTGTGTTGGCGTGACCCATCTGGCGGGCTATCCACTCCGGGTTCTCACCGGCAGCCAGCCAGAGGGTGGCAGTGGTATGCCTGGTTTGATAGGCTCTCCGTGGTTTTAGGCCCAGGTACCGTAACAACGGATACCATACCCGGTTGCTAATGTTGCTGTACTCAAGCGGCGAACCGTCCTTCGTGCAGAACACGTATCTGCTCTTTGCCGCAGTGACCGCATGCTGATCTTTCAAGGCGTTGAACACCAGGCTGGACATTTCAATGCTACGCTGTGAATATTCGGTTTTGGTCGTGCTCAACACACCCTTCACCAAAGTTTCTCGGATATGGATCAGGCGACGATCAAAGTCGACATGCTCCCATTTCAATCCATCTATCTCCGATGTCCGCATGCCTGTAAAAAAGCGCACGGCATAGTAGTTTTTGAAATCCTTGCGCACACTGGAGATAATTAGATTCACTTCCTCGATCGAGAACGGGTAGACATCTGAGCGGGCAACCCGTAACTGTTTGATTCCGATGCATGGTGTGGTAAAATTATTGCGTTCAGCCGCATCATTGAGGATCATGCGCAATGGCGTCATGATGTGATTCATACGGTCAGGTGACAGCCCTTCTTTTTTCCCGTTCGGAACTTTGGCGAGTGAGGAACGGAATTTGAGGATGTCTCCCTTGGTGATGTGGCTGACTTCTTTTTCACCAAAATGTGGAATCAAGTACTTTTCAACGATTCCATTGACCATGTCAGTGTAGGATCGTTTCCACCTCACCGCGTTTTCTTCCAGCCAATCCTTTGCAACCTCCTGAAAGGCGGGCGTGCTTGGCGTCGATTGATGCGCACTGTCCTGCGCAGCGGCATCAGAAGCGAGCTT
>DFYU01000145.1:2822-13599 GCA_002383415.1 Geobacter sp. UBA4074
TAGTGGACGCCTTCCAGTAACACCGAATCCAGAAGATATTGCCGGATGTAGCGTACGTTGTAGTGCAGTCGGCTGGACAGTTCCTCGGTTGTTAGAAAAGATTGTGTGGCCATGTTGTTTCCTCCCATGTGTATTAAGTCTGTCTCGACCTTACTATGCACTAATGTGCTTGTCAAGCACAAAAATACACAAACGTGCATGACTTGTGGTTTTTGTGGTAAATAATGATGGGTTTGTGTATGGTGTGAAAAAAATAGGAGGTACTGATTTGATACGCTTTCGGCTTCGTGAAATGATTATTGATAAGGAATTTACAGAGGGGAGGAGAATAACGTTTGAAGAAATTTCGCAAGGAACCGGCATCCAGCGTACAACCCTTTCTAGGATTGCCGGGCAACGCGGCTACAATACGACTACCGACAATATTGACAAGTTGTGCCGTTATTTTGGTTGTAGCGTTGATAAGCTGATGGAATACGTCCCTGATGAGGAGCTGAGCGGCGTCGCTGAACAATCAGTCAAACAATGATTACTCACTGCATCGTACCGTCGCGGCTATCTAAAAGCACCTCAAAGCACCTGCCTCGTAAACTGTTTACAGCTCCGGTAGCAAACGGCTGATCAATCCCTATAGCTACTCAAGTAAATGTAACCGTAAATGGCATTATGTTACTTTGTCTTGTCAACTATTAGTTTACATTGAGTTTTTTCCGTTTCTTGCTTCTGATAAAAGTTGACCGCTCCCCCCACATGCAGCTATCCTGTGTCATGGCAATCATCATTTCCGACATACACGCAGACATCAAAAAAGCTCAGGCATTCCTCTCTTTCAAGCCTGACGCCGAACATATCTTTCTGGGAGATCTGATCGATTCCCGTGACCCCAAAGTCACCTTCGAAGAAGAACTTGCCTGCCTTGAGTTGATCCTCGCCTCAGACGCCACACTTATCTGGGGCAACCATGACTTGGCTTATACGCGACTGCGGCCTTGGGGGGCGTTCACCCGGTTTCAAGTCCTGCCGCAAGAACTGACAAACCAGTACAAAGACAGCAGCGATTACCTCCGATCCTGTTACCAGGAGACGGGAGGGGATCTGTACGCCGTCCAACTGTTCATCGACAGGATACAACCCCATTTCGAACGCTTCAAAGCAGCTCATGCCGTTGACGGCTGGCTTTGCACGCATTCCGGACTTTCTAAAGCTGTCACAAAAGAACTTCCTGACTGCCCGATGGACTCAGGCGACCCGGCAAAGGTCGCGGCCTACCTGAACGAAGAGTTTCTGCGTGAGAGCCGTAAGTACAAAAGCCGAAAGGCGGCAAGCACCTGGAATACGGAGTGGGCCCACTGTTCTCAGTGAGCCGGACTCGGGGCGGATCAGACGAGTATGGCGGCATCTTCTGGTATGACCATAAGCGAGAGCTTGTCAGGCCCGATTCACGGGTTAGGCAAATCTTCGGCCACACCCCGATTGAAGGGCCATTGAAAAAGGAAACATGGGTCAACATCAACATCGAGTGCGGTTGCTGGATATTTGATACGGAGGCCGACGATTTTGTGCTGCTCAAGTGAAAACAGCCCCCTGGGTGGTGACAAGCAACTGGTGCTCACTAAGGCAGTGCTGAGAGCCGCTGAGCAGCTGAATATCTCGACGGCACAGCTTGCATCAGTCCTTGGCGTCGGCCGGACTACAGGTGAACACCTTGTCTCTGGCAACTACGAACTTTCCACGACCAAAAAGGAATGGGAGCTTGGTGCGCTCTTAGTGCGGATGTATCTGGCCCTGGACGTCTTAGTGAGTGGCTCCCAGGCCGATGCTCAAAAATGGCTGAACTCAGGGAATGCTGCTTTGGGGGGTCAAAAACCAATCCAGCTGATTCCCACCGTAGAGGGGCTTGTGCGGGTGGTGCAGTACTTGGAATCAAGTATCCGGCCCCGATAGAGGTCAAACTCGACCAAGAGACGAACTGTTTCCATTTTGGAAACAGTTCAATCAGAAGACCAGGAGCCCCTGGAATCAATCGACAAGTAGTCCTTCGTACAACAAGAGGCATTTCATGGAATTAATGGCAATACAGATAATTACGATTGTAATTGCTGCACTGGTACTCGCGAGTCAGTATTGGCAGGACTTCAAAGAAAGGCGCGAAAAGAAGATCGACACCCTCCCTTCTCAAAAGGCGAGGTGTTCACGGCGTCAGCTTCGCATACGTCGCTAGTCAAGGAAGGGCTTGGCATGATCTGGCTCACTGGAGATCTTCATGGCGGTGACTCCGCTTGGCACATTTCCTCATCCCGCTTCAAGGAAGGACAGCGGGGAGATGTTGTAATCTGCCTGGGGGACCTGGGCGGCGTCTGGTACCATGATTACCATACCAATGAAAAACACCGTCGCCGAGAAGACTTCTTTCTGGACTCACAACTTCGCAAACGCTTCCTCTGGTTAGCCGTTGACGGCAACCATGAAAACTTCGCCAGGCTGTTTGGTGGCGAGTTTCCGCTGGTGGATATCTTCGGCGGCAGAGCCTATAAAATCAGAGAACACGTCTATTACCTGAAACGTGGCGATATCTTCACCATTGAAGGGCAGACATTTCTGGCCTTCGGCGGCGCAAGCAGCCATGACAGGTTTGGAGCAAAAGTCAGATCGCTGTCTTGGGGCAGAGGCTATGATTATACCCTACCTCGAAAAGAGGGGATCGACTGGTGGCCAGAAGAGCAAGCGAATCAGGAGGACTACGACAACGCCTGCAGGAATCTGGATGCAGTCGGCTGGAAGGTGGACCATGTGATCACTCACACCTGCCCGGCAAGCATGAGGAGGCACTTTTTAGAGAGCAGCAACTCCAGAAAACCAGATCCAACAGAAGACATCCTGGAAAGCATATACAAACGGCTCACTTTTAGAACGTGGCATCTTGGACACTTTCATATTGATAACCAGGTAGACTTGTTTGAGTGTCATTACAGCAGGGTAAAGCCGCTAACCTGGCATGAATCAGACAAAAAACAGGAGTTTGAGATTTGACCTGCATCCACCAGGAAAAACCAGAAAAACAACAATCAATGGTCATGCAGCTGTTTGAACACTGGGCGATCAGCGAAGACGAACAGCGCGCCTTGTTAGGTCCTGAAACTGATCCACCAGACCAGCAGCAAGAACGGCTACAACTGCTACTCAGTATTCACGCATGGCTTCGCACGTTATTTCCCTATAACCGAGACCTGGTTTACGCCTGGGTGACTATAGACAGTGCGGACTTTGGCTGCCGCCCCCTCGACATAATGGTGCGGGGCTTGGAAGGACTAAAGCGGATTGAGAAACACCTGCGGAACGTGACGGATAGATGACCAAAGGAGATGACTGTGAAACGCTCCAGGATAACGCTATTTGATCTTGATGGGACACTTGCCAATTCTGACGGTCAGCTGCTCAAGGACCAGCAACGGATCGCTTCACCCAATGACTTGACTGAACCTGCGTATGACATCGCCGAGCTTACCAGCAGGATGGCCAAGGAGAACAGACCTGACCCAGAGGATGTCGATTTTGGGGAACCTGTCGGGAAGGAAAAGCTGTGAGATTAGACGGGAGCCGTGAGACAAGTTGTTCGGAAATTCCGAATCACTGGCGATTCCGTTTTTGGCGGTAGATGGCGTAGACAACACCGGCGCCCAAAACAAGCACCACAAACATAGACCAAAGGAATGCTCCAAATGGTGTCATGATATCCTCCTTGCTGGCGTTAAACCCGAATTATGATCTTTTATTCTGTAGACAATAATTTTATGGTTTTCAAAATAAAAAACAATAATTCTGTAATAACAGCGTGTTGAGCCAAATTGAGGAGCCGTATGCCCTGCCCGGCAACTGATCTTAATCGAAGTAAAGCCCTTCTTAAACTCGCCATCAACCTCTTTGGCAAATGGGAGCTGACGGAAACGGAGCGGCATGATTTGCTTGGTCCGGACGATGAATTAGAAGACCGTGCCGGCTGGCTGCTTTCGATCCACAAGGCGTTGCGGCTGCTTTATCAGGAAAACCTTGAGATCTGCTACTCTTGGGTAAAAAGACGCAACCAGGTATTTGACAACCAGACACCGCTTCAAGTCATGCTGCACTCCGGGATCCCAGGGATGAAGGCCGTAGCGTTCCACTTGGACAGCCGGATCTTTGACTCTGGGTCAGGCAAGCCACGTGAAGGATGGGAAAAGGCTTTTAAAGCCATGCATGCTGCGGGTGAAGATGAGTTGCTGGAGTAAGTTTGGAATATCGTGGTTATACCATGGACCGCAAAAACATGGTATAACCGCCGGCCTTCGATCTAGCTGCGATGGCGTGTGTTTCTCGCCGCTTTTCTCCTAGTGGCAACAGCGTCGATAATAATCACCACAAGGGAGACAAGGCCTATCGAAATTTAATACTTAGGAGCCTTGAGGCACCCCTTGAAACTTCGTAACCACGTCATTCTCACTACCTGCATCGTGTATTCTGTAACCGGAAACGTGATCGGGGCCTGTGCTGCTGCAGCCGGCTCACTACTTCCTGCAGCGGTTGGGAAGAAGTATCATCGGTACAGCCATTTTATCTGGCCGTGGTTTCTGGTTACTGGCTTAGCCTGGTACCTGCTCAGGGTAGTTGAATACCGGCCTCTTCCGCTGTACATTACCTTCTTCCTGCTCAGTGGTGCGGTCTTGCACATACTGACCGATATTTTGAGTGATGCTGGCATTCCAGCACTGTCACCGGAGGGAGAAAAGTATGCCCTCGGCTTGTATAAAAGCGGCACTCGATGGGAGACCATCACACTAACGGGACTGCTCGCCGTGTTTGGCTGCTTTGCCTTTTGGCAGGGCTACTTGAGTGCCGATCACGTTATGACCCAGATCAAGCTATTGGCAGCTTTTTGAAGCCTAGACCAGTCCATAATTCAAGGAACGATCAGCCATGAAAATCTACCTCGCCTCGCCGCTTGGGTTCTGTCCCGAACATGCCGATTACCGTAAGCGCATCTCAGACCACCTCAAAGCCCAAGGTCACGAGATCTTTGATCCGTGGGAGCAAAAGCATGTGGACCAAGAGGTGGATGTGGCTTTACGCGTTTGTGATCCGGTTGAGCGAGAAACTGCTATCAGAAAAGTCGCGGCTTTTGCAGGTCGTGTAAACGCTGAAGGAATCAAATCAAGCGATGCTGTGCTTGCAATTTTGGATGGCGCAGAAGTTGACTCCGGTACAGCCGCCGAGGTTGGTTATGGCGCTGGTATAGGCAAAAAGTGTTTTGGCCTTCGGGCGGATTTGCGCAATATGGGCGAGCTACCAGGCTTGCCGATCAATTTGCAGGTTTTGTACTTCATTACATCAACTGGTGGAGTGTTGTTCAGGAACCTTGGTGATGTAGTTGTCTAGTCCCAATGGGGGACGAGCCCGCTAAGGGCCACAACAAACTTTGAGGGCGGGCGTTACATAACCGTGCTGCACTCATAAGCGATGCATAGTCAATATTACTCAGCTGAAAGGACAACGAGATTCATGACCAAGGCAGACATCGTCGAAAAGATCCACACTAGCACTGGCCTGTCCAAGAAAGATTCCGCAGAGATGATGGAGTCGGTCTTTGCCATCATGAAGGAATCTCTGGAGGCAGGCGAGTCCATCAAGCTTTCCGGCTTCGGCAACTTTGAAGTCAAACAAAAGGATGCTCGGCGAGGCCGCAATCCCCAGACCGGTGAGGCCATTACCATTGAGGCTCGTAAGGTGCTGACCTTCAAGCCCAGCAAACTGCTACGTGATGTTGTTAATGGGACTACTGCATGATCCGCAAGATTGTCTCAGGTGGTCAGACCGGTGTTGACCGTGCAGGACTGGACGCCGCCCGTGCGGCCGGTATACCGATAGGCGGTTACTGCCCCAAGGGGCGGTTGGCTGAGGATGGTGAGATACCGGGTCAGTACCCGCTGATTGAGCTGGAATCGTTGGATTACCGCTGCCGCACTGAGCAGAATGTGATTGAATCGGACGGCACCCTGATATTGAACAGCGGAGCGCTGACCGATGGCACTAGGCTTACCCATGATTTCACGGTTCAACACGCCAAACCCTGCCTGATCGTCCAACTTGATGATGAGAATTGTCCTGAACCGGCCGGTGTTCTCCGCTGGCTGGAGGGGCAGTCTATCGATACGCTGAATGTGGCTGGCCCTCGGGAGTCGAAGGTGCCGGGCGGTATCTACAGCAAAGCGCTCAATTACCTGACCAAGATCTTCGATGCTATGAAGGCAGCAGCTTGACGAATTGGATACTCCATGACTGACAAACTCAATCTGATCTACTTCTCCCCCACCAGCACCACCCGCAGGATCGTTGAGCAGATCGCTGCCGGGCTCAAAATCGATACGGTTGAAACCTGCGACCTCACGCACCAGCCTGATGGTATCAACACCTGCCTGGGCGGCGGTATTGCCATCATCGGTGTGCCGGTCTATGCCGGCCGGGTGCCGGAGGTCTGTCTGCAGCGGCTGCAGGGCCTATCAGCTGTCGATGTCCCCGTCATCATCGTGGTGCTGTACGGCAACCGGGAATTCGAAGATGCACTGGTTGAGCTGCGGGACGTGGTTACGGCAAAGGGATTCAGGGTAATTGCCGCCGGGGCCTTTATTGGTGAGCACTCCTACTCGACAGCACAACAGCCGATTGCTGCAAACCGGCCCGACCAAGCTGATCTGCAGCAGGCGTTTGCCTTTGGTCAAGCGATCGCACAACGACTGCACGATGGTAACGCAGCACTCCCTGCCATTCCGGGTAATCTGCCTTACAAGGAGCGGCCGCCCCTGGGTGGCATCGCGCCGGAAACCGATCCCCAACGCTGCACCCTGTGTGGTGCCTGCGCCAGGGCCTGCCCCACCGCAGTGATTACCGTGCAGCAGACCGTTATCACCGATGTTGCACACTGCATCCTCTGCTGTGCCTGCACCCGTAGCTGCCCGACCCAGACCCGCTTCGTCAACCACCCGATGGTGACGGCCCGGCGTGAGATGCTGCTACAGAACTACAGCGCCCGCAAACAACCATCACTGTTTCTCTGAGGGGACCATGGCCAAGGGATACCAGGCAAACAAGGAACGACAGGAAGAACTGCAGAGCTTCGGCAAGTCTGTTGGCAAGCGGGCCGGCTTCAAGTGTGAGTGGTGCGAGTCCAAAGACGACCTGCGCCTGTGGGATTACCAGCCGGATCTGTCGCCCGATATGGATTCGCTGGCGCTTTTGTGCCAGAACTGCCGAGAACTGGCCGATGGCCGCAGGGCCGAGCTGAATGAACTGCGCTCGATCCGCAATGCCCTCTGGAGTAACGTGCCGGCCGTGGCTGAAGGTGCGGCGCGAGTACTGGCCCAGTGCAAGGAAGCCTGGGCGCGTGAGGCGATTGAGGAGAGCTTTATTGACGACGCGGTCAAGACGACCATCCTTAAACAGTTCACCTAATCAGTCAGGAGTGTTGTCGATGTTTGAAACGCAGTACAACGAAGAAATGGAAGCTGAGGTCAGAAGGCTTGATGCCAAGCAGCGCGCAATCAGCGCTGGCCATCCTGAATGGGATAATGCCTGCAAGATATGTTCTTGCCGCCTGGAAGGGACCAATGACGCCGTCTGCGTAACGTGTGCTCTAAGCCCGGAATAAGATCGATCTGCTGAAATAGATTTCCCGCTGCCCCCCTCTGAACGCCCCGTTACATCTTCTATCTTGCGTGTAGCTGTCCGCCTGAGACAATAACCTGTAACCTATGACGCCATATGGGTAGGGTCTGTTAGTATGCTTGCCCTACCGGTGGAATCTATTCGGCCACCGATGCAAAGGCCAGCATACACAACCAGGAGGTGGGACCATGGCAACACTCAGCGAGTATTTCTACACAGGCCCGAGAATCACCCTCAACAGCGGCAGGGTGATCAACATGCAGACGATCGACCAGGGGTTGGCCTATTCCTATGTGCTGGAAGGTATACCCTACGGGCCGGACTACCAACGGACCGTGAATCTGCACCTCAAATGGGCCAAAGATCGATATCCTGATCGCAGGATCGTTGTGCTTGAACCCAGCTTACGGCCGCTGGGCATAGCGGAGGTTGAGCTGCAGAGACTGCGTACGCTTTCGCAGTCTACAGAGCCCGATGTTTCCCGTCGCGCTGGGATAAGCTACCCGGAACCCGTCTCAATCGGCTCGGTCTGCTGCAGGGCGCTGTTTGAGTCAAAACCGATCAATGGCGATGCCTACATGCTTTCACAGTTGATGCTGCTGTGGTTTCAGGACGGCTTCGCCATGCCGATCGATCCGCAGGTGGTGAAACAGATCCAGGCGCTTGACTGGGAGACAGTTGCCCTGGACGTGGATCTGTAAGGTCGATACAACGATCTGCCCGTGTTGGCTGGGGGAGTTGCGGGGATACGCTATCTGGTTAATGGAAAGTCTTGACCGGAGCGAGCTATGCTGCTCCCTTGCAACGCAAGTCAGCAGCATACAAAAGCTATCCTTTAACAATACACTTGGTTATTAACGATTAAGTTCTTAAATAACAGCGGCTGAGACTTCTTTCGCGTTAGTTGCAGTTAGCCGCTGCTTGACATCCTCCCCGACTCCCGTTATGGTAATCATCTGATAACCATATTCTCGTGACTACCATCTGGAGCCTTGTATGCAGTCCCTTACCGACCGCCAGCAGCAGGTACTGTCCTTTATCACCTCATACATCGACAACAACGGCTACCCCCCATCACAGCGTGAGATCGCCGGCCATATCAGCGTCAGCAGCACCCTTGCGGTGATGAAACACCTGGATGCCCTTGAGAAGAAGGGCTACCTCAAGCGGGAATCAACCTCCCGCGCCATCGCCCTCACCACCCCCACCACCGAGACCGCCTCGTTGCCGATCATCGGCACGGTCCGGGCTGGACAGCTGACACCTGCGGTGGAGGACATCCAGGGCTACCTCTCCCTGGATCGTCTCCACCTGCATGGCGGCAAGTTCCTGCTGCGGGTCAAGGGTGATTCTATGATCAACGCCGCCATCTGCGATGGTGACCTGGCCCTGGTGCGCCCCCAGCCGACCGCCGAGAACCGCGACATCGTGGTGGCCATGGTTGAAGGCGAGGCAACCCTCAAGGAGTTTCACCGCGAACAGGGACAGATCCGTCTGCAGCCCAAGAACCCCAACAAGGACCCGATCATCGTCAAGGAAGGCTCAGCAGAGGTCACCATTGTTGGCAAGGTGGTGGGTATCTTCCGCAGCATGGCCTGACAATGGAACGAATCCGTGAACCGATACGGGTGGCGGTGGTCTTCGGGCCGGGACGACAGATAAAGCCGGTCTGGTTTGAATGGCGCCGCCGCAAGCACACCCTCCTGGAGACAACCTACCACTGGAGGGAACAAGTCGGCGCAGCAACGCTCCTGCATTTCGCGGTGACTGACGGGGAGGCTCTTTATGACCTGATCTACAACACACTAGACCAGAGTTGGCACCTGAACGGCATCGAGGCAACATGATGTAATTTTGTATAGTTATTCGACTACCCTTGCTGGTGCGACTTATTCTGTCTCGTAGGTTGAACAGAATTGGTCATTTTTGGTTTTTATATATATCAAGCACACAGGGGGGCAGTATGGGACAGAGGATTCATTTAGAGATTCCCTCTTTCAATGAATTGGGCATTGAAATCGATACAGCTGTGTCGTTTTACGATGATTTTTTTCACCAGTGCTGGAGCATCAGCTTAAAACTCTGGTGGCAAACCATGTCTATTCAGGGTTACGCATTCCTCTCCAGCAGATGGCATGAGGTTATTTTTCAAAAAGTATATGACGGCCAGGCGCCACATTTCATCTCCGGAAGACCGATAGAGACATTATGTGAAAACGACATGCTGTCTGAGTTCGCATACGAGATTGGGGCCGATCCTGGTGATCTGGTAGCTGCTATTTTTTCTGCATTCGAGTCGGTTACTTTCGTATTTCCGCCAATGCGTTTGGCTGGAGAGGATGTTTTGACGTCTACGGCGGCATATTGTTATCAGGACACCATTTGCAAAATACGGATAGCCCTATGAGACAGCCTCTCCAGTTCAGTCAAAGCTTTTCTATTTATGCATGAGGGAGGATGATATGGAATCAAAAGGCGAAATGTTTTACACGGATGAAAACGGCCAGAAATCAGATGCCGCGTTACACGAAGAACTACTTAAGGACGGTGAATACTCCTTGGAACTGAGAAAAGACCTCAAGAAGGTTGCGATGGAATGCGGCCTTACAGAAGAACAGGCGGAAATGATTTATCACTGCAATGAGGTTGAATCAGAGATTCAAGCATCAATGTGCAATTCAGACAAGGCGCCTCCCCCTCCACCGGACCAGCCGAAAATACGGGGTCTGCAGTTTCAACACCTCAATAAGGAACAAAGTCAGGTTGTTACTGATCTCGTCGAAATCGTAAATGCAGATAAAACGCTTGATCTACAGATCCGATGCTCTTACATCAATATTTACTATCTCGGGGGTAATCTGCTGAAGATATCCGGTTTCAATTCACGGTCAGGCCGCATCAGCTTTCACTTTGATAAAAAGTACTTCGAGAGAAAAAACGGAAAACATTTACCAGCTAAACTGCCTGCTGTTCCTTCTGCCTTTAGTGACTGGAAGTGCTCTCTTGATCGATTGAAAAATGTCATGGACGGATGGTTTGCCGACTATCCTAAGACTGAGAGCACTGCTGTCCCATAGTTTTCAAA
>DFYU01000035.1 GCA_002383415.1 Geobacter sp. UBA4074
AGCTGCTCTCGGCCTTGGCCAGGGCCAGCACCAGACTTTCCGGCAGACGGTTGGCGGCGGCATGTTTGCTGAACAGCTCGGCGTAGGGGCGCGGATAGCCCAGTGCCCAAAAGGGGAGTGACTGTCGTTCCCAGCGCTCGGGCCGGTTCTGGTGGAAGATGACGATGGCGCCGTGGGGGTCGTTAGTCAGCAGGTGCAGCCGAGCGAAGCCGGCAGCCTGTTGTCTGAGGGGGGCGCTGCTCTTCAGGGCGCCCAGTTCGGTACGAGCGTCCTCCAACAGGCCGCAACCAACCAGTGCCAGAATCCGATCGCTACCGGCCGGTAGCGATGGCTCGGGCAGGCTGGCGGTGAGCGGCTCCCAGCCGGTGGCCTGTTGTTGTTGGTTACGGCGCCAGGCCGCATAAAAACCGAATGGGTACTCATTAAGCAGTTGTTTGTAGAACAGGTCTGCATTTTGGGACTTATTTTGTCGTACTAGTGTGCGAGCATACCAGTACAGCGAACGCTCCCGGTATTCGTTGTTGTTCAGTAAGCGCTGAAAGGCAGCGGCGGCTGCCGGCAGTTCACCGGCCAGGTAGTGGCTCCAGGCGGCTTCCCAGCTGGCCCTGCCAGCTAGTTCCGAGGTTTGAAAGTCGTGCGCGAGACGCTCAAACAGCAGGTTGGATTCACTGAAGCGACCAGCGTGTTTATGGACAAAGCCGGCCTCAAGCAGGGCGTCGTCGGCCAGGGGGCCCCGCTCGCTGGCCAGGCTCAGCAGGCGGGCCAGGGCCTGCTCGCTCTCGTTGATGCGTTCCTCAACACGGGCCAGGGCAAGACGGGCCTCATCACGGATGGACGGGGTACGTGACAGTGCCGCCCGGGCCAGAAACTGCTTGGCCAGGGTGTAGTTGCGTTGTTTGCTGGCTGCCTGCCCTGACTTCAGTTCTACCTTGGTCAGCAGGTCGTCGGAAAGCTCGTTGCGGGGGATGGCTGCCAGGGCCCAGGCAGCGTCATTGGCACGACCAGCGGCCAACAGCAGGGTTGCCCGCTGGTACAGCTCCTCCGGTCTGAAAGTGTTTTCCTGGTTTAGGCGCTTGAGGGCCTGCTGGGCCCTTTCAGCCTGGGGGGCGGACGGGTGCTGTAGCCAGACGGCGCGGTACTCGTCGAGGGCTGCAGCCTGTTCACCCAGTTGTTCACGGCATAGCGCAGCTTGGTAGCGGGCATCGACGCTGTCGTTTCCGAGGCTGTGGCGCGTGCTGAACTGCCGGTAGGCGGCCAGTGCTGCCGTCAGATCGCCAGCCTCAAACAGTGCATCGGCGGCCAGCTTTTCCATCTGGCGACGTAAGGCCGCTGCCTGACTGCTGCGGACGGCCCTGGTGGCAATGTCGGCTGCAGCGCGGTACTGTTTCAGTGCGAACAACGCCTGTGCGTGCAGGGCTGTGGCATGGTCAGCCAGCAGGGGGTAGGTACGCTCGGCCTCCTGCAGGTAGGGCAAGGCCTCCGCTGGCCTGTTGAGGCGCATCAGGCTGATGCCGGCCATCAGGGAACGTCGGCCCGAGGCAGGCGCCTGCAGACTACTCTGCAGCGCCTCTTCGAACTGGCGGCTGCGTAGTTGGTGGGCGGCGCGCTCCAGGCGTTCATCGTTTGCGGCGGTGGCGCCACCACAGGAAAGCAGGAGTAGTGAGATGAACAGGGAGGGCAGTATCTGGCACAGACGGCTTCGAAAGGACTTGGCGAGGTTCATGCAGCCATTCCTATCACTTCAGTGGCTCAAGGTCAACGCCGTCAGGCATTTTAGGATACCGTCCCATCGGGGCTTTGGGTATACTCACACGACACATCAGGGAACAGGTGCTTCAGATGAAACAGCTTGATCGCATGTTTGACCGGATACGGGAACGACTCAACGCCGAGCAGCGCACAGCCGTTGAGACCATTGAGGGGCCGGTGCTGGTGATTGCCGGACCCGGCACTGGCAAGACCGAAATCCTTGCGGCGCGGATCGCCACCATTCTGCGGGTCAGTGATGCCCTGCCGGAAAACATCCTCTGTCTGACCTATACAGACGCCGGTACGGTGGCCATGCGCTCACGTCTACTGGAGTTCATCGGCCCTGATGCCTATCGGGTCGATATCTTTACCTTCCATGCCTTCTGCAACCTGGTGATCCAGGAAAACGCCGACCAGTTCGGCATCCGTTCCCTGGCGCCGGTCTCCGAGCTTGAGCAGTTCCAGCTGGTACGCGAGATCATCGATGGCTTTCCCCAGGATCATCCGTTGACCCGTTCCACCGGCGATATTCACTTCGAGTCTGACCGGTTGCTGGCCCTGTACGAGATCATGAAGAAGGAGGATTGGTCGGCTGACTTCCTGGCCCAGCAGGCCGACCGCCATGCGGCCTCGCTGGCCGATGATCCGGAGTATCGCTACAAGCGCGCCACCAAGGATCGCGACGGCACGGTGCATCACAAAGGGGAGCTGAACGAAAAGAAGCTGCGCGACAGCCTGCGTCGGCTGGAACAGCTCAAGGCCGCCGCCGCTACCTTCTCAGACTACCAGCGGCTGCTGCTGGAGCGCGGTCGCTACGATTTTAGCGACATGATCCTGTGGTGCATCAGGGCCTTTCAACAGTCGCCGGACCTGTTGTCCCGCTATCAGGAACGCTACCTGTACCTGCTGGTGGATGAATTTCAGGATACCAGCGGCTCCCAGTACGAGCTGTTGCTGCAGCTGGCCGACTACTGGGAGAGCCCCAACCTGTTTGCAGTGGGGGATGACGACCAGTCGATCTATCGCTTCCAGGGGGCCAGCATTGAGAATATCCGTCGTTTTGAGCAACGCTATGCCAACCATCTGACGGTGGTCACCCTGACCGAGAACCATCGTTCATCTCAGCAGATACTGGATGCCGCCGCCAGTCTGATCGCTAACAACAACGAGCGGCTGACCGCCGACAAAAGACTTAAGGCCATGAACCCCGAGGTGGCTACCCTGCCGCAGCCGCCGCAATTGCGCTGTTACATCACCCAGGCCCATGAAACGGTCGGCATCAGCCAGTCGATCGAGGCCTTGCGCGATCAGGGAGTGCCGTTGGACCGGATCGCGGTGATCTACCGCAATCATGCGCAATCGGACGAGATCATCCGCTATCTGACCGCCCGCGGCCTGCCGGTGGCCACCCGACGGCGGGCCGACCTGCTGCGTGAGCCGTTGATCGAAAAGCTGCTGACTGTGCTGCGCTACCTGGCAGCTGAGCTGCAGCGGCCCCATTCCGGCGAGCGGCTGCTGTTTGAGCTGTTGCATGAACCCTGGTTCGGTATTCCGCCCCTGGCCCTGGCGCGGCTGTCGCTGGAGATCGGGCGTCGCAACGCGGGTCAGCGGGTCACCTCCTGGCGGGATGAACTGGCACGCTGTGGCCGGCAGCCGGGCCAGGGCGAGTTGTTTCCAGATCCGACCGAGCAGGCCCTGCAACAGGCCGGTCTGATGATCGAAGAGCTGGTGCGGGATGCTGCCACCATGACCCTGCAGGAGCTGCTGCATCAGGTCATCACCAGGCTGGGCATTCTGGCCACGGCCCTTTCCTCAACCGAGCGGGTCTGGCATCTGCAGCTGCTGAACACCTTGTTTGACTTTGTGCGCGAGGAGAGCGCCAAGGCCAGCCTGAGTCTGGCTGGTCTGCTGGAGCTGCTGCGCGATATGCAGCAGCAGGGGATCAGCCTGCCGGTGGAGAAGCTGAGCTATGCCGGCGAAGGGATCAATTTCCTGACCGCCCATGGCGCCAAGGGATTGCAGTTCGACCATGTCTTCATGCTGGGCTGTACCAGCGGGGCCTGGGACAGTGCCGGTCGCAGCCGTACCTACACGCTGCCGCCCACGGTCTTGACTCGCTGCAGCGGCAGCGAGGAAGAGGAATCGCGGCGTCTGTTCTATGTGGCCATGACCCGGGCCCGCCGACAGCTGGTGATCTCCTGGCCTCAGCGGGACAACAACGACAAGGAGCTGGAACAGAGTCGTTTTGTTGCCGAGTTGATCCAGGGGGGCAACCTGCAGCCGGAGAGCATCGTGTTGCCGGACGAGGCGTTGCTGTCCTTTGGCGCGGTGGTGCTGCCGGCGCTGTGCTGTGAGCTGCCGCAGGAGCTGATCGACACCGCCTTTGTGGATACGTTGCTGCAGAAGTATTCGCTGAGTGTAACTCACCTGAATACCTATCTGCGCTGCCCGCTGTCGTTCTATTTCAACACCCTGCTGCGGGTACCGGCACCGATGAATGCCGCCATGACCTTCGGTTCGGCGGTGCACTACGCCCTGGAGCAGTTGTTTCGTACGATGCTGGACGATCCCCGCCGGCAGTTTCCGACGGACGAGGCCTTTGTCGCTGATTTTCGCTGGTTTATGAAGCGTCATGAGGATGGTTTCACGCCATCGGAATTCAGGCGTCGCCTCTCCTATGGCGAAGCGATCCTGCCGGCCTTTCATCGCCGGTATGTCGGCAGCTGGAACAAAAACGTGCTGGTGGAGCACGCCTACCGCTCGATTGTGGTGGCCGGGGTGCCGTTGAACGGCAAGCTGGATAAGCTGGAACTGGACGGTAGTCGGGCACGGGTGGTGGACTATAAGACCGGTAATCACAAAAATGCCCTCAAGAAGCTGCGACCGCCTGATCTCGATAAGGTGGCCAAGGCCCAGGCAGCGGGGAAAAAACCGGCTCCAGAAGACCTGTTGGGGGGTGATTACTGGCGACAGGCGGTCTTTTACCGCATCCTGCTGGAGCACGACCCCCGCCGCAGGCTGACCATGACCGCCGCCGAGTTTGATTTTGTGGAGCCGGACAAGGAAACCGGTGCGTTTCACACTGCCCAGGTGGAGGTGAATGACGAGGACGTGGCCATTGTCATTGATCAGATTAAAGAGGTCTACGCCGGGATACAGGCCAAGGAGTTCAGCAGGGGCTGTGGCGAGGCTGATTGCGAGTGGTGTGACTTTGTGCGGCGCTTTGAACGTCGCTGACGCAAAACGGCCGGAAGTCCAAAGGCTTCCGGCCGTGGGGTGTGTCCGTAATCAGGCTGGCTACTTGATGTTGGGGTACTGGTAGCGCTGTTTGGCCTGCGCCGTCAGGGAATCAGGATTTTTGTTGGTCTGCTCTTGACCGTTCTTGTCTTGATTGGCCTTTTGCAGGGCCTGCTGTGAAATGGTTACCGTGTCAGTCTTGGCAGCCTGCGGTGATTTCATCGCATCCTGATTCACCTGCGGCACCGCTGTCTGCTGCTCGGTCCTGGCGTACGGGTTAGTGTAGGCCGGATTTGTGGCCACGCTGTTCATCGAGATCTGACTGATTGCCATCTGAGCCACCTCCTATCAGTATGGGCTGCTGTGTGCAAGCTCGCGTTTCGTGTCGCTACATACGTGCATCGATGGTCGGTCGTTGTAACAGTTGCGCATCGGTATATGAGATATTAGCCGGCGGCGGTACGATCATCCGCAGCAGCTGCCGGTACAACGCCGGGGCCTGCGACCTGAGAAGTTTCAGCTCCTCGCTGTTGCCCATGAAGGGCGGGTAATGCTTGGTCAGCGAGAGGTCCGGCTTGTCGGTCGGCTTCTGGATGACCGGTTCAGCCAGTTTCCGTTCCACCTGTTTGTTGTCAAGGGCCGGCTGCTGGTCCTCTTTCTGCTGCTCCTCCCCCGGTTTCCGGTTGATCAGTGCCTTACTCAGATCAAGCGCCTTGGGTGAAAGCTCAACCGTGTCCTTGGTCGGCTGCTGCGGCGCAGCCGCTGTGGCTGTGGCGGCTGGCGTTGTCGGTGCGGTTGGTTGCGTCGGGCCGTTCATCACCATCTCTGCACCCGGCGTGGTTACCGAGGCAGGCGGGCCAATCGTGGCGGCACCCAGAGTTGTGATGGGAGAGGCCATGACGCACTCCACTGGTGGTCTGTCTATCTGGTTAATATAGTAGGCCTTTGCACCTTAGAATGCAAACGGGAAATCTGCCGCTTGCATATCATCGGAAATGCCCCATACTTTAGAACCTAGCTTGCTGTTCGACGGTGACTTAGGAGGCTACCATGAAATCTGTACTACCGATTACCGCCACACTGTTGCTCCTGCTGCTGTCCCCCTGTCAGGCCGGTTTTTTTGACGATCTTTCCCGCACCTTGCTTCCGCCAACACAACAAGGCGGCAGCAGCCTGGACAACATTACCATGGTAAAAGGGCTGAAAGAGGCGCTGGCCACTGGCACCGAACGGGCCGTGACCACGGTATCCAGGCCCGATGGCTACCTTGGCAACCAGCTGATCAAGATCCTGCTGCCGGAGCGGCTGCAACAGGCCGCCAATCTGCTTGGCAAGCTCGGTTATCAGCAGCAGGTGGACGAGTTGGTGCTGAGCATGAACCGGGCGGCAGAGAAGGCGGCGCCTCAGGCGGCTGGTTTTTTCGGCGATGCCATCCGGCAGATGACTCTGGAAGACGCCAAGGGGCTGCTACAGGGGGGCGATACGGCAGCCACCAGATATTTCGAGGAAAAGACCCGCAGCCGTCTGTTTGAGGCCTTCAAGCCGTCGGTGTCGGCAAGTATGGATAAGGTCGGCACTGCCCGGGCCTACAAGGAGATGATCGGTAAGTACGAGGCATTACCGTTGGCGTCTCTGGCCGGCAAGCCAAGCCTCGATCTGGACAGCTACGTGACCGATCAGGCTCTGGATGGCCTGTTCAAGATGGTGGCCGAGGAGGAGAAGAAGATCAGGACCAATCCGGCAGCCCGCACCACCGATCTGTTGCGTACCGTATTCGGCAGCAAATAAGACCTGCCGGGCAGGAAGGGGATAGCAGTCGTGCTTAAAGCTGGGCAGGCGACAGGGCGTCAGATGCACTGGCAGCGGTCTTGATGACCCTGGCTGGCAGAAACCCCTGCTGCTCGGCCCGCTGCAGTATCTGGTTGTAGAGCTGGTCCGGCATCTGCGGCGATCGGCTGAGAATCCAGAAGTAGTTGCGGTCCGGCGTGCCCACCACTGCGTACTCGTAGTCACTGCCCAGTTCGATAATCCAGTAGTCGCCGCGGAACGGCCAGAAGAAGGATACCTTGAGTTTGGCGTTGCTGGCGTTATCGACCACCCAGGCCCGTCCCTTAGCCTGGCGGACGGCGCCGCTCTCCGTATCGCGACAGCTGTTCAGCACCTCTATCTCGCCATTCTCCCGCAGGCTGTAATCGGCGCGGCTGTCCTGGCAGCCTTGCTGGAAGCGGTTGGGGTAGCGGGCGATCTCGTACCATCGGCCGAGGTAGCGTTGCAGATCGACCCGGGCAACGGTCTCCAGAGGGGGCGGCGTGGGAGCCATGGCCGCAGCGCTGCCGTTGCATAGCAGGGCCAGCAGTGCCGTTAGCAGGCTGTTATTGAGACGTTTCATGGATGCCTTTCGTTTGGGGCTGCCGGCTGAACAAATCTTTAATGGCAATGCGCTGGTCGTATGAAAACAAGTTATTTGCGTTGACCGGTCCAGCTTTGAGTGGGCGGATCGTTGCAGTAGCCCCAGCGTCCGCCAAAACGGTCACCGTCAAAGATGAGTTCGATCCTGCCCCAGTAATAACGACCGTTCTTGGAGGTGCTGCAACGATGGTTTGAGTTGTCTTCAATCCAGTAGCCTTGCAGGGTGGTGTTATTCAGGCTGCCGACGATCTCACCGTTGTCGCTGCCGTAACGGCCACTGATCCGGTTGCCCTGCTGGCGGAAGCGAATATCACCTTCGCTGGAACTCCAGGTCCCTTCGATAGTTGCCTCCTCGCGGATGACAAACGGGTCATCTTCGTAGGATTTTGGTGGTGGCGCTGCCGTGCGCGGTGGTGACGAGGTGCGGGTGCCATTCCAGGCGCTGGTCAGGGCGTCGTTGCAGTAGCCCCACTGGCCGGAAAAACCGCTGTCGGTGAACTCGATTGAGATTCTGCCCCAGTAGTAGCGGCCATTCTTGGCAGTGCTGCAGCGCCGGGCTGAACTGTCCTCAATCCAGAAACCGTCCATGGTGCGGTCATATAACACCCCGGTCAGTTCGCCGTTGTCATTGCCGTAGCTGCCGGTTATCCGGTCGCCCTGCTGCCGCAGCGTCATTGCCCCCTCGGTGCTGTTGTAGGTCCCGGTCACCGTAACGGCCTGTGCCAGCGCGGGTAGTGCGACGAGTAGTGAAAAAACAAGTGTCAGCATGATGTTACGCATGATGCTACCTCCTTGTCGATTGAGTACGATGTTTAAGTATAGCTCACTACCGCTGTGCCGCAAGTGGTGCCTGCGGGTTCATGTTTAACCGCTATCACTGCTGCAGAAATGTTGTGGCCAGACTATAAAAAACCGGGGACTGCGGTACACTTGTCATGTAGTCAAAAGGGAGGATGTTGTGGTGTCGCTTGTTACGCTGCATACCCTGTTTGTCCTGCTGGCAGGCAGCGGCATGGTGTTGGTGGGTGTTAGCTATATCACCCTTACAGCTTGGAGCACCATCATGGTTGGCGCTGTGCTGTTGCTGGTTGTCGCCATACTGCTGTGGTTGTATGCCTTGCGGCAGGTCTGTGGCGTCGCAACGCAGATGCAGGGCCGGCCGCTGTCTGGGGCTTTGCTGGTGCGACTGTACTTTGTGCTGCCCGAACTCTTGAACCAGGCCTTGGCTGGCCGCAGCGTCAAGCGGGTCGACCGGGCGCTGCCGTTCAGTCTGATCGTCTTTTTCGTCATGCTGCTGGCTGCCATCGTTATTGCGCCTTATCTTGTGCCGCTCGTGCTGTTGTCCATACTGTTGGTAATGTTGCGGCAGCTGCATCAGTGGCGTCGGGCCGTATCGCACCTGAATCAGGAACCTTGCGCGGCACTGGCATCTGGGGTTGAGCGCAAGCCGCTGCCGGTCAGTCTTGAACTGCTTGGCGGTGTCCTGCTCAACCTGCTGCTGGCGGGGATCGTGGTGGTGCTGTTCAACGCCATTTTTGTAGTGCCGTTTGAGGGGCGTATCTCCCGGGCCCAGCAGAAGCTGGTGGAGATCGAATTGAAGCAGGCCATGGAACTGGGCAGCGCCTATCTGGCCGACCATGCCGACCAGAGGATCACCACACCGCAGCAGCTGGCAGCGCTCGGTTGGCAGGAGACCGACCGCATACGTCTGGTGCAGGTCGATCTGACGGCAAAGGGCGGCTCCATCACCATGCAGTATACCCAGCGTACCGGCTCCCGTCGTGAGCCGGTAACGGTCAAAACGGTCTATGATGGGGAAACGGTCAGAATGGAGCGTATGCCGTGACCGTTCCAATCAAAAGGCATATGCAGCACAGGGAAAGGGGGAAGAGATGAACGACAAGCTGAAGGCGAACAAGGCGTTGTATCTGGCACTGCTAGCGCCCCTGGCGCTGGTGGCATCGCTCTGGTTGGTTCCTGCGGCAACTGTCTCGGCCAGTGCAGACAGTCCGGTGTTTGCACAGCCGCCTGAACCGCAATGTGTCTGCGCCTATTGTGGCTGGCCGTGCGGCAGCGGCCATGCCTCGTGGTGCAAGTACAAGTAGCGCTCTGTCTGGTAGTTGGAAGCGGTTTCGAAAAAGCGGGCCCGGATGGTAGCTGCGGGCCCAGAATAAATAAAGGGATTAGCTTTTTGCGCTAATCCCTTGTTTATTGGCGTCCCCTGGTCGAGGCACTTCGAACATTATCGGGCGATGAGATAGGTTTGATAATGCCTGGCTAGATAAAATAGCCTCGTGTGTCAGGTGAACCTATCTCCATGCACTATATTCCCACTTCAAGCTTGAAGTGAGTTGCCTTGACTCGGGGCATTAACTCCCGGGCACGTTCACGGACCAGATCCACAATGCCATATCCTGCCAAGGTATGCAGCGTTCGGGAAAGGTTGCTTTTGTTGCGTCCGGTCAATACCCCCAGTTCGCTGATGGATTTGGGTTTTTGTTCTTCTATGACGTGCAACAGCAAGCGATTATCATCACTCAGCACTTGAGCAAAGGACTGTAATGATTCAAACCAGATTTTCGGTTCATCCTTGCGGGGCTTGTATTCTCCCTTTGCAATGGCAATAGTCCGTTTTTTAAACTCTTCCCGCGACATAATCCCAACATGCATGCTTTTATTCATTTGGCACCCCCGTCAATAAACAGCTCAATCTCTTTCCAAAAATCTGTTAGCAATTGTGAGGCCGACTCATACTCATATGGCATAACCTTTTCCTGATGGTGCTGGTGATCCCAGGCCAGACGGCGACCGCCAAACTTTTTTCGTTTTGGAGGTGGGCAGCCGTGGGCGTTGTCAAAGCCAACCACCCGAGTATTGTTTCGGTCATGCAGCGTCAAGGAATATGAAATCCCGTGAGGTATTTGCTCGCTGGCTGTCACCGTATAGGCTTCGAACTTGACCCAGTAGCCTTTTTCCAGGCGATAGGTGATCCCATGCAGATCCAGCAAGGTGTCGAGCCCTGTTTCCCGTGCTTGCTTCATACGCCTGCCTTCAGGGGGAAGGTTGTTGGCGGATGACAACTATACGTGGCCGACGTTGGTAAGGCAAGCAGGATATTGCGGCAACACCTGCATTATGAAAATAAAGAGGGCCTACAGCCAAAGCTGTAAGCCCTCTTTATGCTGGCGTCCCCTGGTCGAGGCACTTCGAACTTTGAAGCAGGATGAGAGTAGCCTGGTGTTGCCATAATCATCAGTCTGTTGTTTGCCACGTTCCACCGGCAGGCCATGTTTCGTTGAATGGCGTCCCTTGACTCAGTGCGCGTAGCGGAGGCAGCACGAATCCGGCAATGAAGGTTATGACCCCCGTCAAGTCTTCTTCAACCCTCAGTCCGGTCCGGTTTAAGAAGGCTTTCCACTGCTGTTGTTTCTGGCTGTCCGTTGCGAACTCATCCGTAAGCGCGAGCGGAGTTTCTACAGGGATCGCAGTGCTCCTACGCTCAAAGGTCCGCTGAATTGCGTTCTGTAGCGTTGTCCCGTCAAAATTGAACAGTTGGGCTATGGTCCAGACGTCGTAAAAATCCTTCATCCGGCTGTTGGCAATGCCCAGCTTGACCATGGCTTCAAGCTTTTCCGCGATCACCGTCTCTGCTGGATAGGCGCGTAGAAGAGGGGCTGGCAGTTCCAACAGGGTGGGGAAAACGGCATCGATGGCCTCTGGCGTAATGGCATCACCGAATCCTATGTCCACCTGTATATTGATCTTGGCCCCTGCCAGTTCAGCGTTGAAGTTGAGCCGCGTACCACCATACTCCATTTGGTCACGGATGTCCTCCGCCTCCACGCTCTGGCTGTCGAAGTTGATGCCGTCATCTTCAACGCTGACCTGGCATATTTTTCGAAACACAACCTTCAGCCGCTCAATGTCATTCTCACAGAAACCTGCTAAATCGATATCCCGTGTTGCGCGGAAGCCACCGATGCCCCAGAGCGGGAATAGCATGGCCCCCTTTAAGACAAAATTGCTGCTGTAGGCTGACTTGCTCAGACGATAGAGGAACCGCTCATGGCCGTACCGGGTCAGTAGTAGGTTGAAGTCAGTCTGCTGTTCACGCGCCTTGTTGAGAAGCTTTTGGCGGACTGAAGCGGCCATGTTACGAGTTGATGTTGGTGTCATAGTGTCATCGTCTCCAGGTAGGGACGCATAACATTACCTACTCGGCAGAGTTTTGCGTAATGCCACAGCTCATCTATGCTGCAGAGTCCTTTTTTGTTGCATTCGCGAAGCGCTTCCAGCGCCACATCCAGGCCGATTTTGTTTCTGAATTTGAAACAGTCAGCCACCGTCTTTGCTGGACTGTAGACCCTGAGCGTTGCACCATGCAGTTTGCGGATCAGGATACCCTGACGCAACGTAGCGCCAGACGAGCGGACAAATCTGATTGGGAGATTTGTCTTGGCAGGGCGCGCCTTGACATCAATGGTCATCCAGACCTGGTGAGGTGATTGTGTTGTCAGTTCATAGTATCTCAGTGCCGACAGCAGGCAAACAATACCGTTTGGAACCGCCTTGCATGCTTCAATAAGCATGTCATGCTCAGATACGTCTGCATCTGCCAGGCGATACAGCCCACGGCCAACCTTCTGCACAATACCCTGTGCGCATAGCCGGCTCAGCGTGGTCCGACCGATGTTAAGAGGGGTCAGGTCGCATGGTCGTATGATCGCCTTCTTCTTGAGAAGTTTTATGACTGCTTGTTGTTTGTTTTCAGTGCATTTCATGCGCTCACTCGTTACTTTGTGTCGATAATTAAAAATATATACCTGCATTAAGTAACAATCAATGAAAAAATCTGAAGTTATTTTGGTGTTTTGGTCTAGCAAGTGCGGTGAGTTAATTGTAAAACAAAAGCACCTAACCGTTGTTGGCTAGGTGCTTTGTTTCGCTGGCGTCCAATGTTTGAGGCTCTTCGAACGTTATCGGTCTATGAGCTGAGCTTGGTGCAGCTCGATGGTCAAGAAAAGGTTTCTTGTGACGAGTGTATACTGTCTATGAACAAATTTGTTACTTTGAAGCTGGTTTTACAAGAGACATTTCAGGAATGATCTCTTTGAAGCCCTTCTGAGCAAACGGAGCGGCGTTGTTAGATTTACGAATTGCATTCAGTGAATGTACCAACTCCATGTCTTGTAGATTTTTAATGCAGTCTTCGGCTTTTACTTCGTCTGCAACAATTACATCAAAGCCCCGAAACCGCATGCCAATTTCAAAACAGTAGGTTTCTCCGACCTTTAGGTCGAGCTCATCGCTAGATCCACCTGCTACACTAAAACGCATTTTCTTAGGTTCTACGAGTAGTGGTCTGAAGGTTTTATTGGTGAGCAACAAGGCTGGCACTTTGGGTTCTGTAGCACCAGGCGTTTGCGGCCATGTTGGCCCTCCTTGGAGATTATATATGCAATATATGACTATGGTTCAACCTTCGATACTGACCGGTAGCGACCGAGCCAACCCTTAGAACGACTCGCCGGCACCCGTTTTGTCTGCTATGCCGAACATGTTCTTGTATATCATGAGTCTGTATCAGAAAATAGCATACAGTTATGTTGCTCATTGGGCGAAACTTCATTATTCTACTGCGGCGACCGATATTACACGTATCACGACAAGTCGACATTGGAGGCTGTAGCCGCCCTTGCCAAATTATCCCAAGACATCTGCTACTTAGAGAATGACATTAATCCAACTTTCTGCTATTGAAATCAACCATGTCCGAGCTCCTGAAGAATCGCATCCATGACCTGTACCAGTTTCTTCGGGAAGCAAACCAGCTACGTTTCCGCCCCGTACGCAAATTACAGGACCAACCTTTCTCCATTGACATCTTTGCACTCCCCCAGCACCCCAACATCCAAATAAACCGGCCAGTCCCTTCTGAGGAAGGCTCCGAAGTCCCTGATCAGCTCATCAGTGTCCGGCGTCCGATAGCAACCAAGTGCCCGCCTCCGCCAGCCCAGTTGCTTGAATGGCTTGTCGCTGGGTGGGACAATCCCGAGAAAGCCGTTGAACCTGCCAAGGAGCGAAACTACGTCAGCGAAGAAGGCGACACTGTCACAGAACTCTTCACAGACGATGCGGAGCGCATTTCGCTTTACAAGTCATGGCAACGCCTACGTGATGATTGGGCGCCGCCTGAGGTCGCTGCCAGAAAAGCGATGAGGGCGTTCGAGGCATTTTACGAAATCCATTCAGCACTCGAAAAAGACGGTGAACAACTCGAACTGCTTGTTGCCGATGGTCATGTCGCCTGGCGGGCCACGTCTGAACACGACGGCGCGGTAGATATCAACCACCCCATACTGCTCAAGCGTGTCGAATTGCGGTTTGACGCAAACAAGCCCGAATTTACTATTCACGAAACCGACCGCGATCCGGAGATATACGGCGGTATATTCCTCGACCTCGCGGGCGTCCAGCCTGCCTCGATAAAAAAGAGACAGGATGAGCTATCAGAAGCCGGGTACCATCCGCTCGGGTGGGATGATACGAGCGCGTTCCTGAAAGCATTCATCCAGTCCGTGTCACCACTCAAGGGCGCCTACAGCAAGGAACCTTGCAGCCCCGGGGATGTCCCGCAGCTGTGGCGTTCACCCGTTCTCCTTCTTCGTAAGCGCGTTACCGGTATCGCAAATGCCATTGACGCAATCATTGATGACATTGAGCATCAGGAAGTTTTTCCCCCTGCACTCAGCCAGATAACAGGCACAGGAGAAGGGGCTTGGCCAGATGGTGGGCTTGGTGGTGGCACTGGATCTGGCGCAGGACCGGGTGATGTCGGCACCATCAGCGACTCTGACGACATCCTCCTCGCAAAAGAAGCCAACGAAGAGCAGATACAGATTATCAAGCGGCTTTCTCGAAGCGGCTCCGTCATCGTTCAGGGGCCGCCTGGGACAGGTAAAACACATACTATTGGTAACATCATCGGCCACTTGCTCGCCCAAGGCAAATCTGTCTTGGTTACCAGTCACACCACAAAAGCATTGCGGGTTCTGCGCGATAAAGTGCCCGAGATGCTGCAACCCCTCTGTGTCTCGGTTCTTGGCAGTGATGGTGACGCCCGAAAGCAGTTAGAGGCATCAATCTCCTCAATCACCGAGCGCCTCACACAGGGAAATGCAGCCGATCTCTTGACACAGGCGCAACGGATGGCCGAGGAGCGCACCAAACTAATCACGAAAGTTCGAGGGCTGGGTAAACTCCGGCGCACGGCCCTTGAAAACGAATACAGGGAGATTGCCGTCAACGGCAAAGAATTCTCGCCGTCTGATGCTGCCCGTTATGTTGCCCAACATCAATCGACACATAGCTGGATTCCCTCTCCTATAAAGCTCGGTACTTCGACAACACTATCTGCGGAAGAGCTTGCCAGGGTCTATGCACTTTCAAACCTGTTCACTTCGGAGGACGAACAGGATGCTCGGCTGCCACTTCCCGACTTGGCAACTCTTCCGTCCGAACGCCAGTTTGAGGTCGTGGTCGATGAGTTTATCTCGTTGACAACAACCGACCTCAGCTACGGGCAAGAGCGCTGGAACAGCACGGGTGGTAAAAGTACTCAGATTGCCGAACTTGTCACTTTACTTGCCTCTGAGTTTTCAGACGACCTTCGCAGACAACAATGGCGCCCGCATGCCATCGTAGCAGGTATCCAAGCGAACACCCCCCGTGAAGTCTGGGAAAAGGTAATCACTAAAATCGAAGAGGCTTGCGAGGCTGGGGCACGCAATTCACTGTCAATCCATCACAAGGCAAAGCTCTCTGACACCTTACCCTTTGCCCGCCAGAAGCAGATTGCATCCGAAATATGCATCCATCTTGAAAATGGCGGAAAGCTTGGCATGCTGCAGTTGGTAACCCGTTCAGAATGGCGCACATTCATAAAAACAACCTCAATTGCCGCCGGAGCGCCGGTTCACCAAGACCATTTCGACGCCCTCCACCGGCTAGCTCATCTGGAAGATGTCAGGCATGAACTGGGCAGCTTGTGGGACGCAGTCATCGGGCAGGTTACCGGGATTTCGTTTGCGAGCCTTGGGGTATCGGCCGAGCAGGCATGCCGTGCGCTCATCCCGGAGATGCGACGCTGTCTCGACTGGCACACCAAATCATGGTTGCCACTGGTAGAGAAGCTGAAAGCTGAAGGACTCAAATTTGACGAGCTTATTGATTCACTACCACGCGAGGCATCGCCAATAGCAGAATATCAGTTTATCGAGCACCTTGCCGTTAATGTGCTACCACACCTCATGGAAAAAGAAGCTGCTCGCCGGCGACTTGCCGAGTGCGAGCGCGCGTTCAAGCACCTCGAGGACCTGTCTTCAAAAGCCGACAAGGAACACCCTGACAGAGGATGCATCGGCCGCATTTTGGTGTCTGTCCGTAGTCGCAGCAAGGATGGTTATGCAGCTGCACTCGCCTATACACGGCATATCCACTCTGTAAAGCCTTTGGTTGATGAGAGGACGGCCCTTATTGCGAAGCTGCGTCTTGTGGCACCTGGTTGGTCTGACCACCTGGCCGCCAGAGTGGCTCCACATAATGCTGCTCAAATACCAGGTAATGCCGATGCTGCGTGGACATGGCGGCAATTGCATGATGAGCTCGTTGAGCGGGACAAACTTGACGTGCAGGACTTACAGCAGCAAATTGACAAAGCCCGCCAAACCCTACGCCAGCTGACAACCGAACTTATCGATGCTCTGGCATGGGGAAGGCAAATGGAGCGGTTGCAGAGTAATGGGGCCGTACGTCAAGCCCTTGTTGGCTGGCTTGATACTGCCAAGCGGCTCATTTCGACACGGAAGGCTGACAAGCGGCAGCTGCTGCTGTCGGAGTCCAGGAAGCTGATGAAGATGTGCGCAAAGGCCGTTCCCGTCTGGGTAATGCCCATCTCCATCATGGCAGAGTCCTTTGACCCAAAGACGACACGGTTTGACGTCGTCATCATTGATGAAGCCTCTCAGGCCGACCTTAATGCCTTGATACCACTATACATGGCAAAGCAGATTGTCATAGTCGGCGATCATGAACAGGTGACGCCACTCGGTGTCGGCAAAGACCAGAGCGCACTTGAAAACCTGCGCCGCTCGATACTGCAGGACATACCCAACGCCCACCTTTACGACAACCTCTCGTCAATCTATGACATCGGCCGACAGTCATTCGGTGATGCCATACGGCTCGCTGAGCATTTCCGCTGCGTGCCGGAGATAATTGCATTCAGTAACCAGCTCAGCTACGAGGGAAACATCAGGCCGCTACGCGAGACCAATTCCAGCAACCTAAAGCCGGCATGCGTACCGTATCAGGTCAACGGCATCCGCGAGAACAAGACCAATGCGGTAGAGGCAGAGACCATTGTATCACTTGTTGAAGCGATGATTAAACACCCTGAGTACGCAGGCAAGTCCATCGGGGTTATCTCAATGGTCGGTGAGCCTCAAGCCGTAAAAATTGAGACCATGCTCCACAAGTGCGTATTCCGCTGAAAGTGACCG
>DFYU01000139.1 GCA_002383415.1 Geobacter sp. UBA4074
GAGCGCCCCAGGTCGTGCTCCATCAACATGGCCGCCACCGGGCTGTGCTCACGGGGCATCCCGTTTGCCACCAGCGCCTCGAACAGCACATCCTCTTCCTTGGCATGGTGGAAGCGGTCGGCGTACTGACGGATGAAGTCGATGCCATCCAGGTAGAATTGCCAGTTGGTGTACTGACCGGCAGCGGTTTTGGGTGCATTCTGCTCCAGCAGGGCGATCATCCGCAGGATCAGCGTATGTTCATCAACCAGAGTCTGCGTGACGTTGGTTGCCATCAGTTCCTCCTTTCACCATCAACACCGATGATCACGGTCTCCACCGGCACCTCCCGGCCACTCTGCTTGACCGCCTCGGCCACCATCATCGACAAACCGCGACAGCAGGGCACTTCCATGATGGCCACCGTTACGCTGGGGGTGTTGTTGATCTTGATGATCTGGGCCAGTTTTTCGATATAGGGCGCCGTATCATCCAGCTTGGGGCAAGCGATGGCCAGGGCTTTACCTTTCAGCAGGTCGGCGTGCATACTGCCCATGGCAAAGCCGACGCAATCGGCGCAGACCAGCAGTTTGGCATCCTTGAAGTACGGTGCCGTAGGTGGCAGCAGGTGCAATTGCACCGGCCACTGCCGCAGTTCCGAGGGGGCCTTGATGCTGGTGTTTGTTTCAGTTTCGGTACGTTCAATCACGCGTGCCATGCTGCCGGGGCAGCCACATCCCAGATTTCCCATGATTATGCTCCTTTTGTTTTCAGGTAGTTGTTTATCTCTTGTTCAATCTTTGCTTCATCTTCTTTGGACAGTCCGTGGATCGAGACCACATCCTTCAGCAGGCAGATACCCACCTTGCAGGTAACACAGCCGATGTCGAAGCGGGCGAGGATCTCGCCAATCTCCGGATAGGTGCCAAGTACGTCCTGAATGGCCTGATTGCCGATGTCATTTGCGAATTGCATAGCGCCTCCTTGATTGTTGCTGAGTTCAATCTACCGTGGTTGTGAAACAAAAAGCATGACGCCGGTCAAATAAAAGACAAAATCAGTCTTTTGTTTGTTGGTCAGTTGTTTGCCTATGGCAGGGCAGGCAGAGCTCATCAGCCTGGCGACGTTTCAACAGGCTGTCGCGATCCTTGGGTTGTCCCTTGCCCATCAGCTTTTCGCCCGGCTTGTGGCAACCGAAACAGCCCTGGCCGCGCAGTGCGGTGTGCATGGCCACCATGGCCGGATTCTTGCTGTGGCAGACCTTGCATTCAAATGCCTCGGCTCGTGATGTAATCAGCAGACAGGTGATCAGGGTGATGATAGGGTAACGCATGACTCCTCCTTGGTCGGAATGTCGCTACGCTAGTACGCTCTATCTGGTGGCGCCATGACGACGGTCAAAAAAAGTTGCAGCTGGAGGGCGTTTCAGTGGGGTGTGATTGTCAAGGATTGTCTGACTACTGATTGTAAGGTATACAGACGGGTATGCGTGCTACTGATCGTGAAACATTATCCGCGCTTGGCAACTACCTGAAGCTGCTCGCCTCAGGGGAGGTGCCCGAACAGGTTCCGGCGGAGCTGGGTTTTGCTGAGGAACTGGGCGCCGTCTGCAGCAGGCTGCGACAGTATCAGGCAGAGCTGGAGCAGCTCAGGCTGAAGCTGGAGCGGGAGACCGCCTTTGCTCGCGTGCTGCAAAACAGCAAGCAGCTGTACAAGGATATCTTTATCAAGTCGGTAACCGGCATCATGATTGTCACCGAGCAGGGCAAGATCCTTGATGCAAACCACGCCGTTGAAACCATGCTGGGCTACAGCATCAACGATCTGACCCGTTACAACCTGTCGGATATCTCAATCCCCGATGGTGAGCAGGATGATGATGAGCTGATCAAAGACCTGGTTGAGGGCAGGCGCACCTATTTTAATATTGAAAAACGGTACGTGCGCAGTGATGGCATCTCGTTGTGGGTCATGCTGACGGTCTTCGCAGTTACCAGTGACTTTGCTACCCCCTACATCATCACCATGCTTGAGGATATTTCCGCCCGAAAATCAGCCGAGCTGCATCTGGAACATGTCAGCACCCATGATTCCCTGACCGGTCTGTATAACCGATCTTATTTTGATTCAGAATTTAACAGGTTACAGAATGGCCTGCAGGTGCCGGTCAGTATTGTCATTGTTGATGTGGATGGCTTGAAACAGGTGAACGACACAGCCGGCCATGATGCCGGTGATTATCTGATTGTCAGTGTGGCAAAAGTTCTGAGTGAGGCCCTGGGGGCAGAGGGTACCCTGGCACGGATCGGTGGGGATGAGTTCTCACTGTTGTTGCCAAAAACCGATGAGGAGGCCGCCCTTCAGGTCATCAGGCGGATCCGCAGCTGTCAGCAACGTTTTAATCAGGCCAACCCCGCCTATGCCGTTCATTTTTCGATGGGCGTTGCCACGGCAAACAGGGGTAGTGATATCCCCCAAACCTTCAAGCATGCCGATGCGCAGATGTATGCCGACAAGATGATGCGCAAGGCCGGTGAGCAGAAGGGACAGCACGAAGAGAACCCGTAGCGTTTCGCCTTCCCTGCAGCAGCGAATGGTTAGTTTTTCCAGGGTAGTCCTCCCCGTTGTTCCACTGACTCCAGATCAGCCAGGGTATCGATATCTTGCAGCGTCGGCAGCAGCCCAACCGTCAGACTGGCTCGAGCGGCCCGTGTCAGCGTCAGCTCAAGAACCTGATCAGTGCTCCAGGGGATGTTACTAAAAACTGCCGGCGTGAAGCTTTGACGATTGAAGCCGATCAGACAGTAGCCGCCATCCAGGGCCGGACCGACTACCAGATCATGATTAGCAAGCATCTGGAAGGCCAGGTGCAGGTAGTTGTGGTCAATGCCGGGGATATCGCTGCCGATCAACACCACCTGGTGCGTTCTTTCTGTAAACAGTTTACTGAAGGCCGCTGACATCCGTTGGCCGAGATCTGTGCCTTGCTGTGGCAGGCAACGCCATGCAGACGCTACCCAGTTTGCCGGTAGCTGTTCAGGGCTGGTGCCGTCGTACATCACCACCAGTTGAAAGCCGCTTTGATGTGCCTGATTGATGACAGCCTCGGTCAGACGGCAATACAGTGAACAGGCTGCAACAGCGCCGATGTCTCTGGCAAGGCGGGTCTTGACCCGTCCAGGCACCGGAGGTTTGACAAACAGCGCGATCAGTTTGTCGTTACTGTTGGGATGGGTCATTGCTCTGCACCACATAGCGGTGCTTGCCCAGCTGTTTTGCCTGATAGAGCGCCTGGTCGGCCCGCAGGCGTGTCTGCTCGATGGTTTCGCTGCCATGGGGATCGTGGTGCGCTATGCCGATACTGACGCCGAGCTCAAGCTGCTGGTTGTTGATGGAAAAGGGTTCCTGCATGCTGTCCAGCATCCGTTGGGCGACCCCCTCTGCCACGGCACCGTTGCCTTCTTCCACCAGCAGGGCGGCGATGAACTCGTCGCCGCCGATCCGCGCCAGCAGATCCACCTCGCGCAGGGTGTCCAGCAGACGGCTGGCTGTGATGTATAAGACCTGGTCACCGGCATCGTGTCCGTGGCGGTCGTTGACTGATTTAAAGCCGTCAAGGTCGATATACAGCAGGGCGATCTGTTGCTGTTCGCGGCGGGCCAGAGCCTGCAGCCAGGTCAGCTTTTCATCAAAGGCGGTCCGGTTGAGCAGCCCGGTCAACGAGTCGTGATAGGCCATCCAGCGGACTTTTCGTTCGAGCGCCTGGCGTTCGGTAATGTCGCGAAACACCAACACTGCCCCGTGCACCTCATGCTGGTACTGTGTCACCCGGTATTCAACCGGAAAGCTGCTGCCATCCTTACGCCGGAACAACTCCCCGCTTATGTCGGCGCTGCCGCCAGTACGACAACAGCGCAATATCAGACAGTCATCACTGGCGGTCCGTTCACCTGCAGCATTGAGGTGGCAGAACAGGTCATGGATATTCCGTCCACTCATCTCTTCGATCGACCAGCCGGTCAGTTGTTCGGCTGCTCGATTGGCAAAGGTCATGCAGCCCTGCTGATCGAGTCCTATGATGCCGTCGCCGGCCGAATGAAGGATGGTGGTATTTTTTTCAGCCAGTTCGGTTAGTTTGGCAGTTTGTTCATCGATGGTTTTTTGCAACTGACGACAGGAAAAGCGAAACAGCATGATCAACAACAACTCAAACAGCAGAAAGCTGCCGATGGCGTAGATGATGATAAAGAGGTGGTCGTTGCGGTGGGCGGTATAACGGCTGGTTATGTCGCTCCAGAGCAGGATGGAGCCGACCGGGTCAGGGTGTCCGTCGCGCAGGCCCTTATAGTTAAACAGGGGGAAACGGGTGATCGCAAAGGTCTGCCCGCTGTCATGCAGCACGTAGGTGTTGTGGGCGCCGCGATAGCTGTTCTTGAATGATGGACTGCGCAGCAGCCGTATGACTTCGGGCCGCGATGATGCCTCGATATAGCAGCTGTCCGGTGCGTCTGCCGCCCCTCCGAGCATGTTGCGCTTGATAAACTCCTGCCACATGTTTTGATCAACCTGGTCACGGTTGAGCAGCACGGCTGCTCCGCGACCGGTGCGGTTATCCAGAGTCTTCAGAACCGGATCAAAGGAGGTTCCGACCTCAAGGGCACCGAGAAATTCACGTTGCTTTTCATCGCCCGATGACCAGACCGGTACCACCCCGCGCAGTCCGGAATATATCCGCCCGGTTTCAAAGCCTGAGCGGGGCTTGTGGTCACGGTTGACATCTACGATCGTATGGCGCACCTGGTCCATCCGGTCGCCAAACTTGTCCGGTTGATGCACCCGCAGGAAACTGAGTGCTCCAGGTCCAAGCTGAAAGTGCAATTGACGGGCGCCATAATCGCGCATCTGTCTCTGCCACATCGGCAGCACCAGCTGCAACAGTTGCTGACGAGCCGCTGCAGCTCTGGGACCGCCTGCGCCACCACCTTCTTGGGCTACGGCATGCTTGCCGGCCTGAAAGAGTTGTTGCACTCGCTGATCTTCGGCAATCACGGTAGCCAGCTGCAGCATGTTGTGGAAGGTGGTTTCGAGGGTGACATCGAGGGCGGCCTGGAGGGTCCGCCCTTCAACCGCCAGCGAATCCTTGAGTTGCAGATTGGTCCGTCGCCACTCAAGCGCGACGAACAGGACGTTCAGCGTCAGCAGCAAAAGCGTCAGCAGTATGAAGATGATACGTTTGTTTCTGAGCATGAGTTTATGATAATCCGACGGTTTAAGGTCAAATGGGATGCTAAAAATCCTGTTTGGGTCAAGCTACGTTGTATGTATACAATATATTTTTGTCAATGCAATTGAAGGGATAATAATTAAATCGCGGTGATGCGGAAAAGTGGATGGATCTACTGTGATAGTTATGCGTGTTTAATGGTAGTGCTGTACAAGCGTTTCAGGGCTGAGACCGCAACGATAGCGCAACAGCAGCCACCAGTTGTGCAGCGTACGTCGGATAACGCCGTCTTTTTGCCAGCGACGAGCTGATGTCTGCACGCGTGTCGGCAGCAGCATGAAGCGGTGCCCCGAATGTTTCAATCGATCACAGAGCGCAACATCCTCCATGAGCGGAAGTGGAGGGATGCCGCCAATCTGTTGGAGTGCCGATCTCGTCACAAAGATAGCCTGATCGCCGTAAGGCAGGGTAAATAGATTGCAGCGCAGATCAACGCTGCGCTCAATGATGCGATAAGCCAGACCAGGGGCGTCGATACCCAGCCGAAAGGCGCCCCAGACGGCGCCGCTTTGAAGCGCCGTCTGAATGGCCTGGAAGGCATGGTCAGGTAGCAGTGTATCGGCGTGCAGCATCAGGATAGTATCACCGGTAGCTACGGCAGCACCGGCGGCCAGTTGGTTGCCACGGCCAGCCGGGGCTGTCAGCTGGATAACGGACGGATTAGTGATGACGTGCAGGGTGGAGCCGGCAGGGTCGCCATCCACCACAATAATCTCTGCCCTGGAGGCCTGGCGGCGTACCGCAGCTATGGTCCGGTTGATCCGCTGCTGTTCCTGCAGGACCGGGATGATCACGGAGAGCTGCAGCATGGTCAGCTGAAAAAGGCTGAGGGACCTTCGAGCAGCTGCCAGTCGGCCTCGTTGAAGATGGCGCTACAATGAGCAACGGTGTGGCCCCGTCCTTCTTCGGTTTTTTCGAGTACATCGCGGGGGTTTGCACCGCTCTCGGCCCAGAACAGGTTGGCGCCGGCCAGGGCACCGATGCCGCAGGGTTCGTGGGTGCAGTTGCCGATGACGGTGTGGGGTACGGCCAGTCGGGTTATTGCAACGATCTGGGCCATACGCAGCTCGCTGATCATACCTCGTTCCGCTAGGGTGGTGCCCGGAATGCTGATGCGGCGTGCCGCGCCACTGAAGGCCGGCTGATGGGCGGCGGTGAACAGGATCAGTTCAGCCAGCTCCTGGTTGCTGTGTTCCGGGCCGACCGGCTCGACACAGGTTCCCACCACCAGACCTGCTTCCTTAAAGGCCCTGATAGACCTGAGGCGCGCATCCGGCGCAATGTCGCTATCGGTGCCTTCTCGTAGCCGCAGAGCGTGATAGACGCCGTTGAAACCGGCATCTTTCAACAGGCGCGCCCCGGATTCCTGCTGATCCCCTACGTTGGCTATCAAGATCGTTTCAGGGTGCAGCCGTCGCCTGACCTCTTTGCCATATTCACAGAATTCGGCCAGATCGAAGGAAGCGGTGGCCATCAGGTAGATGGCGTTGACGCCGTTTCGTTCAAAGGCAAGGGCGGTCTGAACCGCATCGTCCGGGCTGATCTGAGAAGATCCTTTAAAGATGCCGTTTTTGGCAGCAAAGGAGCAGAACATGCAGTTTTTGGGGCAGGGGGCCAGATTGAGCGCAAATTGGCCATGCACCTCAGCCCTGTTTGCACAGAGCCGGGCTGAAAGCGCCCGTGAGGCAGCCAACACTTGATAGTTCTCGGATGATGTTGGCGGTAGCGAGAGCAGGTATACAATTTCATCGTCTGTCAGACGCACGTCGTTGAGCGCCTTGGTAATCAGGTTGTTCAGATGCACGACTGCTCCTTTTGGCGTTTATTTTTGCGAGCAAGGCAGGGACCAGTACAGATAGACCCGACAGGACAAAGGAACCCAGCACCAGCGGCGAGGCGATGTCAGCCAGGTTGTTGATCTGGGCTAGCCTGACACCAGCATTTAGTGTGCGCCCGCCGGGGATTCCGGCGGGCTGGATTCGGCACCCCTCTTTGCAGTGGGAAACCGGACGGATTCTGAAACGCTCAGTCCACATGGTTAGAACCTCCTTTCGTATAAAGTAGGCTGGGAAATAATAACAGCCTACTGCTAGAATTCAAAACTGTAAGCCAAACTCGATTTAGTCCATTTCTGCATGATGCAGTAATTCAGCCTGAAGAGCGGCTCCCAGGGCACCGACAATTGAAGGATATTCCGGCACCAGAACCGGTACTCCCAGTTCCTGCTCAAGGAGTGCTATCATTGACCTGTTGTTGGCTACCCCGCCGGAAAAAACCAGATGATCCTCTACACCGATCTTGCGCACCATGGTGGCCAGTCGATTGGCTACCGCTAGATGAACAGCCTTGGCAATCTCCGCTGGAGGTACACCACCATTTTTCAATGAAACGACCTCTGATTCGGCAAATACGGCGCACATACTGTTTATGGGTGTGGCTTGTTCAATACTGGCTGCTGCGGCGCAGAACTCTGACATACTGTAGCCCAGTGAGACCGCCATCATTTCTAGAAATCGCCCGGTGCCGGCTGCACACTTATCATTCATCTGAAAATTTTGTATCTTACCGTCGGCAGTAAGGCTGATTACCTTTGAATCCTGCCCCCCCACATCAAGAATAGTACGGCACTGTGGGAAGAAGTAGCGTGCTCCCATAGCATGGGCCTTGATTTCCGTGATGACATCCACCTCAGCATGTTGCTGCACCAGATGGCGTCCATATCCGGTTGCGACAGCCCTTACCGGTGCATATTCCGCAATAAACGCAAGGGCCTGCTTGTGGGGCTCGAATCCGCTTTCCGCAACGTCGTGAGAGGTAATGGCCCCCTGTTTGAGCGCCACTACCTTGATGGTCCGTGAGCCTAAATCAACACCTACCTTCACCACTACCCCCTGATCTGCTCAATAAACGCCTCAACTCTGGTCTTGAGTTGCCCCACATCATCGGGTGAGTAGTCCGACTCAATAGTCATAAAGGGGATGCCCCGCTCTTCGCAGGCCTTGCGCAGCTTGACCGCCTCAATGTTGTAGGTGTGACAGAACTGGAGGCAGTAATCGATAATACCCTGTGCCCCTGATTCTTCGTATTCCTTCAGCACCTGGTCAATTCGCTCGGTGTTGGGGGTAAAGCAGGAGCAGTCAATTTGCATGTAACGTTCTGTCAGTCGTTCCAGTTGCTGTTCTAGTGTGGTGGCACCTTCATCAATCAGATCTTTGTAGTAGCGGGTACCGATACAACTTTCTTCATTCACCACCACCGCGCCGGAGGTCTCGATGATGTTGTGCAGTTTCCAGTTGGGAAGCGCCATCGGAGTACCAGAGACCATGATCCGCGGTGTTGCGGCAGGAGCCACGGCTATCCCCTGTTTGATCCGCTCTTCCAACTCATCACAAAGGATGTTGACCTTTTCACTAAAGCGGTTGGGCTCGTCATAGAAGGCTATCTGCTCGATAAGTAGCATATCCTTGCCACTGATCGGCGCTGGATTGTGGTGGCGCAGACGGTTTAGACGCTGAAGCGCCTTGCGTTTGGCATTGATGGTGACAATAGCCTGCTGCAGCTCTTCAAAGCCGGTCTCCATGCCGGTTATCTTGTCTACAGCAACCTTGAACTCCTTCACCTCATCCAGCCAGAGCGCCTTGTCCTTTTCCCGTTTCATCTGGGGAATTTCCATCACATGGGTTGGTACATATTCATCCAGCAGTTCCCAGGTCTTTTTCTTGGCATCGCAGGTGGTTTCGCCATAGACAAAATCAACGGCCTGAAAGTAAGGGCAGATCTTGCCGACCTTGAAACCAAAGGCGGACTTGACCATGGGACAGATGTTGCGAGGCAGCACCTTCTCCGCATCGGTAATGGAACCCTGAGCGCCGCCGCACAAACCAACACAGACACCGCCAGCAGCTACCACCACCTCTTCAGGTATGTAGACACAGAAGGTGCCGATCACCGGCTTGCCTGCATCCTTGGCAGCCATTAACTCATCAATACGACCAGTGTGGATGTTTTCCACCATGCCGTCAAAGTAGGCCATCTGTGCTGGACGGTTCTTCTGGGAGAGGAAGATGTTGGTGTAGGCCTGGGTCAGCATGGCCGGCATGCCAGAAAAACGGGGTACATCCATGCCGAGCTTTTCCCAAAGTTGCGGGTCTGATTTGACTTCGAAACTACTCATGGGTTCTGTCTCCTTTTGGTTTAAACAGTTGAAAGATTGAACTTCTTTGATGGTAAGGGATGTGCCGGATCATACGTCTGCAGGTCTTTTAAACCTGCTATACAGGGCTGGCACCAGGGCAAACAGCCCCAGCAGGGCAAAGGAGCCTAGCACACGGGCAGAAGCGATATCAGAAAGACTGGTGATGCTAGCCAGACTGGCCCCGGCATTGACGTAGACGAAGCCACCTGGAATGATGCCGAAGAAGGTGCCCAGCACAAAGGTGGAGAGCCGCAGGCGGGTCAGCCCGGCGGCCAGGTTGATCAGAAAGAACGGAAATAGAGGGACAAGTCTGAGAAACAACAGATAGTTGAATCCCCTTTCTTCAAGCTCCTTGTTAATCCCTTCAAGCTTGTTGCCAAATTTTGAAAGCACGGAATCCCGTAGCAGATACCGAGTAACCAAAAAAGAAAGGGTGGCCCCGATGGTGGCGGCGCTAACGGCATACACGGTACCCAGCCAGGGGCCAAAGATGGCGCCGGCCGAGAGCGACAGGATGGTGGCGCCGGGCAGGGCCAGGCCGGTCTGGATGATGTAGATCGTCATGAAGGCCGCTACCATCAGCAGGGCGTGCTCGGCGTAGTACTGCAGCAGCAGCTGACGGTTGGCCTTGAGGCTCTCCAGGGTTAGGAAACGGCCCAGATCAAGGTAGAAAAACAGCCCTACTGCTGTGAGTCCGATCAGTACAATAATCAGTTTGTTTTTAGTCATGGTTTTGTCGAAAGTGCGATCTCGCCGTACCACGCGGTGGCCTCGGCGCCAGTGTTATCGGTGTCGGTCATAATCGCCACGGCGCCGGCTAAGGGCGGGTCTTCACCAAACATACGGCGGTAGTCGGCCAGGATGTCGCGTTGTTCGCTGACCCACTGGCCGGCCATGGCAGGGCCTGATTGGACGGCCAGCAGCATGGCATTGGCGGTAAAGGCATTGGGGACAAACTCGCCTTTGGGCAGCTTGTTGGCCCAGATGTAGTTGATGGCACGCATCTGCCAGAAGAATCTCCCCGGAAAGACCACGTAGACCCGGGCGGCATAGTCGTCGCCCTGCTTGGTCCGTTCGTTGCCTGCAGCGATGGTGCCGGCAACCTTCCAGCTCCACTGCAGGTAGCGGTACCTGTGCGGGTCAAAACTCATTTTTTTGCTGATGCCGGAGGCAGCGTCTTTGGCATGGGCCTTCACTACGCTACGTCCGTCCTCCTGAACGATCCGGTAGCTGGTGGTCCCTTTGAAACTCTTGGGTTCCCAGCCTTTCAGGCCTTCACTTGCAAAACGGGAGACCACCAGTTCATCGGCCTGGGCGGAGAGACTGAAAAGGGTGCTAGCGGTGAAGAGCAGCAGGGCGGTAACGAACAGTTTGCTCATGGGAGTCTCGAAAAACGTAGTAGTAGTCGGTTGAACCAGCGCCTGAACGATGCTGCCGGCTTGTCTGAAAAACTGCCGGTGCCGGTTAACAGGTCGGCAACATGGGCGGTTGGTGTCACGCTGGACAGGGTTTCGCAACAGCCGGCGCAGGATGATACCAGCGGACGCTCGGCAGCTTCGCCACCGATCAAGGTCGCCTCTTTACGCACAGTGCCGGGAACACAGCCTTCCACTATGCCGCCCTGGCCGCAACAGCGGGTTACGGTTCCGCTGGATGGCAATTCCTCAATCCGGTAACCAGTAAGCTTAATCAGTTTACGCACGGCTTTGTGTTGTGCCAGATCAAAACGCGCAGGACAGGGATCATGCACCGAGACCGTGCCGAGCGTCACCTCTGGTACGCTTGTCGGCTGTTCAGCAAGCAGTTCATAGACGCTGTGTACTTCGATATCCTGTCCATGTTTTTTTAGGATTTTGCTGCAACCTGGGCAGGCGGTCAGCACACGAGTGATCCCATACGTTTTGAGCCGCTGCTGCAGACGGTTAAAAATGGTGTTGAACTGTTTTTCCAACCCCAGGTCGTGCGATATCTTGCCACAGCAATCCAGCACCAGCCCAATGGACCGATCATGGTGCTGTAGTCGCCTGAACAGTTCTTTGGTTGCAGCAGGCCGCGTTCCGGGCAGAGAACAGCCAGGGAAGAACACGGTCCGGCAGTTGGCAGGGATCTGGTCGCGCCTGAATAGCACAGAACCACCCAGCCGTTCATAGGTAAGCCACGGTTTATAGGGTTTGAGGTCAACCAGCCCCTGGGCCGTTGCTTGCTGCCGCATGGCAAGAAACTGGGATGATGGGGAGAGCTGCTCCGGACAGACGACATCGCACAGCCCGCACAGGGAACAGCCGTAGGCGGTCAGCAGGTTGTCGGGATTACTCCCGCGCTTGGCTATGGCGGCCGGTGTGCCGTGCTGCTGCAAAAATGCGCATGGGCGCACACATTCGCCACAGGACGTACAACGGGCGGTCATGTCCGACATGACCGCCCTGAGAGATTGCTGCGTTGTCATGGCTGCTGCTTACCGGCCCTTGACAAATATCTGCGGAAACTCCCAACCAGCAATGCCGTCCTCCAGGATCTTCATACGATCTTCAGGCACCCCTTTGCTGAGCAGATAGTCGTAGCTGTTTTTGGCGCCGGACTTGCCGCGGGGGCAGATCACGATTACCGGTGCCTTGGACTGGCTGATGATCGGCAGCACTTTGTCCAGGCGAGCCTTTTCTTCGGCTGATTTAGCCGGGAAGGCGTTGGTTTCGATGGAGCCGGGCAGGTGCTGTTTCTCAAAATCGGCAGCCGGTTGGATATCCACCAGAATCAGTTCCTGCTTCTGATCCATCAGTTGTTTGAGCTCTTCCGACTCGATAAAGTTGGCGGCCAGGGCGCTGGCTGCAGTCAGCAGGGTAAAGGTCAGGGTCAGTGCCATACGTTTCATCATGATAAGCTCCTTGTATTCGAAAAATCGAATGTTTTTGATACCAACTGTTGGCTTGCCTGGCAAATGGATAATATGGTAAAAATCGCACATTAGTATCTATTAAACCGATAGGATTGCAGATGACCCTGAAACAACTTGAACTATTCCTGGCCATTACCGATCAGCGCAGCTTTTCGCGGGGCGCCGAGCTGGTCAGTCTGGTGCAGTCCACCGCCAGTCAGCATATCCGCAGCCTGGAGGATGAGTTGGCCAGCAGGCTGTTCGACCGCTCAAAGAAAGGCGTGTATCTGACTGAAGCCGGGCGTCTGTTTGAACAGCATGCCCGGCGGATCTGCACCGACTGTGATGATGCCCGCCTGGCCATGCGGCGTTTTGCAGGCGCTGAAGAGGCCATTGTGCGGGTGGGGGCCAGCACCATCCCGGCCGCCTGCCTGATTCCTGATATGTTGGGACCGTTTACTGCAGCCTGGCCCGGCGTACGCCTGGAGCTGGTGCAGGGCGATACCCGCGAGGTACTACGTCTCTTGCAGGCCGACGCGATGGAACTGGCACTGGTGGGGGGACGCTATGATGCAGAACAGATCATCTTTGAGCCGATCGCCAGTGAGCAGATCCTGTTGGTGGCAAGCCCTGTTTTGCAGTTGAAACGGCTTGATCACTGCCATGATCTGCTGCAGCTGCCGCTGATCCTGCGCGAGCCGGGATCAGGCACTCGTCAGGTGGTGGATGCCGCACTGGTGCAAGCCGGCGTCAACCTGTCGACGTTGCGGGTGATTGCCCAGCTGGGCAGCAGCGAGGCGGTGCGTAGGGCGGTATTGAGCGGAGCAGGCTGCGGTTTTGTCTCGTCTCTGGCGGTGGAACGTGAGTTGGCGGCGGGGGCGTTGCTGGCGGTTAGCGTGCCGGGGCTGACCATCCGGCAACAGTTCTATCTGGCAACCCGGCGCGGCAAGACCATCTCACCGGCAGCGGCCGCGTTTATTGCAACGTTGCGTAAGCAGTCTTAGCGTGGTGACACGGGGCCTATTCATTATCGCGAACAATCCGGGCTACCTTCAGCAGCTGACTGCTGATCTTTAAACGGCTTTGGCGCGCAGCGGCGAGATTTATCTCGAAACGCACCTTACCGTCCTGCAGGAACAATTCCACCATGCCGCCGTTGCGGCTGAAACCTGAAACGTCTCCCACGGTCAGTATCGGCAACCGCCGAGTCCGGTCAAGAATGGTTACCGCATTACGGCGTTCAGTGGCATCAATCACCACCACGTGGCAACCAGCACTATCTCCGCTGTTGCTCATCCGACGGATGGTCACCGGGTGGCCTTTAACGGTCTTGCCCTGCAGCGAGTGCAGACTGGCGGTCAGCGACCCCTGTCCTGAATAGCAGAAAGAGATCGGCGCACCGTCGCTGCTGAAACTCTCTGTCGGCCAATCCACATAGCGGGCCATATTGAGGATGATGGCGCTTTTTACCTGTGCCTCAGCCGGTTGATCGGGAGCAGACCAGGCAGGCAGAGCCCAGCAGAGCAGCACGAGGCTGTATGTCAGGCAGTATTTTGTCATTAGAAGCTCAGGGTTGCCTTGCCGTAAACACCGCGCGGCACCTCCGTCGGGGTGGTGTTGATAAATTCCGGTATGTATTCCGGGTGTTGGTCTTGAAGCAGGTTCTGGCCCACCAGGGCCAATTCCAGATGTTTGGTCGGTTTCCAGGCAACACGGACATCCATGGTGACGTAGCCCGGAATCGTTCTGCGGTCGATGTAGTGTACCCGTCCAACGGCCCGCAGCCAGAGGTCCAGTTCCAGTTGTTTGGTCAGGTCAAGTCCCGAGCGTAATGTAAATTGATGGCGCGGAGCACCGTCGGCGGTGTTGGCGCTATTAATGTCATCGTCGCTGCCGTTGTCCAGGTAAACCTTGGTGCGCAGGTAATGGTACGCCGTCTGCAACCGCCACCAGTCACAGGGGCGCCAGGTGGTCGAAAGTTCAGCGCCGTAACTGTGGCCATGGGCATCGTTGCTTAAGGGGTAGTTCAGTACAAAGTTGGTAGCTGTCTCAGGAGCGGGTAAGTCATTCTGACGTACCCGTAGATTACTGTAGTCGTTGTAGAACAGCGCCAGGTCAAAGGTAAGCTGCTGGCTCAGTTCCGAACGATAGCCCAGCTCATAGGCCATCACGCGCTCAGAGGTGAACCCATCATGACCGTAGACCTCAACGCGTAATGGTAGGGGAAGTGTAGGCGGAGCAGCCGGTGCTGTGAAATACTGATATTGAAGATAGCGTTCAGCCCGGGTGGGGGTGCGCACGGCCCGTGAGACAGAGCCCCAGAAGGTGTGCTGGGGTGAAGGGGTCCAGATCAGCCGCCCGTTGGGTTGGAACTCCCAGCCGGTGTAATCGTTGTGGTCGAGCCGTGTGCCGATGATCAGGGCCAGCGTGTCGGGCAGCAGGGTGATCTCATCCTGCAGAAACATACTGTAGAGGCTTAAACGTTCACTCGGTTTGGTCAAGGCGAAGGTTGAACTGCCGCGGACCTGATCCGTGCTGTGCCGGTACCCCAGGCCCCAGATGATTTCCTGGCTGCTACCCGGCTTGAAGCGGTGCTGGAAGTCCATGTCGAGGGTGTTACGCCGTTCGCCAAGGATCAGAACATCCCGTTGACTGTGATCGTAGCTCAGCTGCAGCGAGAATTCATTGGTGTTGGAGATGGTGTGTTGCCAGCGCGCCAGCAGATTGCCGCCCGAAGCAGTGGAATGGGTCGGTACCACCATAGGCACACCGGGGGTTGTCAGGTTGTAGAGGTTGTAGGTCTCGTTATAGCGTCCATTGAAATAATCACCCTGCAGGGTCAGTGCATCATTGAAGGTCGGTTGGGTGTCGAAGCGGAAGCCGCCACTGGAGAGTTGCCAGTCATCGTGGGCGTCGCTGCCGTCGGCGAGTTTCCCTTCGCCCCGTTCGACATGCTTGCCGTACAGGCGCAGAAAGCTGTTATCAGTCAATTGCTTGCCGATCCGTGCGGTGCCAAACCCCTGTTCGCTGCTGCCGCCTCCGCCGCTTAGCAGGCCACCCTGGGTGTCGATCGCCTGTTTGGTGATGATATTGATTACACCATTAACCGCGTTGGCGCCCCACATGGCGGCGCCGGGTCCACGGATAACCTCGATCCGCTCGATGTCTTCCAGTGGTGTATCAAGGCTTTCCCAGAAGACGCCAGAAAACAGGGGGGTATAGACACTGCGGCCATCTTTGAGGACCTGCAGCTTGCTGACAAAACGGCCGTTGATGCCCCTAATAGAGACGGCCCATTTATTGGCATCCATCTTGGCCACCTGGACACCGGGCACCATCCGCAGCAGTTCAGGTATGCTGGTGGCCCCAGAACGGCGGATATCTTCCTGGCTGATGATGAAGGCCGCTGCGGCTGTGTTGGCCAGGCGTTGTGCCTTGCGTGAGGCAGAGGTTACCTCCAGATCCATCAGGACCTCCAGCGGCAGCTCGGTCAGGTCTGTGGTCTCATGATTGTCCTGTTGCAGGCTGGTGGTTGTTGCCGCACCCAACGCCGGTGTGGTCAACAGGGTGATAAGACCAGCGGTAAGGAACAACCTGAATCTGGTGAGGGAGGAGGGTGCGTGCAGGTGCGTGTGGTGTGATGTCATGGCATGCTCCAGACTATCGGATGATCTGTTTGTACCTGACTGCCAGACTTGATAATAGCGCAGAAGGGGTGGCTGTTCAGAAATAGTTTTGTCGCTTGCAAGGCATCCTTGCCTGGTAGGTTGCTTAACGGTATGCTGCTGTCAAGGAGGTTATCCATGGGGCTGACGGAATATCTTTTTATTACTGCTTTTTTTGGCCTTCCCGGAGTGCTGGGTGGCTGGTTGGCAAGGGGCCGCGGCAAGAACCCCGTCATCTGGGCGCTGGGGTCAGCCCTGTTTCCGTTTGCGCTGCTGGTACTCTGGTACCAAAAACCAGACCATGAGGTGCCGGGGCATTTCAGGAAGTGTTCGTCCTGCGGTGCGGTCTATGCTTGGAAATCGCCGTCCTGCATCTACTGCCACACCCCCCATGATTAACGGGCAGGGCTGGTTTGATCCTGTTCGTCCAGTAACCTCCCAAAATGCTCAGCACTGAGGGGACGGCCGGTCAGGTAGCCCTGCACCCGCTGGCACTGCAACCGTTTGAGCAATTGAAACTGCTGTTCGTTTTCCACCCCTTCCGCAATGCTCACCAACCCCAGGCTGCCGGCCATGGCGATGATGGCGGCGAGCAGCGATTCGCTCTTGCTACCTTCGCTGCAGCTGGTAAAACGTGGTGAAATCTTGATCGTGTCAATCGGCAGATGATGCAGATAGCCCAGAGAGGAATAGCCGGTGCCGAAGTTATCCAGTGCGAGCCGGATGCCTGCATTTTTGAATGCGTAGAGCGGGTGCAGCGCACAGTTGTGTCCGGTGCCGAAGGGGCAGGGTAGCTCAGCCTGCTGATCTGAGAGCCCAAGGCTGATCTGTTCAAGAGCTTCTTCGCAGGTGAGCTGGATGATGGATTCATTCAGGTCGAACTGTAGCTTGCCGGGTGGCAGACCGGTTTTTTCCAGGATAGAAAAGACCTTCGCGGTAAGGTCATGTTTTTTGAACTGAGCCGTGGCCAGGTTGACCGAGAGCTGGAGTCCGGTATGACCGTTCGCATGCCAGCTGGCGCACTGTTGGCTGGCCTCATGGAGTACCCAGGCGCCGATCTTGTGCATCATGGCGGTTCCTTCAGTTGCCTGCAAAAACGCCTTGGGATGCAGGACGCCCAGCTCAGGATGTTTCCAGCGCAACAAGGCTTCCACCCCAACAATCCGTTTTTCAGCAGTGGTGAAGATCGGTTGATATTCCAGAAACAGTTCATTGCGCTCGATCGCCGTAGTTACTTATTGCTGCAGGGTGATCTTTTCGTTGATCTGCACCTGCATAGCGGTGGAGTAGAGCTGGAAGTTGTTTTTACCATGCTGTTTGGCTTGGTACATGGCGGTATCGGCTGCCTTGAGCAGTGCCTCAACCGTTTCCGCATCGTGGGGGTAGAGCGCCACTCCCACACTGCCGGTTATCCTGCAGGCAGTGCCTTCCAGTGTAAATGGCTCGGCGTACAGTTCCATTACCTTGCGTGCTACAATGCAGGCGCTTTCTGCTGAGGCCACGTTATGCAGACAGATGGTGAACTCATCCCCCCCAGCCGCGCGATGGTGTCAGAACCCCGTACGATGGTGCTCAGCCGTGCCGCAACCTGTTTGAGCAGTTCATCTCCCGCCTTGTGCCCCAGCGTATCGTTGATTTCTTTAAAGCCATCCAGGTCGATGAATAAAACAGCCAGTTTTTGATGATAACGTTTTGCCTGATGCAGCGCCTGGTGCAGCCGGTCCATCAGCATCGCACGGTTGGCCAGTCCGGTCAGGTTGTCATAATGGGCCAGCTGATCAAGCTGTTGCTGTCGTTCAAACAATGACTGATCCCGTATTTCAATCTCGGTCAGCATCTGGTTGAAACCGCTCATCAGCTGGCCGAGCTCGTCGTTGCTGGTTTCCGGTATGCGATGCGCATAATCCTCGTTGAGTGATACCTGCTGCATAGCCCCCAGCAAGGTGTCAATAGGCGCCGTGATGATACGCTGGAACTGCATCCCCAGAACAATCGCCATGACCAGAGTCAGCAAGGCCACGACAAAAACCAGTAGTGCCAGAAAACGTATATGCTCGAACATTGCCAGCAGGTCTGACTGAATAATGACGGCGCCAACCGTCTGTCCATCGACGATGATCGCTTCTTCAAGCACCGGATAGGCGCTGAGCAGCGATTGATGCCGCGCGGTTTTGTGCAACGACTGGTAGAGTACCCGGTGGTCAGCACCTTTTTGTTGTAATCGTCTGAACTCGCTGAGCAAATTAGGCTGATCGCTGTCACTGTTCTGGAACACGGTGAACAGTTGGCGATCAGCAGTAAAGATTGCTACTGCCTGAATCCGTTGGCTTGATTTGAGCCCTTCGAGAATGTCCCGGGCAGAGCGGTGATCCTGAAAGACGAGGGGAGAGGCGATGTTTTTGGCGATAATGCGAGCCTGGACCCTGATGTCGTTGCTGATGTAGTCGCGATAACTGATGAATTCATTGACCAGGAAGGTGATTGATAAGGAGGTTATGCTGAAGCTGCTCAACAGCAGCGACATGACCAGCAGCTTGCGCCGCAGGGGAAGATTACGCAGCAGGTCTCTGATGTTTGCTATCATGCGACCATCCTTGGCTGTGGCCGTTTGAGGTGATAGTTATTCTTATTTACATATTTTAAGTATACGCCCGATATTACGGCTTTACGAGAATAAAAAAGGTCCCGTTTGGGACCTTTTTTAAGTTATTCAACCTTGGTGAATTTCCCCTTTTCGCCACATTTTTCACACTTTTGCGGTTTGCAACGGCCTTCCTTGCTGAAACCACAGGCGCATTTCCAGGTTGCCATGAACTGATCCTCCTGTGTGGTTATTTGATACAGACTTTACGAACTTCCTTCAGGTCCGTCAATCCCTGGAAGCATTTCAGGATGCCGTCCTGTTTGAGGGTGGTCATGCCGTCGGCGATGGCCTGTTTGCGGATCTGTTCAATCTCGGATTTACGCTTGATCAGGGTCTTCATTTCGTCGGTGCCCTGCAGCAGTTCGTGGATACCCAAACGACCCTTGTAGCCAGAATCACCGCATTTGGGACAGCCCACCGCTTTCCAGAGCTTTATTTCGGCAGGGTTGATGCCGGTTTTTTTGAAGGCCTCTACGCCATATTCCAGGATGATCTCTTCCAATTCTGGGCGTTCCGGTTGGTACTGTTGCTTGCATTCGCACAGCCGGCGGCAGAGCCGTTGGGCCAGAATGCAGAGGATGGCGTCGGAGAAGGAGAAGGGGTCCAGCTCCATATCCAGCAGACGGGTGACCGTCTCGGGTGCCGAGTTGGTATGCAGGGTGGAAAAGACCAGGTGGCCGGTGAGGGATGATTCGACACCGATCTCGGCGGTTTCCTGGTCGCGCATCTCGCCCACCATGATCACATCCGGGTCGGCCCGCAGGAAGGAACGCAACGCAGCGGCAAAGGTGAAGCCGATCTTGGGATGGACCTGCACCTGGCGCAGACCGCGCTGGGTGATCTCCACCGGGTCCTCGGCGGTCCAGATCTTGGTTTCAGGGGTGTTGATCACCGATATGGCCGAGTGCAGGGTGGTGGTCTNNCTTCGCCGGAGGCCAGCACCCGCATGACCACATCCTCCAGCTGTCCGGCCGTCGGCACGGTGGCTACCCGCAGTTCCACATCCAGCGGTCCGAATTTCTTGAAGTCTATCTTGCCGTCCTGGGGCTTGCGGCGTTCGGAGATGTCCAGGCCGCACATGATCTTGATCCGCGACGGGATGGCATACTTGTACTTGTAGGGTATGCGCTGGTAGACCTTGCAGCGGCCGTCCACACGGGTACGAACAATCACATCCTCTTTACCGGGGTAGGGCTCGATATGGATGTCGGAGACCTTGTTCTGGACCGCTTCGATGATGATCTTGTTGACCAGCTGCACGATCACGCTGTCCTGTTCCGAAACCTTGGACGACTCCTGTTCAATCTCCGGCTCATCGTTGGTATCCAGCTTGTTGATCAGCTCATCAATGCTGCCGCCGGCTGCCAGGGCTGCACCTTTGTTGTAGAACAGGCCGATGAAACTCTGGATGTCGTCCCGGAAGGCCCCGACATAGCTGATCCGCTTGTATTCGGGGTAGATGAACTTGATCATGTCCTGGCGGTTTAAGTCGGTGGGGTCGTCCATGATGATCGACAGCACGCCGTTTTCCACCTTGTAGGGTACCCACCATTCCTTCATCAAGCGATCCGGTCTGACCCGCTTCAGCAGCTCTTCGCTCATGGGAGGGATGGCAGGTTCATACTGGATGAATTCGGTGCCGAAAAACAGCGACAGGGTCTTGGCCATCTCGTCGCGGGGCACGCCGCATTCGCGCATCAGGACACTATCCAGCCCGAACTTGGCCACATCGGGATGGCTGGATGCCTTTTCAATCACCTTGTCGTCCAGCAGGTTTTTATCCAGCAGGTAGTGATAACGACTGCGCTGGCGAATGATCTTGGTAGTGACCTGCAGACGATAGATATTGTGGATGGCGATCGAAAGCGAGGTGGCCAGTTCCATGGCATAACTGATGGCGGTCTCATCGAAGGGGGTATTGTCACCTTTGTTGATGATCTGAATCACGCCGATCAGGGTGCGCTGGAACTTCATCGG
>DFYU01000133.1:0-9796 GCA_002383415.1 Geobacter sp. UBA4074
CTGATTTTCTTGTTCTTGAGTTCCTGGAGGTTCACAACGCGTTTCTCCTGCTGGTGGGATTAAGGGTGAGAGACATTAAATAGGGTTACCGAAGATCGGGGCACAGAGGATCGAAGCTGCCGGACACGAGCCGAAGCCTTTCTTTAGATGGATGGCACAGGTGCTGCACACAATGAAAGATCAGGCATCTAACGTTTTATCACGGATGTTACGCTGGGGATGTAACCGCTGGAATGAAAAAAACGGGGTGGATGGAAACCATCATCTACCTGTAGTTTCACCTAAAACACAAACCGGGGAAGGCTGTCAACAGGAAAGTGATGCGACAATAAGCCGTTACCCCGATAACTCCTTGACCCCCCCAACACGAACAGTTATAAAGAAAAACTGCCGCAAACAGCGGCCAACAGCCCATTTACAAGGCAGGTACCATCCGTGCTTGGACAGTCTCTCCTGAATGCCATCGGCAACACCCCGCTGGTCACCATCGGCAGCAGCAACCCCAACCCAAAGGTCACCATCCTGGCAAAACTGGAAGGCAACAATCCCGGTGGTTCGATCAAAGACCGGCCGGCCCGCCAGATGATCCTAGCAGCCGAGGCCTCCGGTGAACTGACCCGGGACAAGGTGATTCTGGAACCGACCTCCGGCAACACCGGCATCGCCCTGGCCATGATCGCCTCGGCACGGGGCTACCGGATCAAGCTGGCCATGCCGGCCTGCGTCAGCCAAGAACGACGTAGCATCCTGGAGGCCTACGGCGCCGAGATACTGCTCTCCCCCGGCTGTGAGAAGACCGATGGCGCCATCCGGCTGGCCCACAAGATTCTGAAGGAAGAGCCGGGGCGCTACTACATGCCCAACCAGTACGACAACCCCAACAACCCACTGGCCCATGAGCTGACCACCGGGCCTGAAATCATCGCCCAGACCGCAGGAAAGCTGACCCATCTGGTGGCCGGCATGGGTACCGGCGGCACCCTGATGGGTACCGCCTCCTGCCTGAAAAAACTGGCCCCCGCTGCCCAGGTGGTCGGTATCGAGCCAAACCTGGGCCATGCCATCCAGGGATTAAAAAACATGAAAGAGGCGATCGTGCCGGCCATCTACCACGAAGAACATCTGCACCGCAAGATCGTGATCGACGACGAAACCGCCTTTGAGACCTCGCGCCAGCTGGCGGCCCACGAAGGGATCTTCTGCGGCATGTCCGGCGNNTCGATGTGCGCCAACTGCCCGCCCTAAAAACGGTTGCAGAAGCCAGTCGCTAAACGTTGTACGCTTGACCATCCGCCGCAGCCCCTGTTATTCTTACTAACTTTTCGATTTTACCAGCACGGAGGTACACCGTGACGTTCCAAGACCTGATTCTCTCCCTGCAAGGCTACTGGGCCAAACAGGGCTGTGTAATCCAGCAACCGTACGACACCGAAAAGGGTGCCGGCACCTTCAACCCGGCCACCTTTCTGCGCGTTTTGGGCCCCGAGCCTTGGAACGTGGCCTACGTGGAGCCGTCCCGCCGCCCCACCGATGGCCGTTATGGCGAGAACCCCAACCGGTTGCAGCACTACTACCAGTTCCAGGTGATCATGAAGCCCTCCCCCACCAACATCCTGGACCTGTACCTGGACAGCCTGCGGGCCTTCGGCATCAACCCCAACCAGCACGACATCCGCTTCGTTGAAGATGACTGGGAATCGCCGACCCTGGGCGCCTGGGGCCTGGGCTGGGAGGTCTGGCTGGACGGCATGGAGATCACCCAGTTCACCTACTTCCAACAGGCCGGCGGCATTGATCTCAAGCCGGTCTCCTCCGAGATCACCTACGGCTGTGAGCGGATCGCCATGTACCTGCAGGGGGTGGACAACGTCTACGACCTGGAGTGGGTCAAGGGGGTCAAGTACGGCGATATCCACCATCAGACCGAGGTTGAGTTCTCGCGCTACAACTTTGAAGAGGCCGACGTGGCGCTGCTACTGGAGCTGTTCGGTAAATACGAACAGGAATGCATCCGCTTGGCCGAAAAAGACCTGGTCTTTCCGGCCTACGACTTTGTGATGAAATGTTCCCACACCTTCAACCTGCTGGATGCCCGCGGCGCCATCTCCGTCACCGAGCGGGCCTCCTACATCGGCCGGGTACGCAACGTGGCCCGCACCTGCGCCGAGGCCTACGTCCGCCAGCGTGAGCGGCTGGGCTATCCGATGCTGAAAGGGGGGAACTAACCGATGGCTAAGGAACTGTTGCTTGAAATCGGGGCCGAAGAGATCCCGGCCGGCTTTGTACCCAAGGCGCTGGCCGCCATGGAAGAGATGATCGCCAAGGAACTGGCGACTGCCCGCCTGGAGTATAGCCTGATCAAGACCGTCGGCACTCCCCGCCGCCTGACCCTGGTGGTACAGGGCCTGCCGGCGGTGCAACCAGACGCCGAGATCACCGCCATGGGCCCATCGAAAAAGGCCGCCTTTGCGCCGGATGGCAGCCCCACCAAGGCAGCCGAAGGCTTTGCCAAGGGACAGGGAGTGAACGTCAGTGAGCTCAAGATTGTCGAGACCGACAAGGGCGAGTACCTCTCGGTGACCAAGCAGGAGCGGGGACGCCCCACCCACGAGCTGCTGGCCGAGCTGCTACCCAAGCTGGTGGCCGGCATCCCGTTCAAGAAATCAATGCGCTGGGCCGACCTTGATATCCGCTTTGCCCGGCCGATCCACTGGATTGTGGCCCTGTTCGATGGCAGCGTGGTGCCGTTCTCCTTCGGTCCGGTCAGCAGCGGCAACGTCTCCCGCGGCCACCGTTTCATGGCCAACCAGACCTTCCCGGTGCGGGACTTCAGCCACTATCTGGAGGAGTGCGAGCGCCACTTTGTGATCGTTGACCCGCAGCGCCGCCAAGAGATCATCCGCAAGGAGGTGCACCGGGTGGCCAAGACCACCGGCGGTACCCTGTTGCCGGATGAGGCACTGCTGGATGAAGTAACCTTTCTGGTGGAGTACCCCAGCGCGATTGTCGGCAGCATCCCGGCCGAGTTCCTGGTGGTACCCAAGGAGGTGCTGATCACCTCGATGCGCTCCCACCAGCGCTACTTCTCAGTGGTGGACGAGGCCGGCAAGCTGCTGCCACACTTCATCACCGTGCCCAACACCCTGGCCGAAGACCCCAGCGTGGTGGTCAAGGGCAACGAACGGGTGCTACGGGCCCGCCTGTCCGACGCCCGCTTCTTCTTTGACGAAGACCGCAAGGTGACCCTGGCCAGCCGGATTGATGGCCTGAAAAACGTGGTCTACCAACAAAAGCTGGGTACCTCCTTTGAGAAAATGGAACGCTTCAAGGCGCTGGCAGAACTGCTGGCCGACCAGTTGAACCCTGCCGTCAAGGCCCAGGCCAGTCGGGCTGCCCTGCTCTGCAAGGCCGACCTGGTCTCCGGCATGGTGGGCGAGTTTCCCGAGGTACAGGGGATCATGGGACGCGAATACGCGCTGCACGACGGCGAGGAGCCGGCCGTGGCCCAGGCCATTGCCGAGCACTACCTGCCCACCCAGGCCGGCGGTGAGCTACCGGCCTCCGATGCCGGCGCCTTTGTCTCGCTGGCCGACAAGCTGGACACCATCTGCGGCTGCTTCGGGGTGGGCCTGATCCCCACCGGCGCCGCCGACCCCTACGCCCTGCGGCGGGCCACCATCGGCATCATCAGCATCATCGTCGACAAGGGCTACCGGCTCTCGCTGGCGGCGTTGGTCAATAGCGCCCTGAACCAACTGTCGGCCAAGTTGAACCGCCCCCAGGCCGAAGTACAAAAAGATGTGCTGGAATTTTTCCGCGGCCGCCTGGTGAACCTGCTGGCCAACGATAACCCGAGCGATGTGGTGGAGGCTGCTGTCTCTGCCGGCTTCGACGACCTGGCCGATCTCGCCGCGCGGGTCAAGGCCCTGTCCGCCTTCCGCCAGCGGGAGGATTACCAGGCCCTGACCGCTGCCTTCAAACGGGTCTGCAACATCGTAAAAGAGGGTGTCGATGCGCCGGTGGACCCGTCGCTGTTTCAGGATGAGGCCGAACACACCCTGTACAAGGCCTTCCAGGAGGCCAAGGTTAAGGCCGAGACGGAAACCGCCCGTCAGGCCTATCTCGAAGCGTTGGCCGAGATCGCTGCTATCAAGTGGGCGGTGGATGGTTTCTTTGATGCGGTGATGGTGATGGCCGAAGACGAAAAGGTCCGTAGCAACCGCTTGGCCCTGTTGACCGCCATCAGCCGCCTGTTCGGCCGGATTGCTGACTTTGCGAAACTTTCAGGGTAACGAGGCACTAACCAGCACGACCAAGGAGCACACCATGTCCTTTACGAGCCGCATCATTGCAGGAAACACTTTCATTATTGTCGTGGCCGTGCTGGTATTGACCCTGTTGAACCGAACCGGCAGTCTGCTGAAATCCCTGCTGATCGGCCTGGTACTGCTGATCGGATCTTCAGCCGTGCTCTGGTACCTGTGCCAGCAGGCCTTCAAGCCGCTGAGCGGGATCGTGGAGGCGATGGAGCAAGCAGCCCAGGGCGACCTGTCGGTACGGGTGACCACTAGCGGCTTCGGGGAGATCGGCCGTCTGTCAGCCGCCTTCAACACTATGATGAACGACATGAACAAGGCCATGCGCCAGTTTTTCTCGGTGGCCGATCTGGTGCGAGACTCGGTGACCATGGTCAGCAACACCACCAGTGCCATGGTTGAGGCCGCCGAGGATGTGGCCCTGCAGGCCGGCACCATTGCCACCGCCAGTGAGGAGATGGCCGCCACCTCGGCCGACATCGCCCGCAACTGTCTCTATGCAGCGGAAAATGCCCAGGCAGCCACCGAGCAGACCACGGTCGGCGCCCAGATTGTCCGTTCCAGTGCGCTGGTCATGGAAAACATCGCTCAACGGGTGGTGGAGTCGTCTCACACCGTAGAAAGCCTGGGGCAACGTTCCGACCAGATCGGCACCATTGCCGGGACCATCGAGGATATCGCCGACCAGACCAATCTGCTGGCCCTGAACGCCGCCATCGAAGCGGCCCGGGCCGGCGAGATGGGACGCGGCTTCGCCGTGGTGGCCGATGAGGTACGGGCCCTGGCCGAACGGACCGCCAAGGCCACCCGCGAGATCGGCGGCATGATCAAGACCATCCAGTCCGAGACCCAATCGGCGGTCGGCTCCATGGGAGAAGGGGTGGAGCAGGTCAAAAAAGGCACTGAGGAGACCGCCCGCTCCGGCTCGGCCCTGGAGGACATCCTCAACAAGATCAACGAACTAGCCATGCAGGTCAGCCAGATCGCCACTGCGGCCGAGGAGCAGACCGCCACCACCCACGAGATCACCAACAACATCCAGATGATCACCGACGTGGTGGATCGCAATGTGCAAAGCTCCCGCAGCACCACCGAGGCCACCCGCAAGCTGGAACAACAGGTGGATGAGCTGCATAAGCTGGTGGGGCACTTCCGGCTGGCCAAGGCCCTGGAATGGGATGCAAGCTTCGAGACCGGCATCGCCAGCATCGACGGCCAGCACCGCAAGCTGTTCGACATGGTCAACGACCTGCACGATGCCATGCAGCAGAAGCGCAGCAAGGAGGCCATCGCCCAGATCTTGGGCCGCCTGATCGAATACACCGGCTCACACTTCGGCCACGAGGAACAGGCCTTCCGCAGCACCGGCTATCCCGAAGAGGCCAGCCACAAGCAGGAACACGCCCGACTGGTGGAGCAGGTGCTGGCCCTGCAGGGCAAATTCAACGCCGGTGAAGCGGTCTTGACCCAGAGCGTGATCGAATTTCTGCAGGATTGGCTGATTAAACACATTAAAGGCACTGACATGCGTTATGCGCCGCACCTCAAAAAGAACGGTATCAAATGATCGCTATCATCGACTACGGCATGGGCAACCTGCGCTCGGTCCAGAAAGGCTTCGAGCGGGTTGGCTGTAAGGCGCTGGTTACCAATGACCCGCAACAGATTTTGCAGGCCGAACGTATCGTGCTGCCCGGTGTAGGCGCCTTCCGCGACTGCATCCGCAACCTGGAACAGGGTGGTTTTGTGGAGCCGATCCTCAAGGTAATCGCCGAGGGCCGCCCCTTTCTGGGGATCTGCCTGGGCCTGCAGCTCTTATTTTCCGAAAGTGAGGAGTTCGGCCTGCATAAGGGGCTGGGAGTGATCCCCGGCCGGGTAGTCCGTTTTCCGGAAGCGATGCGCGAGGCCGGCGAGAAGCTGCCGGTACCGCACATGGGCTGGAACCAGATCCACCTGCAGGGCGATTCGCCGCTCTTTAACGGCATTGCCGATGGCAGCAACGTCTACTTCGTGCACTCCTATTATGTGAAGCCGGATGAACCGACGGTGGTGGCGGCAACCTGCACCTACGGGCTGGAGTTCTGCGCTTCCATCCGCAAGGACAACCTGGTGGCCACCCAGTTTCACCCCGAAAAATCGCAAACAATCGGCCTGCAGATGCTGAAGAATTTTGCCGAGATGAAAGGCTAGTATGATCGTCATTCCCGCCATTGACCTGAAAGAAGGCGCCTGCGTCCGATTGGAACAGGGTGAGATGCACCGCGATACCGTCTTTTCCGACAACCCTGGCGAGCAGGCCCTGAAGTGGCAGCAGGCCGGGGCCGAACTGCTGCACCTGGTGGACCTGGACGGCGCCTTTGCCGGTAAGCCCAAAAACACAGAGGCCATCAGCGCCATCCTCAAGGCGATCAGCATCCCGGCCCAGCTGGGGGGAGGCATCCGCGACATCGCCACCATCGAGGCCTACCTCTCCCTAGGCCTGTCGCGGGTGATCATCGGCACCGCTGCCCAGCGCAACCCTGCACTGGTGGTCGAGGCCTGCCAAAAGTTTCCCGGCCAAATTGTGGTGGGAATCGATGCCAAGAACGGCATGGTGGCGGTGCAGGGCTGGGCCGAGCTGACCGACATCACCGCCGTTGATCTGGCCAAAAAATTCGAGGACTGCGGCGTGTCCGCCATCATCTACACCGATATCAGCCGCGACGGCATGATGGGCGGCCCCAACCTGGAGGCCACCAAATCATTAGCCGAGGCGATCTCAATCCCGGTGATCGCCTCCGGCGGCGTTTCATCGCTCAAGGATATCGAAAACCTGATGGCCATTGAGGCCAGCGGTGTGACCGGCGCCATCACCGGCAAGGCGATCTACACCGGCGCTATCAATCTGGCTGAAGCTATCGCCCTCACTAAACGAGGTCTGCAATGCTGACCCGCCGTATCATCCCCTGCCTGGACGTGACTGGTGGCCGGGTAGTCAAGGGGGTCCAATTCCTTGAGCTGCGCGATGCCGGCGATCCGGTGGAGATAGCCGAGGCCTACGACCTGCAGGGGGCCGACGAGCTGACCTTTCTCGATATCACCGCCTCCAGTGACGGACGTGACACCATGGTGGACGTGGTGCGCCGTACCGCCGAGCGGGTCTTCATGCCACTGACCGTTGGTGGCGGCATCCGGGTGGTTGAGGATATCCGCCGCATGCTGAATGCCGGTGCCGACAAGGTCTCGATCAACACCGCCGCGGTGCAACGCCCCGAGTTCGTACAGGAGGCGGCCGAACGGTTCGGCTCCCAGTGTACGGTGGTGGCGATTGACGCCCGCCAGGTGCCGGGGGAACAGCGCTGGGAGATCTACACCCACGGTGGACGCAAGCCAACCGGCATCGACGTGGTGGAATGGGCCGCCCGGATGGAGCGTTTCGGGGCCGGCGAGATCCTGCTGACCAGCATGGACCGCGACGGCACGAAAGACGGGTTCGACATCGACCTCACACGCGCGGTCACTTCCGCGGTGGGTGTGCCGGTGATCGCCAGCGGCGGGGCCGGGCATCCCGATCACTTCGCCGAGGTCGTGCTCGAGGCCGATGCCGATGCCGTGCTCGCCGCGAGCGTGTTCCACTTCGGCGAGTTGACGGTGCGACAGGTGAAGGAAGCGATGGCGGCCGCCGGCGTGCCGGTGCGGCTGTAGGGCGCAGGCGGTGATCGGTCGCCCGGAGGAGAGCGTATGAGGCGGGAGGACCATCGGATGCCAGAGGACGAGTGCGATGCGCTCCTGCGACGCGCGCAGGTGCTTCGTCTCGGGCTCGTGGACGATGACGGGCCCTATGTGGTCCCGGTGGACTTCGGGTACGACGGAGAGCGGATCTACGTGCACGGTGCCCGCACTGGGCGCCGCATCTCGGCGATCGGCGAGGGTGTGCGGGTATACCGGCAGAGAAGTGTGCAATCACGAGCGTGCTCGAGATCTCGATCGAGTCGCTTGACGGCAGGTGGCACGGAATCGACCCGGAGGACGCGGGTGAATAAGATGCACGACGTTCGGAAGACGCTCGTCGGTATCGTGACCGGGCTCGCGTTCGTTGCGGCGCCGGTTGCGATCGCGGCGACGGCGCCGCTCGTGAACGATGAGTTCATCACGCCGGTCGACGGTCGGATCATGAGTGTCTTGTGGTGGTTCCTGATCCCGCTCGGCACCGCCGTGACGGTGATGATCACCAGACGCTTGTGGCCGGGGATCGTTGTGGGGGCTGCCGCTGTGGTGGCGTTCCAGTACACGATGGCGCTTCTGGCGCCTGCCGAGGGCCGTGATGCTGTCTTGAGTGCGGCCGGCGCATGGATGAGCGCGACGGTGGGCGTGGCGATACCGTGGGCTGCGGGCATGATATTCGGCTGGACCGCGACGAACCGGCGCAGGGTGCGGCATGATGGCGTCGCTACACTGTGAATGGAACCGGACCGGAGGTACCTGTGGATAGAGAGCGTGACGATCTCGCGATCGAGGACCTGACGTACGACAGCGACGGCCTCATCCCCGCCGTGGTGCAGCAGGACGGCACCGGCGAGGTGTTGATGGTGGCGTACATGAACGCCGACTCGGTGGCGCGCACGGTGGAGACCGGCCTCACGTGGTTCTGGAGCCGCTCGCGTGGCCGCCTCTGGCAAAAGGGGGAGAGCTCTGGCAACGTGCAGCACGTGCGGGCGATCCGCTACGACTGCGACGCCGACTGCCTGCTGGTGATCGTGGACCAGGAGGGCGGCGGGGCATGCCACACCGGCGAGCGCAGCTGCTTCTATCGCGAGCTTGGCGCCGAAGGTGTCAGCCCNNATCGGCGCATCGCTCGACGGCCTCTTCGCGGTGCTCGAGCAGCGCAAGCGCGACCTGCCGGAAGGCAGCTACACCACCAAGCTCCTCAGCGGGCCGCACGACTCGCTCCTCAAGAAGATCGCCGAGGAAGCCGGCGAGGTCATCATGGCGGCCAAGGACGCCGATCCGGAGCACCTCCGGTACGAGATCGGCGATTTGGTGTACCACCTGCTCGTGGTGATGACGCGCGAGGGGCTCACGCTCGACGACCTTGCCGCAGAGCTCGACGGTCGTAAGAAGTAGGCCCCGGTGACCCACCGGCCGTCGCCCACACTCGCCAACTCGGTCGCGCCGGGGGTGCGGCCGGAGCGCATCGAGCCGCTGCTTGCGCGGGTCGCCGGCAACAGGTGGCGATTCCTGGGCTTCATGGTGTCGTTCATCCTGGCGATCGCGCTCTTCGCCGCGGCGGTCGTTGCGATCGTCTCGTCGCTGGTGGCGATGGCCGTGGTGTTCCGGTCGGGTGGCGTACCGCCTGGCGGCGATCTCGAGCCCGGCGAGTTCATCGCACGGGCGGTGGTGCTCGGCTTCGCTATCACGCTCGCCGTCGCCACGGTGTGGTCGCTGGTTCGGCTGGCCGACTCGGAGACACGGCTCTTGAAGCGGCTGGGCGCGCGCATGCC
>DFYU01000133.1:9830-10411 GCA_002383415.1 Geobacter sp. UBA4074
GCGTTCGTGCTCGGCCGCTCGGTGGAGCGCGTGCGGATCGGGGTGACCCGCGGCTTGCTCGAACACACGGGCCCCGATGTGCAGCGCGCCGTCTTCGCCAACCTCATCGCCCGCGTCCTCACGCTCGACACCCTGTGGGCCACGGCCGTCTCCGCCCTCATGGGCCCCATCTGGGCCCTGCGTGACGCCGACTTCGAACGCGACGACGAGGCGCCAGGGCCCGATGCCGGAGCCGCGCGTACCCGAGAGCAGGGTGCGGCGGGGCTTGCGCTCCTCGGCTACGGGCTCGTGGTGATCGTCACCGAGTTGCTCGCGTGGTATCACCGGGAGGCCGCCTGGTCGGCTGCCGAGAAGGCCGATGCCGAGGGGATGCTGCTGCTGAAGGACCCCCGGTGGATGCTGCGCGGCATCGAGCAGGTGCTCGAGCGCGACAATCACGTCCCCGCCGCCGGCGACGCGTACTCGCAACTGTTCTTCTGCTGGGCGGGATTCGGGTTCGCTCCCGAGGACGACCCCGAGATGCGCCGCGTCGCGCGTCTCCGGGAGGCTCTCGGGGCGGAAGGGGCGGCGTACGTCCCTCG
>DFYU01000030.1 GCA_002383415.1 Geobacter sp. UBA4074
GGCGGCCTGGGTGAGGTGGAGCTGCAGGAGATCAAGGATGGCAACAAGCTGCTGGTTAAACTGGGCAAGAAGGACCAGCTGGCCGTCGGCAAGGCGGCCGAGGTTGTTACGGCGGCCTTTGCCAAGGCGTTGCCCGACCTGCAGGTGACCGTAGACAGCACCACCGAGATCGGCCCGGCCATCGGTGACAAGCTGCGCAAGGATACCCTGATCGCGGTGGCTATCTCCCTGCTGGGGATCATCTGCTACATCGCCTGGCGCTTTGACTTCAGGTTCGGTATCGGTGCCGTGGCCTCTACCCTGCATGATATCCTGGCCATGTTCGCGGTCTACTACCTGTTCGGCAAGGAGTTCAACCTGCTGTTCATCACCGCGGTGCTGACCATTGCCGGCTACTCCCTGACCGACACGGTGGTGATCTTTGACCGGATTCGCGAAAACCTGCACAAGGATCTGAAAGGGGCGCTACACACCATCTTTAACCGCAGTATCAACGAGACCCTGTCGCGCACCATCATCACCTCAATGACCACCCTGCTGGCTGCTGGAGCGTTATTTTTCTTCGGTGGCTCAGTGATCCATGACTTTGCCTTCGCCCTGTTGGCTGGTGTGCTGGTGGCCACCTATTCGTCGGTTTTTGTGGCCAGCCCGGTGGTTATCATGCTGGAAGAGCGGGCGCAACGCAAAGCTGGCGATGCTGCGCAGACGCCGGCAGCTGCCTAGGAGGTAATCATGCAGAAGGAATCAATCATTCTTGGTGTGTCCGGCCTGATCATCGGCTTCTTGCTGGGTATCCTGGTGGGTGGCAAGACCATGGGCGGCAGTGGTTCCAGTGTATCAGCGCCGGTCCAGAATACGGCGCCGATGGTCAACCCGGCCGACCTGAATGCCCGCATTGCCGAGCTGGAAAAGGTGGTGGCCCAGGACCCCAAGAACGTACAGGCCTGGGTAACCCTGGGTAACGACTACTTTGATGCCAACAACCCCCAGAAGTCGGTGCAGGCGTACGACAAGGCGTTGGCGTTGAATCCCAACGACCCCAACGTGTTGACCGATCAGGGGGTCATGTTCCGCGCCCTGGGTTTCTTTGACAAGGCGCTGGCCAACTTTGAAAAGGCCAACAGGCTTAATCCCCAGCATCTGCAGAGCCTCTACAACATGGGGATCGTGCAGGCGGTTGATATGAAACAGCCGGCCAAGGCCCGGCCAATCTTTGAGAAGGTGGCCCAGATGGGCGGTAGCAGCGAATTGGGCCAGCAGGCCCGCGAGATGCTGCAACAGCTACCGCGCTAAAGGAGTTTCGAACCCCCTCTCCGGAGGGGGTTTTTGTTTATGCAGACCTCGTGGATACTACAAAAAAGCGATCCGGCTGTTGTGTCAGCCCTGATGGCAGAGTTGCAGCTGCAGCCGGCCACGGCGCGAGTGCTGGCTGTCCGCGGCTTTGGTGACCCGGCCAAGGCACGTGAATTCCTGGCGCCGACCCTGTCCGGCATGGTGGATCCGTTTCTGCTGGCCGGTATGGATGCAGCGGTTACGCGTTTGCTGGCGGCCCGTAGCCAGCAGGAACAGCTCTGCGTGTATGGCGATTACGATGTGGATGGCGTGACCGCCACGGCCCTCCTGGTGTCGGGCCTGACCGCCCTTGGCCTGCGGGTCGGCTATCACATCCCCCACCGGATGGATGACGGCTACGGACTGAACAGCGAGGCGTTACGGGCGATCCGGTCCCAGGGCGCAACGCTCTGTGTGAGTGTGGACTGCGGGGTGACCGGTATTGCGGAGGCCCAGTTGTGTCGTGAAATCGGGCTGGACCTGATCATCACCGATCATCACCAGACGCTGGAGCACCTGCCCGAGGCGGTGGCGGTCATTAATCCCCATCGTCCCGATTGTCCCTATCCCTTCAAGGGTCTGGCCGGGGTAGGGGTGGCCTTCAACCTGCTGGTGGCATTGCGGTCCCGGTTGCGGGAACAGGGGGCCTTTGGTGATAACGGTCCAGATCTGCGCCAGTGGCTGGACCTGGTGGCCCTGGGGACCGTGGCCGATGTGGTGCCGCTCCTGGGGCAGAACCGTCTGCTGGTGGCATCCGGTCTGCAGCGGATGGGGAATGGTACGCGCATCGGCCTCAGTGCACTGAAACAGGTGTCCGGTATCAGCGGCGACGTTACGGCTGGTCAGGTCGGGTTTCGGCTGGCCCCGCGCCTGAATGCGGCAGGCCGCTTGGAGAGCGCCGTGCCGGGGGTTGAACTGTTGTTGACCGACGACCGCAGTCTGGCCGACCGGCTGGCCCAGGAACTAAACGATGCCAACAACGAGCGCCAGTCGGTAGAACGGCGCATACTGGACGAAGCGGTGCAACTGGTGGAACAGTCCGGCGGCGTCAACGGACGCTACAGTATCGTGCTGGCATCTGAGAACTGGCACCCCGGCGTGGTGGGGATCGTTGCTTCACGGCTGGTTGAGCGCTATCATCGCCCTACGATCCTGATGGCGATTCAGGAGGATGGCACGGCTAAGGGCTCCGGTCGCAGCATCTCCGGCTTTCACTTGCTGGATGCACTGCATGCGTGCGCTCCGCTCTTGCTGCGCTATGGCGGCCATCGCGTCGCAGCCGGGGTCTCGCTGAAGGTTGAGCAGGTAGCCGCCTTTATAGAGGCCTTTGAACAGGCCGCAGCCAGCCGGCTTGATCAACAGAGTCTGGTTCCCAGCTTGCTGCTGGATGTTGAGCTGGAGCCTGAAGAGCTGACGACAACGCTGGTTGACGACCTGCAGCGACTGGCGCCGTTTGGGGCCGGCAATCCCGAGCCGGTGGTCTGTATCAGGGGGCTGCGGGTGCTGGAGCGCAAGGTGGTCGGCAGCGATCATCTGAGGCTGCGGCTGGCCAGGGGCCGTCAGCAGATCAACGCCATTGCCTGGCGGATGGCTGGCCGTCAGCTGCCGGAGCTGATCGACGTGGCCGGCATGCCGGAGATCGATACCTGGGGCGGGCGCGCCCGACTGCAGCTGCGGGTCAAGGATTTTACAGCATCGGAGCAGAACCATGCAGCGTGACGAACGTTTTGATAGGGCTGAACGGATTATCCAGGTCGGCTTCTGGGTCAACGCCGTGCTGATGGCCATGAAGCTGGCTGCCGGCCATTGGGGCCATTCCGATGCGGTCTTCGCCGATGGCGTTGAATCGGCCTGCGATTTTGTGGCTATCGGCAGCACCATGGTTGCTCTCAAGCTTGGCCGGCAACCCTGTGATGAGAACCACCCCTACGGTCATGGCCGGGCCGAGTCCCTGGCGGCACTTCTGATAGGGCTGGTGATTGGCATTACCGGTGTCTGGATTCTCTACGATGCGATGCAGACCATCGTCCACCATGAGTTTCGATCGCCCGGCTGGATTGCTGTTGCGGCTGCCGCGGCAACTATTGTCATCAAAGGCTGGCTGTACCGCTATTCAGCCACCACCGGCACACAGCTTGAGAGTCCGTCGCTGTTAGCCATAGCGCAGGATCACCGCAAGGATGCCTTGACCTCTATCGCCACCCTGGCCGGCGTGCTGGGTGCCTTTTTCGGCTGGGGGATCATGGATCCGCTGGCGGCTGGATTCACCGCGCTGTTTATCCTGCATATCGGCTGGCAGACCTTGTCAGGCGCCTGCCATGACCTGATGGACGGGACCGTGCATGGCGAGTATATCCAGGAGATCACCGCACTGGCCGAAGCGGTGCCCCACGTTGAAGAGGTGCATGAGATCCGTGCCCGGCGGTCGGGACAATACATCATCATCGACCTCAAACTGGAGATGGACCCGCAAATGACTGTCAAACAGTCCCATGACGTGGCCACCGAGGTGAAGCGTCAGATATTCGAGCAGTTTCAAAATGTGGGCGATGTCATGATCCATATCAACCCCCACGCTGAAGAGCACGAAGACCTGATCAGGCTGTAAGACGATGGACCTGAACCTCGTCAGACTCAGCATGCCGCTACCCGCTGCCGCAGCACAACAGCTGACCAATGCTCTCACCACCGAGCGCGTCCTGTTCGAGCAGTCCCTGTCTTCGCTCTGCTCCCGGAGCCTTTCCAGCGATGCCGAACTGGTGCGGCGCCATCAAAAACCGAGCCTGCCGTTTATCTTTTCGCAGCCCTGTGAAGGTCAGCTGGAGTGCCTGCTGCTGGGGCCTGCCATCGCTGAGCTGCCCCGTGTCCTGTCCACGGTGGCCGCCCGTGCCGGTCTTGTGCAACTCACCTCCTTTGGTGCCTATGATTATCAGGGGGGGCTGATTGAGCTGCAGGCCGATGGCGAAGCTGAACTGCCAGTGCTCTCGCTGGCGGCACTGCTGGATCTGGCAACTCCCCGTTATGCCGACTGCCAGCGGCTGCGGGTGACCTTGCTGACGCCGTTGCGTCTGGTGACCGACGGCCGGGAGCTGTCCCGTTTTGTCGCAGAACGGTTCGTGCGGGGCGTCTTGCGGAGGATATCTGCCCTGACGGCCTACTACGGCACCGCCGCTGCACCTGAGCAATTTATCCGGCTGGCGTCACAGGCCGGCGCCCTGCGCTTACTTGAAGCCCTGCCACTACCGGCACCCCGGGGAGTGCGTGGGCTGTTGGGCAGTTTTGATCTGCAGGGCAGCTGCAGCGAACTGGGGCCGATGCTTGAGCTGGGTGGGCTGCTGCATGTCGGCAAAGGCGCCTCCTACGGGCTGGGGGGCTTTCGGATCAGCCCGCTTTCTTGACAACACAACTACGGGTAAGGTATTAAATCAAGATGTTTCATGAGCGGCAGCCAGCTACTGTTGCCCACGCCCTAACGGTTGATGTTGAGGACTGGTTTCATGTCTGTGGAGCCGAGCAGGCGGCAGGCGAGCGGTCCGGCCAGGGGCGTGTGCTGCATACGACAGCGTTGGTACTTGATCTGCTTCGCTCCTGCGGGGTGCGGGGCACTTTTTTTGTATTGGGCTCGGTGGCCAGCCGTTACCCTGAACTGGCGCCCCGGATTGTGGCCGCAGGACATGAACTGGCGTCCCACGGTTGGTCGCACCGGCTGGTGACGGAGCTTTCGCCGCAGGAGTTTGGCGACGAGCTGTTGCAGACTGCTGACCTGCTGGAACGCCAGACCGGGCAGCGTCCCTGGGGCTTTCGGGCACCGCGCTGGTCGTTGAGCAGGCAAACCACCCCCTGGGCCTTCGAGATACTGGCGCAGCAGGGGTATCGCTACGACAGCAGCCTGACGCCGTTGGCCATGATCGGCGATCCGGCCGGTCCTCGCCTGCCGCATCGGATTGAGACGGCAGCAGGCACCCTGTGGGAGATCCCACCGCTGGTGACGGCGACCCCGCTGGGCAATCTGCCCACCGGCGGCGGCTGGGGCTTCCGCTTTTTCCCTTTAGCGATGATCAGGCACACCCTGCAGGTCCACCAGCGTCAAGGCGGACCGGGAGTGCTGTTCATGCATCCACGGGAGCTTGATCCGGATGGTCCCCGCCTGCGGCTTGGCCTGCTGCGGGAATTCGCCACCTACGGGCCTCAAAGCAGTGCTGCCGGACGGCTGGCAGCGCTGATGCGCAGTTTCAGTTTCAGACCTTTGGGGGAACAGGTGGCCTTGTGGCAGACTGCATCCTGATACCGGCCTATAACGCTGCAGCCACCCTCCGGCCGGTGGTTGAGGAGTGTCTGTTGCACGGTCTGCCCTTGGTGGTGGTCGACGACGGTTCCCGAGACGGCACGGCCGCTGCCTTGGAGGGGTTAGCCGTTACCGTGCTGCATCATGATCGCAACCGCGGCAAAGGGGCTGCCCTGCGGACCGGTTTTGACTGGGCATTGGCAGATGGCTATACGGGCATCATCACACTGGATGCCGACGGGCAGCATGACCCGACTGCAATCCCCAGACTGGCGGCGGCAGCCGCTGCGGGACAGTTCGGTATCCTGCTGGCTTCCCGCCAGAGCCAGTTTGAACAGATGGCAGGTCTGCGCAAGCACTGGAACCGGTTCGGTGTCTGGTGTATGCGCAAGCGGACCGGTTTTGAGATCAGCGACAGCCAGTCCGGCTTCCGTTACTACCGGACCGACCTGCTGCGTGCCGTTCAGCTGGAAAAGGACGGCTATGACCTGGAGATGGAGCTGTTGATGAAATGCTGGCGGGCCGGTTTTCGTATCGGCTGCCTGCCGGTGCCGGCCCGAGTGGCCGACGGACGCGCCACCAGTCACTATCGGGCGGTGCGTGACACCTGGAATATCTGCATGACGTTTTT
>DFYU01000047.1 GCA_002383415.1 Geobacter sp. UBA4074
TTGCGGATCATGTCCCGCATCCGTTGTGAACCGCCCTCCGGGGCCATGCTGATGGTCCTGTGGCCGCTCTTGACCAGCAGATCCAGCAGGCCGGGGGTCAGCCGGTCGAGGCGTAACGACGAGAGCGAGGGGGAGCCGCCTTGCTCGACGATGAAACGGCACAGCTCTTCGATCTGGCGATGGTCTGAGACGGCTGCACCTACCAGGCCGATGGTTGAGCGGTGCTTGAGGCCTTCACGGCAGGCAACCTTGAGCGCATCCAGGGGTTGTTGGCGAAACGGCTGCCAGACGAAGCCTGCGGCGCAGAAGCGGCAGCCTCGCGGGCAGCCACGACTCACCTCAATCAGGTACATGTTTCCAAACTCGGTTTCCTCGGTCAGGATCACCGACTGCGAAGGTGGTGAATCGTCAGGAGCACAGATCCGTTCGACCGGTTGCGGTAGCGTTAATGCCGGCACATAAATCCCCGGCAGGGTTGCTGCGTGCCGCAGTAACTCCGCCCGTGGCATCGCCGTGTGATCAAGCAGGAAGGCGGACAGATCGGGGATCAAGGTCTCACCCTCGCCGACAGCGATCAGGTCGAACAGCTCGGCTGCCGGTTCGGGGTTCATGAAGCAGGCCGCGCCGCCGGCAATGACCAGGGGGTGACGGGCGTCCCGCTCTGCAGCCAGCGCCGGTATGCGGCCCAACTCGAGGATGCGGGGAATGTTGATGAAGTCAGGCTCAAAGGAGATTGAAAAGGCGATCACGTCAAAGTCGGACAGGGGGCGTTCGCCTTCCAGCGAGACCAGGGTGTCACCAGATTTTACATAGGCGGTCAGCTCGTCACGGTCCGGCAGAAAGGCCCGTTCGCAGACGATCTCGGGCTGGTCATTGAACAGTTGATAGACCGCCTGAAACCCCAGGCTGCTCATGGCCGTCTCGTAGCGGTTGGGGTAGACCAGACAGACCGAGAGTGCGCCACCACACCCTGGCGGGATGGCTCCGGTTTCTGCAGCGCGTCTGCGCCGTAGTATCTGCTGAATCTGCCAGTTCATAAATGTCGTGGAATAGAAAAGGGCGCCGCACATCTGCGGCGCCCTGAAGGTAGCATGGAGTCAGTTCGTCTGGCTAGCCTTTGCTGATGGTCACCGTCAGGCTGGCGGCTGGTTTGGACTGCAGCGCGTTCAGGCCAGCAGCGGGGAAGTGGCTGGGTGCTATGGCCAGGCCAGCCGGAACGGTTGCCTGAATCTGCACGGTCAGTCTGGCCGAGGCGCCGTTGGCGCTGACCGTTACCTGGTCGCCGTCAGCTACAGCCAGCTTGGCGGCATCAGCAGTGGACAGGCGCAGGGTGGCTGCCGGGGCTACCTGCAGGTTGTTGGCTGACCAGCTGGTGTAGCTGCCATTGTGGCGCAGGAACGGTGCGATCAGCAGGGTCATGGAACCGGTGGCCGGTGCCTGCGGGGTAACCACGGCAAAGGCAGGGCGCTCCAGGCGCTTCTTGGCTGCTACGCTGATCTCTTGCTGCAGGGCAGCCAGGCTGGGGATGGCGCCGCCGGTCAGGCGGGCGTACAGGTCGCCCAGGATGACATAATCGGGACGGGCATCGCCGGCTGGTGCGGCTGCGGCACTGAAACGCTGGGTGCGGTTATCGACGGTGGTGAAGGAACCGGCCTTCTCTGGTGCAGCAGCAGCCGGCAGCACCACATGGGCCAGCTGGGCGGTGGCGGTGGGGAACAGGTCCAGCACCACCAGGCACTCCAGTTTTTGAAGGGCTGCCTTAACACGGACGGGGTTGGGCAGCAGTTGCAGCAGGTCGCTGGCCATCACATACAGTGCGCGGATCTCGCCGGTCTCGATGGCGTCGATGATCTGTAGCAGGTCCTTGCCGCCTTCAGCCGGGGTAACGCCCATATCCAGCATACCCTGGGTGTTGTTCTTCTCGTCCACCGGGTACAGCTCGGCATTGGTCAACAGCGCCAGATTGACGGCGCCGGTCACGGCAGCTGTGTTGTCGGCGCTGCGCATGAACTCGTAGCCGTAGACCACGGCCACCGGGCCGTTGATGAAGGAGGCGGCGTCGTTCAGCTCGGCCTCGGACAGACCGGTGGCGGCCTGAATTTGGTCAAAGCTGACGCCGGCCAGGGATTGTTTATAACTGTCCAGTCCTTCAACGTTGGCGGCATTGATTTTATTTTGTGTGTACAGAGCCTTGGCCAGGCCAAGGGCCACAAACCCTTCAGAGCCGGCCTTGTAGCGCAGGCTGCTGTTGGCAAAGCCATCCAGCGAGGTGGGGCGGGCCGAGGCGATTACCAGTTTGGCGTCGCACTTGGTGGCAGCCTTGATGACGCGGTAGCCGAACCCAGCCGACTCGGCCTTCAGGTCGGAACCGAGTACGATGATGCTGGCGGCCTGCTCCAGGGCGTCCATGGTTTTGGTGGCACCGGTCATGCCGATCATACGGGCCTGAATGGCCTGGGCCGGTCCGTAGCCCAGTCGGGCCTCGGAATCCAGGTTGGGGGAGCCGATGGCCTGCGTGATCAGCTTGGCGAACAGGAAGTTCTCTTCATTGGTGGCGCGGGGCGAGCCGATGCCTGCCACGGCCTTAGGCCCGTACTTGGCCACGATCTCTTTTGTTGCCGAGACCACGGTGGAGAGGGCGGCGTCCCAGCCGGCAGCCTTCTGGTTGCCGTCCACCCCTTTGATGAGCGGCACAGTCAGGCGCTGGGGCGCGTTGAAGGCGCTGTAACCAAAGCGGCCGTTGATGCAGAGGTTACCATTGTTGTAGGTGCTGTCGTCGCTGGTGACCCGGGCCACCTTGCCGTTTTGCACGTGATACTCGATCTGGCAGCCGGAGGAGCAGAAGCCGCAGATGCCGTTTTTAACCTCAAAGGCCCAGGGACGGCCGGCAAATTTAAACGGCTTGCTGATCAGGGTGCCGGTGGGGCAGGCNNCGCCGGTGATCTCGCGGCAGACCTTAACGCACTTTTCGCACAGGATGCAGCGGTTGGGGTCGCTCTCCAACAGTTGCCAGTCGTAGCGGATCGGCAGCCGCTCCAGGTCGGCGGCATATTCTTGTTTGGCAACACTCAAGCCGTAGCAGGTGTCCTGCAGGTCGCACTCGCCGGCCGCGTCGCAGACCGGGCAGTCCAGCGGGTGGTTGACCAGCATCAGCTCCATGGTCTTCTTGCGAATCTGCTCCAGTTCCGGTGATTGGGTGGTGACCTTGATCCCTTCCTNNTGTTGCAGGCGGTCATCGGACGGGCCACGCCTTCGACATGCACCGCGCAGACCCGACAGGCGCCGGTGGTGGAGATCTTTTCCAGCCAGCAGAGGGTCGGGATCGAGATACCCAGCGTGCGGGCCGCCTCCAGGATGGTGGTGCCGGCCGGCACCTGGACATCGGTGCCGTCGATGGTCAGGGTGATGGTCTTGTTGGTGTCACAGGATTCGCAGTGTGCCATTGATATATCCCTATTTACGCTCTTAAATTTTCTATCTACAGAAACAAACCGCGCTGATTACAGCGCCACCATGGCCATGCGGTAGCAGCGCAGACAACGGTCGGCCTCGGCTTGGGCAGTGGAGTCACTGAAGCCCAGCTCCACCTCGCTATAGTTGCCCTTGCAGGCCCGCTCTTTGCCGTGGACCTCTTTCTGGTTGGCGCGGTCTGCCGAATCCAGCCAGGAGACCTGTTCATTCTTGTCATACACGCCCAGGTAGGTCAGCAGGTCTTCGAAGATCTCCTGCTCGGTCAGATAGGCCGAGCCTTCTTCCAGGTAGCGTACGATAACGTTGGCGGCGCGGTGGGCGTTGCCGATGCAGGCCACCACCGTCAACGGGCCGATCTCGGCGTCACCGCCGGCGAACACGCCGTCACAGTCGGTGATCAGGGTACGGGAGAGCGGGTTGCCCATGCTGTCATTCAAGGCCTTGCCGGCAGCATCCTTGAGCGGCAGATGTTTGGTGACCACGGTGTTCCACTTGGTGATGTCGATCCCCATATCGGGCGGGATGAAGCCCAGGTCCGGATCCTGACCGATGGCCGGAATCACGGTGTCGCACTCAACCACAAACTCGCTGCCCGGTACCGGCTCGGGACGACGACGGCCGGAGGCATCCGGCTCACCCAGTGCCATCCGCACACATTCCACGCCGGTCACCTGGTTGTTGTTGTCCACCAGAATCTTGGTGGGTAGTACCTGGAACTCGAACTTGACACCCTCTTCGTCAGCACCGTCCACTTCCCAGACATCGGCCGGCATCTCTTTGCGGGAGCGGCGGTAGAGCAGGGTCGATTCTTCGGCACCTTCACGCAGGGCCACCCGTACGCAGTCGATGGCGGTGTTACCGCCGCCCACCACGCAGACCTTCTTGCCCATGCCGGTGGGGCGGCCCATGTAGGCCTCACGCAGGAAATCGATGCCACCTGGCAGGAAGCCTTTGTACCCTTTGTCCTCGCCCTCAACCCCCATCGGTTTGGAACGGTGGGCGCCCGGTGCCAGGAACACGGCGTCATGCTTTGCTTTAAGCTCAGACAGGGAGATGTCCTGGCCGACGCGGCAGTTGTAGACGATCTCAACACCCATCGACTGGATGATGTCGATATCGCGCTGCAACAGGTGACGCGGCATCCGGTAGGCCGGAATGCCGACGGCAACCATGCCGCCGCCGTAGCCTTCCGGCAGCGCCTCATAGATGGTGCTGCGGTAGCCTTGCAGGGCCAGGTAGTAGGCGGCAGCCAGGCCTGCCGGGCCAGCGCCGACGATACCGATGGTCTTGTTCTTCATCGCGGCGGTATTGGCCGGGTGCTGCAGCTTATGCAGCCACTCGTAATCGGAGGCGGAGCGCTTCAGCACCATGATGTTGATGGCATCGTCCACATTTTTGCGGCGGCAGGCGGTCTCGCAGGGGTGCGGGCAGACCCGGCCGCAGACTGCGGGCAGCGGCATGTTTTCGCGGATGGTGGCCAGTGCGTCGCTGTACTGATAGTTTTTGATCTCTTCGACATACTTGGGAATATCAATGTGGGCAGGGCATTTGTCCATGCAGGGGGCGGTGATCTTGTGCAGGTACTTCTCGCCCTTTGGCGTACGACCACCGTTGCAGTAGGCTGCGAAATCGTCCCGGTAGTGCTGCACCGCATCCAGTATCGGCTGGGTCGAGCTGGGACAGAGGGTGCACTTGCAGTTCTGCAGCAGGGCGTTTAGGTCAGCTACCTGCTCCAGGTCGGTTTCCGTGGCCTGACCGCTGACCACCTTTTTGAGCAGGTCGGCCAGTACCTTGGTCCCTTTTTTGCCGGGGGTGCACTTGCCGCAGCAGTAGAGCGTCTGTACACGCTGCATATACTCGGCTGCCATGGCCGGCACATCGACGTCCTTGTCAAATACGATCAGTCCGTCCCAGCCCATAAAGGCCCGCAGCGGCTGTTGGCCGTCAAAGGCCACCGGCAGCCGAAAACTGGCTGCTGCCGGCTCGCCGGTTGCGGTTCGGTTGTCAACGACGTTTCTGCCCCACGTGGAAAATACGACCTGTGCCACAGCTACCTCCGCAACACAAAAGCTAAATTATTTTGGCAGCTTAAGTGTTGATAATGACAGACGAAAAGTGTCCGTAGAATTGTATACAGTATGCCTGCTTACCATAACCGTTCCGTTGAAATCAAGGGAAAAATATTTGGAATTTCACGATCGTCAGCACCACGGGCGGCTCGTTTTGTGCTATAAAAGCTACCCTGAAATCAGCTGAAGGGGAGCATCTCGCCATGGAACAGTATCAACAGGCATTTGAATCGCTGTTTGCGACAAATATGGGCTATCGACCCGGTGAGCGGATCCTGGTGTTCAGTGACCTGATCCGCAGCGATGAGGCGCTAACTGAGGCCGACCGTAACCGACGCAGCCGGTTGCACGCCACGGCCCGCGAGCTGGCCGATTTCAGTCGTATCCGTTTCGGCAGCGGCGAGTTTTCCGATTTTCCTGCAACCCCGGCCTCGGGGGCCGAACCGCCCTTGACGCTCTGGCAGGCTGTGTTCAGTGAGGCGATCATCGAGCAGTTGGAGATTACCGGCCTGATGGGGCCGCTCTTGGCCAAGTCCATCGATGCCGCAGGGCTGGAGCGGGCACGGGGTATTGTGGCTGCCGGCAAGGCCGCCGTGGCCAACATCATCATTGCCCTTGCCAACAACTCCACCAGCCACACCAACTTTCGCAAGCTGGCCTGCCATGCCGGGGCCCGTTTCGCCTCGCTGCCGCACTTTGATCCGGAGATGTTCGCCACTTCCATGACCGTGGATTGGCACGCCCTGGCCGACCGTACCGCCAAGCTGGTAGAGGCCGTCAATCGCGCCGAGTGGGTCTATGTGGAGTGCCCCAACGGCACCGTGATGCATATCTGTAAAAAAGGGCGCAAGGCCGAGGGTGATGACGGCCTGCTGACCGCCGATGGCGCCTTCGGCAACCTGCCGGCCGGCGAGGCCTACCTGGCCCCGCTGGAGGGGGAGAGCCACGGCACCATGGTGATCGAGTGGGGGCCCACAGCCAAGCTTGCCAGTCCGCTCACGTTGACGGTGGCCGATGGCCGGGTGGTGCGGCTCGACGGCGATGATCCGCTTAAACAGCGTCTGGAGGCCAAGTTTGCCGAGAACCCCAACTGCCGCAACCTGGCCGAACTGGGGATCGGTACCAACGACAAGGCCAGCCGACCGGACAACGTGCTGGAGGCCGAGAAGATCCTGGGCACCATCCACCTGGCCCTGGGGGATAACACCGGCTTTGGCGGCATGGTGGCCGCGCCGTTCCACGAGGATTATGTCTTTTACCAGCCCACCGTGACCTTGGTGATGCCGGATGGCAGTCAGGAGATCATCATTGACAACGGGAGGCTGCAGCTATGAAACAACCACTGACGCTCGGTTTTTCCCCCTGTCCCAACGATACCTTCATGTTCTATCCGTTGGTGCATGGCCTGGTGGATACCGCCGGCCAGCGCTTCAACGAGCGGTTGGAGGATGTGGAGACCCTCAATCGGCTGGCGGTGAAGGGGGTGCTGGACGTGACCAAGGTCTCCTACGCCGCCTTGGGGCATATCCGCGAGGAGTACGCCCTGCTGAAGGCCGGCAGCGCCCTGGGGCGTGGCTGCGGGCCGCTCTTGGTGGCAAAGGAACAGCTTGATCTGGCCGATCTGCGCGGAAAAACTATCGCCATCCCCGGCCGCTATACCACCGCCCATCTGCTGATGCGGCTCTACAAACCCGGTCTGGAGACCTTCCTGGAGATGCCGTTCCACGAGATCATGGACGCGGTGATGACCGGCCGGGCCGACGCCGGGGTGATCATTCACGAGTCGCGCTTTACCTATCAGGGCTTTGGCCTGCATCAGCTGGTGGACCTGGGGGCGTGGTGGGAGGGCGAGACCGGCCTGCCGATCCCGCTGGGGGGCATTGTGGCCCGCCGCAGTCTGGGGGCAGAGACGATTCGCAGCATCGAGGCGGCCCTGGCTGCCGGGGTGGAGTATGCCCGCGCCAATCCGGACGAGGCGGCCCACTACATCCGTGAACATGCCCAGGAGATGAGCGAGCAGGTCTGCGCCGCCCATATCGGTTTATATGTAAATGATTTTTCCCAGAGCCTGGGTGACGAGGGGGAACGGGCCGTGATTGAGCTGTTGCGTCGGGCCGAGTCGGCAGGTATTATCCCGGCCTCGCAGGCCCCGTTGTTTATCTGATTTTCGTCTGAAAGGAAGCGATAGTTATGGAATGGCTGTTTGACCCGCAGGCCTGGTTGGCCCTGCTGACCCTGACCGCACTGGAGATTGTGCTGGGGATCGATAACATCATCTTCATCAGTATCCTGACCGGCAAACTGCCGGAGCATCAACGGGCCAAGGCCCAAAAAATCGGCCTTTCGCTGGCCATGATCAGCCGTATTCTGCTGTTGTTCTCGCTGGCCTGGATCATGAAGCTGACCGCGCCGTTTTTCTTCGTGTTCGGCCATGGTGTTTCCGGCCGTGACCTGATTCTGTTGGTCGGTGGCCTGTTCCTGCTGGCCAAGAGCACCATGGAGATCCACGACAAGCTGGAAGGTGAGGAGCATCACGCCGGTGAAGGGGCCGCAACGGTTTCTTTCAGGAGTATCCTGATCCAGATCATGTTCCTGGATATCGTCTTCTCACTGGATTCGGTGATTACGGCAGTCGGTATGGCCCGTCAGCTGTGGGTGATGGTGGCGGCGGTGGTGATCTCGGTGGGGATCATGCTGTTCTTTGCCGGCCGGGTCAGCCGTTTTGTGGAACGGCACCCTACGGTCAAGGTGCTGGCGCTCTCCTTCCTGCTGATGATCGGTGTGGCGCTGATCGCCGACGGCCTCGCCTTCCATATCCCCAAGGGCTATATCTACTTTGCCATGGCCTTCTCGGTGTTTGTGGAGATGATCAACATCAAGGTGCGCAGCAGTGCCGAGAAGCCGGTTCGCCTGCGGCAGCAGCTGGTGATGGAGGATGGTGGCGAACCAAACTAGCTGTTTGGTTGGCAGGAGCATAAAAAAGGGCGCCCTTCAGGGACGCCCTTTTGTGTTACTGCTCGCAACAGACGCGGTTATTTTCGCCGGTACTCCGCCGTGGGCCAGAAGGGGATACCGCCACGGGGGGTGAACTCGCCCTTGACGGTCAGCCAGACCGGGTCCAGCAGTGCCACCAGGTCGTTGCAGATCCGGTTGACGCCGGCCTCGTGAAACTCGCCGTGCATCCGGAAGGAGCCCAGGTACAGCTTGAGACTCTTGCTCTCAACGCAGCGCTGGTCAGGCTGGTAGTCGATGATGATGGTGGCGAAGTCCGGCTGGCCGGTCATCGGACAGAGGCAGGTGAATTCGGGGCATTCGATATGCAAGGTGCCGGTGCAACCGCTGGGGTTGGCTGTCCGGTTGGCAAAGGGCGAGGGGAACCATTCCAGTAGACCGGCATCCGGGCTGTCGTAACGATAGCTGGTGGCTGTGCCCTCACCGAGGGTCTTCAATCCTTCATGCAGATTCATGCTGCACCTCATGCTTGCAAAGTGGTACGCATCACGTACACTCACTTCTATAGCATTTCTTTGTTGCACTAGGAAAGGGGAAGCGAAGCCATGGCCGCTGCAGAAGAACTGCTGACACACTATCGCCAGCTTGCGGGAAGGGAGGTGGCTGTGGGCGACTGGCTGCAGATGGACCAGCAGCGTATCGACGCCTTTGCCGAGGCCACCGGTGACCTGCAGTGGATCCATATTGACCCGCAACGGGCAGCAGCCGAATCACCCTACGGCAGTACCATTGCCCACGGTTTCCTGACCCTGTCGTTGTTGCCGCTTCTGACCCAGGCCAACGCAGCCGGGCAGTTTGAAAAAAACTACCCCGGCATGCGGTTGCGGGTCAACTACGGCCTGAACAAGGTCCGTTTTCCCGCTCCGGTCAGACCGAGCGATCGACTTCGCGCCCGTACTACCGTGCTGTCGGCCGAACCGGCCGGTGCCGGTGTCGAGATCATCTATCTGCTGACGGTGGAGGTTGAGGGCAGCGAAAAGCCGGCCTGCGTGGCCGAGCAGGTGATTCGGGTCTATCCGTGATGGCTGCGCTGTCTGGCGTGTTGGCGGCCTGTGCAGAGCTGTGCTATAGAGAACAACCCGTGATCAATCATCCGAACAGGTGAAGATGCAATGCGTTTTAGTCTGAACGAACATGTGCGAGGCGTGCATGCCCCGCCGATCGGTGAGGTGCGCAGCTGGGCCGCCCAGCGTTCGGCCGACGCCCCGGCCCTGATCGACCTCTGTCAGGCGGTGCCGGATTATGGTCCGCCGGCAGATCTTTTGGCCCACCTGCGTACACAGATCGACGATCCCGCAACCTGCCGCTATACCCCGGATGAGGGGTTGCCGGAGGTGCGCGAGGCGGTCTGTGGTCGTTACCGGCGGCGCTACAATGCCAAGGTGGCCCCTGACCAGTTCTGTCTCACCGTGGGTGCCAGCGCCGCCTTTTGGCTGGCCATGCTGGTGTTATGTCAGGCCGGCGACGAAGTGATCCTGCAGCTGCCCTGCTACTTCGACCACCCGATGGCCCTGGGCGGTCTGGGTATCCGTCCGGTGTATGCTCCCTTTGTGGAGAAGGAGCGCGGCCTGCCCAATCCGGCAGCCATCGCCAAGCTGATTACCCCCCGCACCCGGGCGATCCTGCTGGTTTCCCCCAGTAACCCGACCGGTACGGTGATACCGCCCGATCTGCTGCGGGAGCTTTATTTTCTGGCCCGCCAACACCGGATCGCCCTGGTGCTGGATGAGACCTACAGCGATTTTGTGGAGGGCATGCCCCACGACCTGTTCACCCTTGAGGAGTGGCACAGCAGTCTGGTGCAGGTGATGTCCTTTGGC